>JANMDK010000338.1:0-6232 GCA_031376265.1 Pseudomonadota bacterium
CACTAGGCGAATCGCATCGCCTTGAAAATGCCACCGAGGAACCGCTCCATCTCATCGAAGTCCAGTCGGGCGACCGGATCAGCGAAGAGGACATCGTGCGATTCGAGGACCGTTACAGCCGCTGAGGCCCGAAAATGGAGCGAAGCCTCCAGCCCATTCCGGCCAGAGGACGCAGCAGAAGCGAAAAAAATCGCGGATAGAAAAGCTCGGTCAGCTGGCCTATCTCCAGCGCACCGCCCGCAGCCCTAGTGCGGGCGACGCTGGATGCCATGCGGGCATCCCATGCGAGCTTCTCCGTTGGCGTTAACGAGGCCTCGAGCTTCGCGGCATATTGGCGGAAAAGCAGTTGCTTGTCGCTTACGATGCGCCCGCTTCGTATGTTCCTGCGCGTCGCCTGCCCCTCGTGCTGGCGAATCCTGCACAGCGGGTCCGGAATAAGCACTGCGCTCCCCTTTTCGAGCAAGTGAAGCCACATTTCCAGGTCTAGAGACTGGCTGTATCGAGAATCGAATCCCCGCGCTGCCACCGCCCGGCGAAACAGGACCGCACTGGGCTCGCCAATATGGTTGCCATGCGAAAAGCATTCTCGCGATAACGATTGCGAGCTCACTTCCTGAGTGCTCTTGCGCGCCTGGAGAGTACGCTCGGGCTTTAGCGAAGCATCGGTGAATATACGTCCGCAGGCGGCCAGCGCTGCACGCGGATGTTCTTTCAGTGCGCAAGCCAGCTTCTCGATGCATCGGTCCTCAAGCACATCGTCGGCGCAAAGCAACATCACAAACGTGCCTGCCGCTTCCTTGATGCACTTGCTAAAGTTGCGCGCCATGCCGATGTTCTCGGCATTCCGGATGATACGGACCCTGCTGTCCCCGCCGGATACCTCGGCAACGATTCGCATCGTGTCGTCCGTGGAACAGTTGTCGACGACGACGATCTCCAGCGGAGAGTACTCCTGCCGCATCGCTGATCGAAGCGCATCGCCAACCACGCCGGCATCGTTATGGACGGGGATGCAGACACTAACCAGCAGTTGCCCTTCAGCGGGCATGCGCTCGCGCCGCCTGGAGAATGTCGCGATAGGCAACCTCTTCCATGCGCGGGTCGAACCTCGGCGATCGACTGAAGAGCGCATGGCTGATCGCGTCCCGCAAGCGCGCGGACAATGCGCGCGGCAGGAGCCGAGCCGCGGTGTACATCACAGCGACCAACCCATAGGCAACAATTTCCCAAATCCGCATGCTCCTGAACAAGAGCCAGTGCCTGCCCGGGTCGCCCGAACCGAGGATTGCCTGGTATTGCAGGCGCCGATAGCGCGCGTAAGCCACGCGCGCACCAGCCTCGGGGAAATTGCGCTTCACGGTCTCCATCGCACAAAGCCACGAGTCGTTCATGTTCGTGCCGGGAACGATCTCACCGCGCAGCCGTTCGGCAATGTCGGCCGCCACCACGTTGTGCAGGAAGGCCACTCCGTCGCTTTCCTTTGCGTTGACGTAATAGAACCCGAACGATTTGGGACTGATCCCGATCATGCAGACCGGGTCCGGCGTCGCAACGATGGAACCGCCTGACAAGAGCAACGCGTTCGCCGCGTAGTAGTCGGGGTAGGGTGACTGGAAGAACGGGCCTCTCGGCTTCAGCCGACCTACGAGTCGCCGGCTGAAGACGAAATGCTGCATGTTGAACCCATAGAGGATTCGAAATTCCATTGCGGCCTGCGCCATTTCGCGCGCGATACGCGGCTCCAGCCTGAACGGCCGGCTGACGCCTTCGAGGAAAGCGTTGTATCCGGTCTGGACGAACGGGGCGGAATGGCCCGGGACCACGTCAGGGTAGGCGTACTGGTGTGCTTGAGCATAGACGGCGTCCGGGCTCTCCCATTCGATCAGCAGCCGGTGGACTTTCGTCAGGCTGCCAGGGACAAGCACGTCGTCGTCCCCCAGCATGATGCAGTAGTCGCCTGTCGCAAGCTCGAGTGCAGCGTTCCAGTTGTCGGTCACCGGCACGAGCTGCTCGAACCTGCGTAAGCGTATGCGCTCGTCGCCGAGCCCCGCTACCGCTGCCGCAACGTCCGTGTCCGAAGCGTTGTCCGAAATCACGATCTCCCAGTCTGCATAGTCCTGGGAGCGGACCGATTCGATCGCCATCAGCAGGAGTTCGAGCCGATTGCGCGTCGGCAGCAGGATCGAGAATTTCATCCCGGCTTGCGGAAAACAGAGGTATATGCGCTTCCGACGCCTTCCCGGCTCTCGATGACCGACGCGGCCGAACCGATTTTGCGCCCGGCATAGTGAAGCACGCGCCTGGAGAAGCTTCCGGTCGCGAGATTCTGCAACGTGTGGGTCCAGCCGAACCCGTTCCATCCAAGGCTGCCAGCGTCGATGGTGGTGCAGAGCTCCTCGCGCAGCCCGGCCGCTTCCGCGCGCTTGCGCAGGACTTCCGGCGGGATCAGGTGAAGGTGGCGCGGCGCATCCACGTGCACCCATCGGCGGCCGAGGAGGCGGAATTGCAACGCCCCCGGGTTCGGCAATGCCAGGACAAGCGCGCCTCCGGCCGCCAACCGCTCCGCGGCCGCATCGAGAAGCCGCCAGGGATCGCGAAGATGCTCCAGTACATGCCAGGCCGCGATCACGTCTGGCGGCGTAGCTTCAGCAAGCGCTGCGGCTTCATCATTACGGCAAATGGCGCGAACGCCGATTCGCGATTCGAGAAATTCGCAGCAGACCGGGTTCATTTCGATCGCCTCGACCGCGAATCCGGCCCGCTTGGCAAGCATGCAAAACGCGCCCCACGAAGGACCGATTTCGAGCAGATGGCCCGAAGAAACGAATTGCCGGACGAGATCGATCTTGTACTGCTCGTGCGCTACACCTGCCTCCAGATCACGCTCGGACGCAGGCACGAGGTGATACTCGGAGTCATAGAAAGGGCCGAGGTCCGGCGGCACGTTCTGCAACGAAACGAGCCCGCACTTCCGGCATCGCGAATACCTGAAAGATTCCTCCGAAATTCTCCGGTTGTAGTCGCGCACCGCCATCCAAGGAAGCATTTCGCCTCCACACGCGCCGCACAAGGCTAGGTTACTTTCCTGCATCTTCTCGGTCGTCGGCATCGATCAGGCAGGCCGGGCGTGCTCGCCCCAGGCATATTGGGCCAGTTCGGCGCGCTTCTCCGGATCTGCGGACAGGTACAGCTCGGTCTGATTGTCCGCCACCAGCAAATTTTCCTCCTGCGACTGCCAGAAAGTATTCGACTGGTGCCAATGCTCGGGGTCGTACGCCTTGCCGTCGCGTCCGACGACGAGCACGCGCAGCCCAAGCTCACGTACTTGGTTCGTGAGGCTCTCTTTTCCGCTTTCGAACTTGTACGCCGACAATTTCATGCGAAGCGGACCCAGGCGGATTCGCTGCAGCACCTCGCGGGAAGCCACGAATGCGTTGGTGCGCAAATGCGGGTTTGGGAACGCGGGAAAATCCCGGGAGGGTCGCCATACGCCGGCAAGCCGCAACGCGACCCGCAACCCCCTTTGCGCCATCGCGTGCGGGCGCTTGTCCCGGAGTGCGCGCCCGATGCGCGTCCATGTCCGCGCGACGGGCGGCATCGACTGAAGCTGGCGCTGCTCGCGTGTGTAACCGCCTGCAATGCTTTGGAGCGAGCCGGTAGCACCCACCAGCCCCACCTCTTCGGCGCTGCTCCAGCGGGCGAGCTTCTCGAGCCATCCGTCGGCAAGGATGCGGCTGTATGAGTTGAGAAAACAGAAGCGAGTCTCATCCAGCCGCCGGGCCGCTTCGAAGTACGCGGTGATATCGAATCCGTTATCCGGAATGAACAGCTTGCGATGGGGAGTACCTTCCAATAAGGCATCGTATTCCGGCAGACTGCGGACAAAGCCCTTGTAGAGGATCACCAGCTCGTAAGGCGTCCCAGCCGGATGCGCGGCAAGTGAGTCGAGGAACCGCTTGAGCGGAGCCGGACCGTTCTTCTTCCGGACCAGGTGGACGACCGCCAATTCCGGCATTTCAGGCCGCCCGAGGATACTTGGCCCGCAAGTACGCAGCCACCGCGTCCTGCCACGGTCTCAGGGCGATGCCAAGTGAACTCGCGCGCACGTTGGCCAGGGCGGAAAAGAGTGGGCGACGCATGCCCTGGGTCTGGCCGCCCCGGTCGACCGGGACGACATTCGCGGTGCCTCCAATGCAACGGACGATTTCGCACGTGAATTCGTACCAGGAGCAGGCGCCTGAGTTCACCAAATGATAGATCCCGGGACCCGCCGCGGGATGGACGATGAGGTCAAATACCGCCCGGCTGAGGTCATCCGTCGAGGTCGGGCTCACGACCTGCTCGCAAGCCATCTCGATCGTTTTGCCGGCAAGCGCATCGGCGACCCGCCCATCGACAAAATTGCCGCCCTTCGAGCTGGCGCCGGATTGGCCATAGAGACCGCAAGTGCGAATTACGATCCCATGGCCCGGCGCCGAAGACAGTACCGCGTGCTCACCCGCAAGCCGCGAAATCCCATAGATCTGCAACGGATGGGGCGGCGCGCTTTCGACATGCGGTTCCCTGCGATCGCTGCCAAAGACATAGTCGCTGCTGAACGTGACCAGGCGAGTGTCCGCTTCGCGGCAGGCGATTGCCAGGTCCCGCATGGCCACGCAGTTGACGCGAAATGCCTGGTCCGGCTGCTGCTCGCAGAGCGGGACATTGTGGAATGCCGCGCAATTGATCACCAAGGCCGGATTGTATTCGCGCAGCGCTGCACGCACCTGGTCCGGATTGATCACATCGAGCGCGGCCCGTTCGGGCGCAATGATTTCGTGAACTGTGTTGTTTCGCAGCAGGTCGCCGCCAAGTTGGCCGGTTCGCCCGATCAGCAGGATTCGCATCGACTAAGCCGACAAAAGCGGAAACGCACGGTCGCGATCCGAGATGAGCGGATCGGCGATCGGCCACTCGATTGCAAACGCCGGGTCGTTCCAGCGAACTCCCCGCGCGCAGTTCGGATGGAAGGACTCGGCCATCATGTACAAGACCTCGGCGTCATCGCTCAAGGTCTGGAACCCATGCGCGAAGCCTTTCGGAATGTAGAGGGCCCGCCTCGACGAGGCGCTCAGCTCCACGCCAAACCACTTTGCGTAACTCGGGGAACCGGTGCGCAGGTCGACGATTGCGTCCCAAATGACACCTTGCGTGCACCGGACGAGCTTGTCTTCCGCGTGCGGTTCGGCCTGGAAATGCATGCCACGCAAGGTGCCGCGCCTGGGATTGAACGAAACGTTGCATTGGGCGATTTCGGGGTTCAGGCCATGCTTTTCGAACTCTTCGCGGCAGAAAGAGCGGGCGAAAAATCCACGGTCATCTTCAAGGCGTTCGAGTTCGACAACGAAGGCGCCGGCCAGGGGCGCGGGAACAAAGATCAAATTTCGAACTCCGGCTCATGCGAGGTGCGTCCGGCACGAGCGATGCTGTTCACGATTGAGGTTGGTAAATCCAACCCGCTGCTTGCCCACATCGAGATGCCGAGGCAGGGTTGGTGGTAAAATTCGCCTTAAAATTCAATGCGTAAGTTTCTCATATTTGCGCGAGATCAGCGAGTAGCCAGCCGCATGCCGCAGGGACGACCCGCGCGCGGCGGCACGCTGGAAGCCAATCACCCGATCGATCCGGCCTTTAGCCGGAGTACAGCCTGATCGCATGCAACTGCCATTGCCTACTGAAGACGAAATTCAGCGACCCAGCGAAAGCGCCGGCGAATCGCTCCGTCAAATGTTCAGCGAGGTTGCGGCCGGCCCGGAAATCTACCGGCCTTCGCGATTCTGGACGGACATAAACGATATCAACCAGGCGATGCTCGACGAGCTCGGCTTGGAGAACCTCAAGCGCACGCTTGCGCAGAACTATTTCAACTGGCTGGTCACGAGCCCCAAGGATCCGCAATTTCGTGCTGTGCGCCGGCTCTGGCTTAGGCGTCCTACTCTGCAACCTTTCCTCAACCGGCTGGAAACCCCTTCTCTCCTCAAGACCCTCCAGCCCTACCTCGGCAAGCTCGCAAATCCCTCGATGTCCCGCTCATCGATGGGCACCGCGCCGCAGATCGGGGCACGCGAGTTGCGCATCTACAAGCTTTTCGTAGGCATGTTGTGGGAGTACGCCGTGCAGCAGGACTGGTCCGGCATCAGCAAGCGGGTGATCGAGCCGAGGATCGGCAACCCGATCGAGCTGACCCGGCGCG
>JANMDK010000391.1:0-20807 GCA_031376265.1 Pseudomonadota bacterium
GCCGCCAGGATGCCGATAATCGCGACGACGATCATCAGTTCGATCAGCGTAAAGCCTTGTTGTACTCGTTTCATTTGTTGCTCCTTTAAAAGCTATTGGCAAAACGTGAGGGTTGCTGCAGTGGCGATACGACTCGCGCAACTCATAAGAGCAAGATCCATACCTCCGGTCAGGAGCCAAAAACGTGAACCACTGCCTAAAATTCCCGGCATTTCTGCAGTCGTCTTGTCCAAACGCGTCACCCCGGCGCGCAATTGGTCATCTCCAGGCCTGAAACGGCATTCCTGCATCGCCAAAGGGGACGCTTGCGTCCATTCAAAGTGCGCGGTCGGGCTTCAGGCCGATCAGGAAATCCTCCAGCGCGCGAATTGGAGCGGAGTCGCGATAGAGAATCGGCCTCGAAGCCCGGATTTTTTCCCGCACAGCGGCGTTGAATGCCCGGTCGCGAGCCAGCCTGACTGCGATGTCAACATACGATTTGTCGCTATCGGCCACCAGTTCCCGGAGCTTCATTCGTTTCAGGATCGCGCTCGCAAACTTGCCTCTCATGAACCGCCCCTCGCGCGTGACGATGGGGAGGCCACATTCGATCGCCTGCATCGCAGTGTTGAATCCGGAGAATCCGAGCGTATCGAGGAAAGCGTCCGCCTGCCGCAGGATGGCGTAGAAACCGGCTTTCTTCTGCCACGGTAGGAACACGACGAACTTCGAACAGTCGAGATCCGCGGCTTCAAAGGCTTTCGACAGGCGCTCAAGCAGCCGTTTGCTCAGCAAAGGAACCGATTCGAAAGTGAAAAATACGAACTGGGCGTCTCCGAGCTGCCTTGCAATATCAACGAACACCTGATCGTGCTGTGGCGCATATTTGAATGCAGTCCCGGGGCAAATGAAAACCGGCGATCCGGTGTCGACCCCCAACTCACCAAGATTTGTTTCCACTGTCGCGACGTTTTCCGGAGTGTAATAACAACCGAGATTGGGAAGCGGGACGAGCTTTTCTGTGTAGCACTCCTGGGATTCCGGTGCTTCAAAGCACTCGGCCGACCAGTAATAATCGATCGTCGGAATCCCCGTGGTTTCTGGATGGCCCCAGGCGGCAATCTGGACGGGGGCCAGGCGCATGCTTGCCAGGCGGGGGGTCGTAATGTCCATTCCGATCTCGGGATAGATCAATACGTCCAATTGCCTCTCGCTTATCGATTGCGCCCAGGCAATCAGGCTCTTGTCGCCGCTGTGGAACCGGTGGCAATTGGCCATCGCAAAGTCGGTTTCTTCGTCGTGTCCGTTACCCAGGTGAAAGACATCGATTTCAAACCGGCTTCTGTCGATCTGTTGCAGCCAGCCCTTCACAATTGCATTCCACACCGAGTGATTGTGTACGTGGGCCGAAACGATCCCTAATCTCATTTTTGAGAGGCCGGGGGCGAGCCGCGCCGCAATGGGAATCTTGTTCCTTAGCTGCCATCGCGCCATCAATTTGGAGCACAGCCTCCCATACCGCCCCAGCATTTCGCGATTGTTTTCCTCTTGATAGGCCAAGTGGAATGGCTGCATGGCACCAACTGCCTGCTGCTCGTCGTCATTGAAGTTCGACGAAGACCATGTTTCCAACATCCGGACTTCCTCGAGAAATTGCGAGCGCGATGACTCGATCTCGTGTGCGCCATTCGCAAGGATGGGGATACCGGCCATGAGCAGTTTGAACCGGAGCGCCAACGATTTCGGGTCCACACGGACCGCGTGGCGAAAGCCTTCGATTGCGGCGCATCGCTCTCCGGTCTCGCGAAGGACTGCGGCCCGGTTGCTGAGCGCTTCGAGGAACTCCGGCCGGAGGCGGAGGGCCTCTTCATGGCTGGCCAGCGCTTCCTCGTGGCGCGCCAGAAGCGCCAGGACGATGCCGCGATTGTCCAGTGCTTCCGGAAAGTCGGGCCGGATTGCAATCGCGCGGTCATAGCTGGCGAGTGCTTCCGGGTGTCGTGCCAGGTTTCGGAGTGTCGTGCCGCGGGCATTGAGTGCCTCCGCGTAGTCGGGCTTGAGGTCGAGGGCGCGGTCGTAGCTTGCGAGCGCAGCATCGTGCTTTTTCAGTGCGCTGAGGGCAACGCCGTGGTTGTAATGCGCTTCGGCATAGCCGGGTTCCAAGGCAAGCGCCCGGCCGTAGCTGGCAAGGGCTTCCTCGTGCCGCAGCAGCCCCCCAAGGGCAGCTCCGCGGTTGTTGTGGGCTTGGGCACGATCGGATTCGAGCGCAATCGCGCGGTCAAAGGCAGCGAGCGCTTCCTCGAAGCGCTTCAAGCCGCAAAGGATCGTCCCTCGATTATTGAGTGCGTCGACATAGCCGGGCCTGCTTGCAAGCGCGCTGTCTAAACTGGCGAGCGCTTCTTCGAGTCTTCTCAGCTCGCCAAGCGCGAGCCCTCGATTGTTGAGGGCCTCCGCATGATTCGGCCTGGCGGCGATCGCCCTGTCGTAACTGTCCACGGCGTCCTGAAAGCGAGCCAGTTCCCGGAGTGTGTTGCCGCGGTTCAGTAGAGCTTCGAAATAGTCGGGCTGCAGCGCAAGAGCGCGGTCATAGTTGGAAAGCGCTTCCTGTGGGCGTCCGAGTTTTTGAAGGGCCAGACCAAGGTTCGAATACGGCGGCGCCAGATTCGGATTTGCCTCTATCGCCTTCCCTATCAACTTCGCGGCGTCGGCATACCGTTCCAGCTGGTACTCAATCACGCCGGACAGTTGCAGCGCATCAAAATGATCCGGCTGCATTCCCAAAATCCTCTCGTATCCGGCCTTTGCCTCTTCCAACCGCCCCGCCTGGTGCGAAGCAATTGCTTGCGCGAAGAGTTCGCGCAGATCGGCAGTCCCCTGTTGCAAATCGACTTGCGGACGAGGTGGATCGAAAATGCCTTTAAACCACCCTTTTGCCATGTCTATTGCGCGCACCAGCGACGCCACATCCCACGATAGGCTGCTTCCACTTCGCGGACGTGGCGGATTTCATCCATCAAGGGACTCACCCGCATCTCGCCACGCAAACTTGCGCGAACAATCGACAGTCGCTGCAGATCGTCAGTCAGGCCGACCGCCTTTTCGACATACTCGTCCTCGGTGGCCGCGATCCACTCCGCGTGCCCTACGTTTGCCGCGATGCTCGCACCCAGCCGTCCGAGCGAAGGGCGATCCTTCAGTGTGATGAACGGGATGCCCATGTAGAGGCTTTCGAACAAAGTGGTGCCGGAGTTCTGCGGGAAGCAATCCAGGCTGATGTCGATCTCGCGCAATACATCCCACGGAGGGCTGTGGAACCCGAACTCGAGTTGCTCCCGGGCGATGCCATGAGCGGCAAACTGCCGGGCCAGGCTCTCGCAGAGGCCGGTGTCCCTGAAATCCAGGCTGTCGATGCGCAGTCTCGATCCTCGAACACGCCGCAAAATGGCCGACCAAACGCGGATGACGCGGTGATTGACGCGCGCGGCGCGCGTCAGGGTTCCGAACGTGACATGGCCGGACTTCAGGGCGGGCAGGGCGCTTACCGGCCCCATTTCCCCGGCTGGTCGGTAAACCTGGCAAAGGGAAATACGCCACGGCCGTTCGGAGAACATGTCTTCGGCCCCTTCCGGGACGACGATCTTGTCAGTAAGGAACCAGTCGATCGCTGTCAGGCCGGTGGTATAGCCAAAGCCGATCGTGGTGACCGACACCGGGGCCGGCTTGCGCGCGAATACGAGCAGCCTGTTATGGCGTGTGTGTCCGGCCAAGTCGACCAGGACGTCGATTTCGTCTGCACGAATGCGATCGGCCATCTGCGCATCGTCCATGCCGCGCGTCGAAATCCAGCAGCCCACGCGGGATCTCATCCGCGAGGTGACTTCGTCTTCAATTGCAACCTCGGAGTAGGCAAAAACTTCGACCCCGGACCTGTCGTGGTGGTCCAGCAGAGGTTCGACGAAGTGACTGGCGGCGTGCTTGCGAAAGTCCGGCGATACATAGCCTACGCGCAGCCGCCTTGAAGGTTCGCGATCATTGGCGTGGGGGCGCCATTCGGAGCGCAGAGGCTGGCCCATAGCGGCATTGAATTCCTGGTACGCGGCATTAACCTCCAGCGGCGTTTTGTCAGGATGATAGTTCAACAGAAACAGCAGATTGTCGTGGCCTTCGCCATAGCCGGGTTTTAACTCAAGCGCGCGGCGGCAGCTTTCCTCCGCTTCCGACAGCCGGCCAAGTGCAACCAGTGCGGCACCAAGATTGTTGTGCGCAACATGGAACCCGGGATTGAGATCGATAGCGCGGCGGTAGCTGGCGAGCGCTTCTGAAGGCCGGCCAGTGGCCGACAATACGATCCCGAGGTCGCTGTGCGCTTCGAAAAAATCCGGCCTGAGTTCGAGTGCCCTGCGGAAGCTCGCTTCGGCTTCCGTGAATCGGCCGAGCCCTCGCAGCAGATTCCCCAGGTTGTTGCACGCTTCGTGGTAGTCCGGCTTGAGCGCGAGCGCGCGCCTGTAGCTCGCTTCAGCCGCAGGCAATCGCGCAAGAGCTTGAAGAACGATGGCAAAGTTGTGGTGCGATTCCGCGTCCGCCGGGAGGATCGCCAAGGTTCGTTCAATCGCGAAGGCGGCCTCTTCGAAACGCCGTTTGACGGCCAGGACCGCACCCAACACCTTCCAGCCCAGGCTGAAATCCGGCCATGCTTGAGTCAATTGCCGCGATATCGCTTCCGCTTCGTCATGGCGACCGGCAGAAAAAAGCGACATTGGATCGATTTCGCGCAACCGTGCTTCCGCTTGCTCGATTCGGCCCATCTTGCGCAACAAGATGCTGGAATTGAAAAGCGCGCCGACGTAGCCCCGGCGTTGACCGATTGCCCTATCCAAGGCCGCCAGCGCCTCCGATTCGCGGCCGAGTAACTCGAGCGCGTCTGCCAAGCCGACCCATGCCTCCGGGAACTCGGCCTGCACGGCAAGCGAGGATCGAAATGCGGCTTCGGCTTGCGCGATTGCGCCGGTGTTCAGATAGCCAAGAGCGAGGTTGTAATGTGCTGCTGCGTAGTTCGGGTCGAGCGCGATAGCCTGCTTGTGCGCTTCAATTGCAGCGGCGGATTCGCCGGAGGCCTCGAGCGCGTTTCCGAGGCACATTCGGGCACGCGCATACTTTGGATCCGCGTCTACGGCTTCGCGGAAATAACGCAAGGCTTCCGCAATTGCGCCTGACTCTTCCGCGGCGATGCCACAATCGACGAGGGTCTGTGCGAGGCCGTCGCTATTGTAGGACGCGGACAACGCTGGCACCTTCTGCGGCTCGCGCCCGAATAGCTCGTGGTTCGAGAGCGTGCGCCTGCATATCGAGCCCCATAGACTTCAGATGATCAGCAGCCGCACCAGCGAATCGATAAAAACGTCCGGATAGCCGCGGTCGCGCAATGCCCATTTCACCCGGTTGGCGAACTTTGCTTTCTGGTAGATATTGTAGCCAGCGGCAGCGTATTGGCGTCTGTGGTCGCTTATCGTCCGCTCGAGTTTCCGCAGCTGTTTTTTCTGGATATCCGCAGCGCCCGTCAGTTCGGTGTGCGGAACGAGGCGCTCGATCTCTTCGACTGCGTGATCGGCCTGTTTTTCGGCCGCGACGGAGTCCAGCCATTTCAGCATATGCGCATCGCCTGTCTCACGGTTCGTTGGCGAAGATTATACGCGGTGCGCCTATACTTGACCCATCCCCATGGTCGGAGCACTGCGTTCCATTGAGCCCTTCACTGCCTAATTGGCTAAGGCGCAGGTTCACCCGGTCCGAGGCCCAAGGCGCCGAGCGCCTTAAGGCTTACCCTGACGCCACGCGTGTTTCCGAGTTGATCGAAGCAGGTATCGCCGCCGAGGCGGGCGGTGACCCCAAACTGTCGGAACGTCTCTTCCGCGAGGCTGTCGAGGCTGACCATGGGTCGGCCGCTGCCTATATGAATCTGGGGATCGCGTTGCAAAACACGCTGGATTTTCGTGCCGCCGCGAACGCGCATGAGGAAGCAATACGGCTCGATCCATCTCTGGTCAACGCACACCAAAATCTTGGGCTTGCGCGCTTGGGCCTCGACGATGCCCAACGCGCGGAGCAGGCCTTTCGTACGGCTTTACGATTGCGCCCCGAGTTTCCGGAGGCGTGGGTCGGCTTGGCCGAAGCGCTCGAATCCACAGGGCGCGATCACGAGGCGCTGGTGGCATTGGAAACCGCGATTTCGCAGCGTGAGCAATACGTCGGAGCGCTTTTCAACGCCGCGGTACTGCTGCGCAGGCTGGGTCGCCTGGACGAAGCTGAAAGACTGCTGCGCCACATTCCGGCAACCCATCCCGAGTTCGCGAATGCGATGACGGCGCTCGCCGCGACTCTGCGCGACCAGGGCAGGATAGACGAGGCCGTTGCCGCCCTTCGCGCGGCGTCGCAAAGCGCTCCCCACTCCTGGGTGGCGCAGAGCGAACTTCTATTCACGCTCGGGTTTTCAGATAAAGTCAGCGCAGAAGGATTGTTTGCCGAACACTTTAATGCCGGACGCCGCATTGAAGAGGCAACGCCGCGCTGGACGCGCCGATTCGCCAACACTCCGGACCCGGAGCGCGTCCTCAAAATCGGCTATTTGTCGAGTGATTTCCGCGCGCATTCGGTAGCGCGGTTCACCGAGTTTTTATTCACGTGCCATCGGCGCGATCGGGTAAAGGTCTACGCTTATTCGTCCACTCCACACCACGACGCGGTGACCGCGAGAATCATCGATGCCGCGGATGGCTGGCGGGATCTTCGCGAACAGACGGACGCTGCCGTTGCGGGTGCAATATTGGATGACCAGATCGACCTGTTGGTGGATCTCGCCGGCCACACCAGCGGTTCACGCCTCGTGGTGATGGCCGGTCGCGCTGCCCCGGTGCAACTGACGTGGCTCGGCTATATGAACACCACCGGCATCACCCAAGTCGACTACCGCATTACCGATCCGATCGCCGATCCGCCCGGCATGAGCGAGACCCTGTACACCGAACGACTTGTCCGGATGCCTCGCAGCCAGTGGTGCTTTCGGCCGCCCGAGGCCGCGCGCGCCGTGCCGGCGGCGCGGGATGAAACAATGCGGGAATTCACCTTTGGCATGTTGAATCAGTTTGCAAAGGTCTCCGAGGCCAGCATTTGCCTCTGGATTGCGATACTGCGAGCGCTGCCTGCGGCCCGCTTGCGAGTGGTTAACGTACCGCCCGGCAGTGCGACCGAGAAACTTTTTCGAAAACTCTCCGGCGCCGGCATCGATCCCGCAAGATTCGATCTCATAGAGCGGGTGCCTCACGCGGACTACTTTCGCCTGTACGCGCAGGTCGACGCCTGTCTCGATACGACGCCGTACAGCGGCGGGACGACAACGTGCGACGCATTGTTTCTGGGAGTACCTGTGGTGACACTTGCCGGCAGACGTCCGATCTCGCGCAGTTCAGCCAGCCTGCTCACCGCGGTGGGACTGCCGGAATTGATTGCTCAGTCGCCTGAGGAGTTCGTCGCGATCGCCTGCGGCCTGGCAGCGAAACAGGCGTGGTCGACTGATGCGCGGGTCGCATTGCGCAAGCGGATGATCGCCTCGCCACTGATGGACGAGGAGGGGTTTGTACAAGACCTGGAGGCTCTGTACCGCCGGGTGTGGCGGGATTGGTGCGCCGCTCAGGGGCCGGACCGATCCGTTTCGCCTTAGGGACGCCAGCCGGAGCCATCGCTACTCGCGGCGTGTGGGGTTCTGAGGGCGCGCTCGCCGCCAGGTCAGGCGTATTAGCCAAGTCAACGCGCCGAGAACGGTGGCTATGCTCAAACCGTTTGCGAGCCGCTGCCCGAGGGAGAACTTCGGCGCATAGGATTTATAGCTCGTAAACGCCCGGGCCGATTCGAGTTCGGACACCCGGAAATGCGTCCCCGGTTCGCAGCCATTTGCCACGCCCTCCGAGTAGCAAGCGGGATTTTTCAGGTTGAGAAAGCCGTTTTTTTCGGCATAGATCGAGCCTCCCGCCAGTCCGCCCACGGGGAAGCGCTCGAGGTAATAGCCGAATTGGGGCTGGTAGCAGCGCAACTGCGAGACATTCGCGGTCATGACATCGTCGCGGCCGACCGGAGAGAACGCCTCGCCCTTCTCATTCACGAAAACCCCGATGTAGTCGATTCGCGGCGTTGTCCTTCCGGCCTTCGCATCGAGGTAGGCGTGTTCGATCTTGTCCGGATCATAGCCCAGCGCCAGTCCGCTATCCCAGTCCCTTGCGCCCGCCCAGAACAGGACGAACGCAATTAAAGCCACTTTGACCGGAAAGCGCGCGAAGACTCCGGCCTTGTCGGCCATTACGGCCGAAACGACGATGATCGCGGGTATATAAACGGACCAGAAGCGCACGAGCAAACTCATCGAGTCGACGATCGGCAACGATTTCAAAAACAGGTTCCAACCTGCAGAATAAAAATTCATCAATATCGGCGCGAGCAGCAGGACCAAGGCGGCGAGGGCCGCCACCTTCCTGATGGGGCCGCTCAGGGCCCACGTCCTCGCAGCTCCGGCGCGACCGCCAAGCATGGCCCACAGGACCAGCAGGACGGGCAGGATGCCGACGCTGAAATCCCATTCTTCACGCGAAGCGATCGGGACGGCGCTGTTAACGATCGCCTGGCCGAATTCGTCCCCCTCGGCAAATGAAAGTGTAAACAGGCTTCTGGCCAAGGCATTCAGCAACGCAGTGACCGAGTCGAAGCCGGGTAACGAGTAGTAGTTGCGCGGAAAGTTGTGCGCGAAAGCCATGACAGCGGCCAATTTGCTTGCCGACACCAACAGGGAGACGCAAGTGGCAATCATGCCGCCGCGACACACGTCCCGCCAGTCCACATCGCTTTGGGTCACGATGGCAAACGCGATCAGCAAAGCGGCAGCGTGGAGCACGGGCAACATGGCTGGAAGGGCGCCCGCATAAACGATCGAGGCGAGCAAGAGGCCGGCTATGACTCCACCGGCATGTCGCACACCGAACAGATCCCGTTGCAGCAGGAGTACGGCGACCAAAGGCGCCAGCATGATCTCGACCCAGTTCAGATGGCCAATCATCGCGCGCGTCCAGAAGAAGCCATTCGAGAGGAACAAGACGCCGCCGAGCGCGGCTGCAAATGGCGTCGTCTTGAATCCTGCGCGCAACAGCCACATCATCCCGAGACCCCCGGCGACGCCATACAGGATGACGCCCGAAAAAATCGCGTGTCGGGGGCCGAACAAGATGGCCAGGATCTGGAACACGGAGTAATACATCGATTGCGCATCTGCGTAAGCGACGATGCCGCCGCAAAAAGACGGCGTGTACCATTGCGGCACGATTCCGTTGTTGCGAAACCAGTAGTAGCCATCCAGAAGTCGCGGCATGGAATACGCGTAGTCGTCGCCGATCGTGCTCGAATAGAAATATTGCGAGAATCGAACTCCCACGACCAGCGTCGCAAGCAGCATCGGAAGGAGCCACCACCCGGATGCGGCGGCCATTTTCCAAAGCCGGCTCAACCTTTCTCCGAGGCCTGAACCGGAGCGGGTTTAGCAAACACTATTCGCGCCATGAGCAGATAGGAAAATGCCGCCATTGGAAACGACAGGATTGCCTGCGGCAGCAAATCCCCCCGGATCCATTCGGACAACCACCCAAGCAACAGGAGGTTCACGCCATACACCAGCAGATAGCAAAAGAAAAAACGTGGCAACCGGACCAGCGCGGTGTCGCGAAATACGTAGCCGCCTGTCGAGACGAAGTTGAACGCAACACCAGCAACCAACCCGATCAACAATGCCAGCCATGTCGGTGTTCCTGAAAGGATTGCGGCACTGTAAACGGCGAAACCGAGCAGCGTGTTGACAGCCCCGGCGACCAGGAAGCGCAAGAAGCGGTTGATTCGCAGCGAACGAATTACAGCATCAATCATCGGGTTGACGGGGGGCGTGGCCGGCGCTCATTTCGCGCATCGCGAATCATGCGCGCTTGAAGCCCGCAGTCACGACATTCCCGACGTTGATTCCTAGCTTGATGCTTTCTGCTCCGAGGGCGGCGGCCATTCGTCCCAGAATATTTTTTAAACCACGAGGAAGCGGTGCGAGACGCATCCAATAACGCATCGAGTAAGTATTTGTGAATGCATTTACAGTGACCCCCGAATAGCCCGCGTCCTCAAACAAGTAGCGCAGACTGCGGCGGGAGAAAATCTGCATGTGCTCGATATCGATAATCGGCGATCGCTTGCCAAGCAAGCGGTTCACCAGGCTGCGGTAATCATGGGTGACGGCGATAAACACTCCTCCGGACCGCAATAGGCGCGAAGCCGCGAGCGCAGTGACCCTGGGGTCGCCGACGTGTTCTAGCGTCATGAAGCAGCAAATCAGATCGAACGACCCCGCTTCGAAATTAGCCTCCTCGAACATTCCCTCCCTGATCCAGGCGCGCCGAGAGGCGGGCGCAGTAGCAATCGCGGCGGCAGAGGGCTCGACGCCGACCAGGGTGCCGAATCCCGCGCGCGACAGGTGTTCGAGAAATATTCCCGAGCCGCTGCCAATTTCCAGGGCGCTATCCCGGCGTGAAAGCGCCTGCAGCGAGGGCTGGATCGCGCGGATGTAAGCCAGGGCCGCGTCATTCGCCTCTTCCGAACTATCGTAGCCTGCGTCGTGGTATGCGCGCGCGAGCTGTGCTTCCGTCGGAGGTTGATCAACGTAAACGAGATCGCATTCGGGGCACTGCAGCAATCTGTGGCACATGTATTCCGGCTCTTTGCGCGACGCATAGCTGAACCCGGACAACTTGTCTGGGTCGATATTTTCCTCGGCGAAGACGTTCGCTTTGTCGGAAGCCGTATTGCAGACCGGACAATTGCGCGATGAATTCATGTTTGGTCACGTCTTGGTCGAGGCACAGCGAACGTTGTGATTCTCTCGAAGTACATTCAGGATTTCGCCGCCGTCAAACCGTATCCGAGAGGGTCTTCCATCGAGCCAAGTCGAAGCAGGATCGCCGCATGGGCAGCAATGAGAAAGCCGAGCGTCCCGGGCAGGGTAACAATGGCGAGAGGCCAGGACCACAGCGCCTGAAACCATTTTCGCGGGCGTATTAGGCGAATAGTCAATACCAGGAGCTTGTTTGCAATTACAGCTACGTCGTTGCCACGCTCCGTGATACGGACGGAGGAAAACCCCGCCGCATTCAGCAACGCAGTCAGTCGATACGGCGTAAATCGGCTGTAATCGTGCGGCAGATGGTGCAGTCGCGCCGACCATGGAACAGTCATCAACAAGGAACCGCCCGGCCGCATCACCCGAAGCAGGTCGACCAAGAATATTGCTGGTTCCGGCACATGTTCCAATACTTCGACACAAAGTACATGATCGAAGCTTGCATCGGGAAACGGGAGCCGGATCCCGTCATAGTAGTGAATATCCGGGTTTCGAAGCATGCCGAACTCGCCTGCCGAGTCCACATCGGCTCCAACATATTCCACTCCCTTCATCAGGTCGCGCCAAGGTGATTCCCCCGCGCCGACATCGAGAACGCGGCCTTGCCACGAATTCACGTTCCCGCGGAGAAACCGGTAAATAGTCAGCAATTGCAGATCAAGCAGGCAGCGGATTGCGAACAACGAGGGATTATCGGCTTGTGAGCGTACGGGGATCGGCTTAAAAGTTTCGGACAAGACTCATCCTCCTGTACCTCACGCTTCAAGGTGCGGGTGTCGACATGCGGCCACTCGCGCCACTTCTACCGTGCTTTCCCGTCGGGCAATAGATCGGTCGTTTTTCCGTTGCGGATCAGCGCCGCTCGTATCAACCGAGGTCGCCCCTTCACTTCCGTCATGATCTTGGCGATATATTCACCCACCACCCCGATTGCAAACAGATTGATCGATCCGAACATGAGGATCGAAATCAGCAGCGTGGTCGCGCCTCGCGGCGCGATATCCGGCACGAATATCCGCAGCAATGCGATGACGACGGCCGCCAGCCCGGAAATGACCAGCAGCGATGCGCCGAGCCAGGTCAGCATGGTAAGTGGGGTGTTGCTGAACGAGAAAATGCCTCTTTTTGCCCAATCGATATTGCTCAGAAGACTGTTGGTGGACAGGCCGAACATGCGTTTTGGCCGAAGGTAATCGACGCCGGTTTGGCGGAAGCCGACGTAGGCACGCAGTCCGCGCACAAACAGGTCCCGCTCCGGGCAGTTGAGCAGCCATCCGATGACGCGCCGGTCCATCAGCGAGAAATCTCCCGCGTCGTGCGGGATCTGAATGTAGCTGAATGCGGCAAAGATGCGATAGAACAGCTTGTAAAGCAGGCCCCAGAGCAGCGGCATTTGGCGCTTGACGCGCCGCCCATAGACGACGTCATGGCCCGCCTCCCACTGTGCGTGGAACTGTTCGATCAGTTCCGGGGGGTCCTGCAGGTCACCATCGAGCAGCACCACCCCATCCATCGTGGACAGTTCCATGCCGCTTCGAAACGCCATCTGCGACCCGAAATTGCGCGAATGGGTGATGCCGATGACGTGCGGGTCGGTTTCGCTCAGTTCGCGGATTACGCGCGCACTTTCATCTGGACTGCAGTCGTTGACAAAGATGATCTCATAGTCGATATCGAGCTTCCTGAACGTCTCGGTCAGCCGCTTGTGCATTATGGGGATGGCGGGCTCATCCTTGTAGCAGGCTACGATGGCCGACAGGCTGCGCCCCCGCACATTCGGATCGCTTTTCGTCGCGGCCGCCAACTCGGATTGGGTGAGCGTGCGGATCCATTCGGCGGTTGACAAGAGCCCTTGCTCGAGCGTCGTGAGCGGCTTCCATCCCAGCAATGAGATTGCCTTGCTGGAGTCCGAGTACCAGTCAGCCAGATCCCAGGCGCGCCCATCCATCGCGCCGAACTTGGGTTCCGCGGTCACGCTGAATACCCGACGCGTCGTTTCGGCCAGGTCGGCGATGGTGGTCTTGGTCCCTGTGCCGATATTGAAGCTCTCGCCGTACAGGCCGGGATGCATCGCCGTGGCGGACAGGATAAAGGCTGCGCACACGTCATCGACATGGATGAAATCGCGCGAAGTACGCGGATCGACGAAAGGTGGCAGGGTGCCCGCGAGCGCGTGGCGCAATAGCGTCGGAATAAGGCGGGAGGTGTCCTCGAAAGGGCCGTAGACCGAATACAGCCGCAAATTCGCGCAGGGAAAGCTGCGAAATTTCCCCATGTACCGCAGATAGGCGGCGATTGCCGTTTTCGAGACGGCGTACGGGCTGTTCGGTTCGCTTATGGCGTCCTCGGCGGGCGCGGCGCAATTGGTCCCGTACTCGGAGGAACTGCCGGCGTGGATGAACGCCGCGCAGGTGCGTTTAGCCAGCAGTTCCGCCAGATTGACGATCGACAGAAAATTCGTCTCGTAGATCCGGCTGGCGTCCGTCTCGAACGAATAGGCGCCATAAGCCACGCAGTCGAAAACCGTTTGTGGCCCGATGCTGTTGACCATGTTCTTGGTTGCGGCAGGGTCATTGAGGTCGACCGCAATGATTCGTTCATCACGGACGTCCGCCAGGCGCCAATTCTTGCCGCGGCGGACCACGGCAAAGGCATCGTCGCGGACCTCGGCAAGCATCTTGAACAGGCGCGCGCCGATGAACCCGGAGGCGCCGGTCACCACTATCGGGCCGTGCAGCGCCCGGATGTATGCGTGAAGATCGGTCATGCCGCTTTACATTTCGGAGACGGCTGCCAGCATGCTGTCGGCATCGAGCGCGGCCATGCGGCGCAGGAAACCCTGCGATCCATAGCGATCGAAGTGATGTGCACGTGCAAACAGGTGGCGGAATTTGCGTATGCCGATGCCTTGCTCGACAATATACAGCGCCAGCTCCGCACCGAAACTGCCGCGACGAACGTGCTCCTCGGCCACGCAAAGTCCCGGGGCCTTGGCGATTTGGGCGAGTAACGCCCCCGGTAACGGATTCTGATCGATAGGCAGCTCGGCGACGGCCCACAGGTTCGGGCGACGATCCGGCGAGAGTTGTTCGAATGGCTCGATATAGGTGCCGGCCAGCGGACCGACGGCAATGACCACCGGACCGCGCCCTTGGCTGAGCTGGCGCCAGGGCGCGTAGTCCGGAACGGCAAAGCCCTTTGGTTTCTCACCTCGGCCGAGGCGGAGATAGGATGCTCGCTTGGTCTCGCCTGCGCGCCCGACCACAGCGGCAAGGTCTTCGTCGAACACTGGCACGTACACCGACATGTTCGGAAGGCACAGCAGCACGCCGTAGTCTTCAATAGCATGATGCGTCGGCCCCATCACACCGTAACCGTAGCCTCCGCCATTGCCAACCAGCTTCACGGGCAATGCATGAAACGCAATGTCGTTTCTGACTTGCTCGAAAGGTCTCGCATAACAAAACGGCGCAATGCTGTAGGCCCAGACCTCGAACCCCTCCCGTGCAAGAGCCGCCGACACCGAAATCATGTTTTGTTCGGCCACACCCGCATTGATGAAACGTTCTCCCATGGCCCTCTTAAGTGGCTCGAGCGCCATGAATCCGAGGTCACCTGTCAGGAAAAGCATGGAGGGGTTCGTCGAGCGCGCGACCAGCGCGTCACAGAATTGTTGCCTCATCGTGCCTCTAATTCCGCCATTGCCGCGCGGAACTGTTCCTCCTTCAGCGGAAGGTAATGCCATTCCATCCGGTTTTCCATGAAACTGACTCCGCGCCCTTTAACGGTTCGCATCACGACGATGCGCAGGCGGCCTCCGCGACCTTCAAGCGAACTTCGGATGGCGCCGGCATCGTGTCCGTCAATGACGTCCACATCGACCTCGAACCCGCGCAGTTTTTCCCACAAAGGCGACATCGACGCAATTTCGGCAGTCGAGCCGAATCCTTGCAGATTGTTGTGGTCCACCATCACGGTAAGGTTCTCGAGCCGATGATGGCAGGCAAAGATCAGCGCCTCCCAGGTAGACCCTTCCTGCCACTCCCCGTCCGACGTGAGGCATATCACGCGGGCTTCGCTTCGCTTGAATTTCAGCGCCAGTGCCGTGCCCGCAGCGAGTGAAAGGCCGTGACCGAGGCTGCCGGTGGCGAACTGAATATCGTCTATGCCGCGAGGGGGAGGATGACCGGCGAGCAAGGTATCGTCTTTGTGGAACAGCTTCAGATCCTCGTCTTTAAGGCGTCCGACGCTCCACAGGGTCGTGTAGAGCGCGCCTGCCGAGTGGCCCTTCGACAGGATGAACTTGTCCCCCTCGCGCAAGTGCTCGTGGAACACGACCATCAGGGCATCGAGTGCGGACAGGTTTCCACCGATGTGCCCAACGCCGCTCTCAAAATGCATCTTCAGCAGCCGCTTGCGGGCCGCCACGAAATCCTGCGCGGTGAGTTGGCCATCCTTGTTCATGATCGGCATGTCAACCAGTGCAGCAAGTATGCCGGATTACCCGGGCTCTGAATGTGTCCGCCCATGGCGCACTAGCGCGGCTCGAAGCGGATTGCGTGGTATGTCCCGAAATCCAGACCCTGAGTCGGGCGGTATATGCGATCAATATCCTGAATCAGGCCGCCGGAGTCGACCAGGCGAACGACGTCCGGCGCAAGCTCTCCGGGTTTTGAGGATTGCTTGGGCACCACGATCCAGCCGGAACGCCGAAGTGTGCGCGCTGTGTTTGCGAGAAATTCCTGTCGCAGGACGGGCGGAACATAAGAATAGTTCGCCGGTCCATGAATCGCGCTCCAGGCCGCGCCATCGGAAGTCACGGTCAGGTTGTACCCGCCATCCAGCACCGTGGCCGGTTCGCCGAACTTGCTGCGTATGAATGCGACCGCGCGCTCTGCGTCCGGATTCTGCTTGAACAACTGTATGCGTTTCGACGGCTCGAATTCGAGTGCCAAACCGGCTCGTGCCGATTGCAGCCATACCTCCCAGCCGAAGACGCTGGCCCAGCCCAACAGGGAAGCGGCCAGAACGACAGCCATGTGGCGCAACGCCTTGGGCACGCCCGAGTCGACGACGACCAGCAAGACGAGCAGTTGATAGGGCAGCAGATTGAGCAGATTGTTGTCGACGCTGCGGCCGAGAAAGTAGGAAAAGGTCCCGTAGTCAAGGAGCAACACCAGGAAGGCGCGGCGAAACCGGCTGCTGTCCCCGGACTGCCGGTAAATCTGGAAAAGCGCCGCCACCCCCAGGGCGAGCACTGACCCAAAGAACCATATGGCACCGCCTTGATTGATCGGAGCAGCCCCGGGGGGATACAGAAAATAGGCGAGCAAACCGATTCGTGTCGGACTCGTTTCGTACGCCAGCCAATACGCCGCAAGGAAAAATCCGACAAGTGCAGCCAGACACAGAAAGAGTGCCGCTGCAGCGCGTACCAGGTACGAGACGAGTTCGCCTTTGTCAGCACGACCGCACCGCCTCCACAGGTAGTAGGGCCACCATACGAACGTCACGCAAAAAGCGGACTCTGGTGACCATAGCGTCCCCAATGCCCAGGCAAGGTGTCCCCATCGAGTCGGCTGCTCGTGGGCGACGCTCGTTTCAAAGCCAGTGTCCTTCCAGAAAAGAAGGGCGACCAATGCCACTACCGGCAGGAAACGCAGCCCCCCCACAGACGGCATTGCGATCGGTGATCCGATATCGGCGGGATAAGACGTCCAGAGCATGCAGCAGAAAATACACAGCAACATCACGATCGAGTGCGCCGCGGTCGTCTGTGCGGGACCCCTCAACTGATGGGCCAGGAATGCTATCAGGACGAAAAATGCGAGGCACGTGACCCCGGCAAGCCAATACATCCCGCTCCAGCAGCTCTCGGAACATAGGGTGGCTATAAGCAGGGTGGGCCCCATTCCATATTGAGCCGGCAAGTCATGAAACAGTCGCGCACCGGCGCGCACCATTTCGCCGGGCCCTACGTACGCCCCCCAATGGTGCCAGGCCGCGTTGCCAATGGTCACTCCGTCCAGCCTGACGATCGGAAAAAGGCCTGTGCCGAAACTCAGCATCACCGCAATCAGAACAAAGAAGAGCGTAGGGAGTCGTGGAATCGCGGTGCGTGATTTTGCTTGCGGCGCGGACGGCCGCAGCGCCTGGCACACCGCAAGGCTCAACAGGAAAAAAACCAGCAGTTCGGTCCATCCCATTGCCAACGTACCGTCGTCGGCACGGCGCCACCACGGAAGCGTTGCAGCGACCACCAGCGCGGCGCCGGCGCCAATCGCTTCATCGCGGTCGACGTGTCCCCGATGCAAGGCAAGGAGCAGGGCAAGGACGGCAAACGCTGAAACGAGAATCGGGCTCGCCAATGAATGTGTCTGGTACAACGCGGCCATGGCAAGCCCGGCAATAATTGCCTCGGCCCACCGGTACTTGGGGGGGGGCACGATCGTGCTTCCCGGACCTGGCGCATGGAAACGGTACGCCCGAAAAAGCAAAGGGGCGAGGCCGAGTGCGATCCCCACCAGCGCGTACGCAATCAGAACGGGTAGTTTGTCGGACATCGATGACAATTCATGATCCCGCGCCCGGCGCGGATGGGAGTGTGGGTGGCGGACGGCGCTCGATCATGCCGAGCGCCCAGATTCCGAGCAGGCCGAGAAGTCCGATGAACAGCCCGGGAATCAACCCGGGTAGCGAATAGCGGAGTTCGATTCGATGCTCTCCACGCGAGACGTCGGTGGCCAGCATGCCAAGGTTTGCCCTGAACACCGGCTGCTCCGCAGCGTCGACCGCGACGGACCAGCCTTTTGCGTAGGGGATCGAAAACACCAGCACGCCCGCAGCGTCGCTCGCGATCTTTCCCGTGATATGCCCGTGTGAAAACCGGTCGACAATCATGCCGCGGCGTTGCAGCTGTCGCGCGGGAGTGAAATAGTTGTCGGTCAGCCAGTCGGTGCTTTCCCGTGTGAATTGGCGCACATCGAAAATGCGCGGTGATTTGCCGCGAAGGTCATCGACAATAGCCGCGTTCGTCATCGCGATGTCCTTCGCCTCAACCGACAACATCGCGAATCGGTCGCGCCGAAGCTGCTGGTCATAGACCACGCCCAGGGGCAGCGCCAGATCGTTCTCGAAGATCGACATGCCCCCGACCTCATGAATCCTGTGAAATCCAGGCCAATCCAGCGCAGTGCGCGTGATCATGTATTTCACGCCCACCAGCGAGTTCAATACATAGCGTCCGCCGAAGTTCGGCAACCAGTTGGTGAAATTCTTGACCGGGCTGCTGCGGGGGATCAGTCCCAGCTCGGAAAACAGGCCAACCACGCTGGCGCTCTGAAACCCGTAGGATTTGACGCCCATGTAGCCCTGAGCCAGGGCATCGCATAGGGCGACCGAGTTGAAGTTTTTCTCGACCCGGTAGAAACCCGCGTCGCGTGCTCGAAGGAACGCAAGTGCGGCAACGGTCCCGTCGTTGTAACCGGGGGTCTGGCGCGCTACGACCCTGCGATCCGCGTGGAACGACGGATAGTTGATGACGATCGCCTCGAGCGCGACGAATCCGAGTGCAATCGGAGCGAACCGGCGCCACCGGATGACGCGCCCGAGGGCAAGGCCCAGAAGGAGGGCGAGGCCGAGAAACGCCAGGATCTTCATGGCGTGCGGCACCGACACGAGCGGACGCATCTGGGATTCGAGCGTTACCAACCCGATTGCCAGGCAGGCCACCGTTCCACCAAACAGCCAACGGTGTATGCCGCGTTCGGCGGCGCTTTCGAGGGCCCTGGCAAACATTGCCAGCAGAAGAATGCTTATCCACAGGTTGTTGACGCGGAAGTAGTCCAAGCCAAAACCGAACGCGATATAGCGAATTGCGGGAAGGGCGATGAAAAGGCCGATGGCGAGGCTGCCCGCAGCGAGGATCCTGCGGTCTGCACGCGATCCGAGCCACAGCTGCGGGATCGTCATGAGGGGGAGTACGCCCACAAAGAAAGCGGGGCTCTCGAGATAATTCATCCAGCCGGCGTGAAAATTACCCACGCCCAGAATGTTCTTGTGAAACAGGCCGGCAAACTCGTTGAGGACCGTAAATGGATCATTAATCGAAAACACTTCCCCCAGCAGGGCGCTGAACCCGGATTGCGCCCCGGTCACGCGCGGGCTGTCGAGCAGCTGGAACACCAGCGGCACGACTACCGGGGCGGCGAGCAGCAGGCCGATCGCGCATTGCGGAAGGATCGAACGCAGCCAGATCGCGCTCGTCGCAAGCGGCCGCTCCGAAGCGATGGTCGCGGCGGCAAATGCGTAGGCGATGAATACGCCGACCGAAAAAATAAATGCGCCGCTATAGGCCGCGATGGCGATTGCGAGCGGAATCAACCAGGTGTTGCGATGCGAGGCGTGGCGGGCAATCGCCCACAAGATCAATGCATAGACCACGAAATCGGTCGAGCTCGTATCCCACTGCCCGTCGGTCACTACATAGCCGCAGAACGAGTAGCCAAGCGCGACGACAACCGCAACTTCGCGGCGCACCCCGGTGGCCAGTAGAAAGCCGTAAAAAGCCGCGCCGCCCGCGAAAATCTTGGCTACATAGACCCAGATGCGCATGTCGAGCACGCGATCCGGGCCCGCCGCGATGCCAAGCAGATCGAACGGGTTGAGCGAGACGGGCAACACGCCTCCCAGGCCGACATTGAACGACCATGCGCTTGCCCAGTTCGCGGGTGTTGCCAAGTGAGCGAGCACCGGCACGTGATAGGTAAAGGTGTCGCTGCCGATATCCTTGAAGGCGAAGAACTTGTCGCCAAAAATGAAATCGTGGAATAGCGCGAGCGAAATTGCGGCCTGGAGCACCGCCAGCAACGGCCAACCTGCGAATCTGCGGCTATTTGTAATGGGGGTAATGGGGCTTAGCACCGGCGCAGATGAAGGCAGGTCTCATTGGGCATTTTTCTCTTTGTTGCCGGGGCACGCGGCGCCCTCTACCGGCCTCATGATGCCGCAAAAAGATGCCGAAAAGTCCATTCCATCTGTTACCTTTGCGCGTGAATCGGCGAAGCCGCACCAACCCAGCGCGCAATCCGTGAATCGCGATCAGTCGGAGTCCGCCCAACCGGCTGCCATTCAGGCCAGATTTCTGCAGGCTGTCTCGCAGCATCAGCGCGGGCAACTGGAGGAGGCTGACGCTTTGTATCAGGAAGTGCTTACGCTGGCACCTGATCACTTCGACGCCTTGCACCTGCGCGGGGTATTGCTCCATCAGCAGCACAGAAACGACGTTGCGCTTGGACTGATACAGAGGGCGATCGAACTGAATCCCGGCGTGGCGGCCGCGCATTCGAACGTCGGACTGGTTCTGCAGGCTCTGGGCAGACTTGAGGATGCGGTCGCAAGCTATGACCGCGCGCTGGCGCTCAAACCGGATTATGCCGAGGCGCTGTTCAATCGCGGCAACGCACTGTTGAACCTAAAACGGGCCACGCAGGCCCTGGATAGCTATGACCGTGCACTGGCGCTCAGGCCAGCGGACGCGGGGATGCTGAATGGCCGGGGCATTGCGCTGAGCAGCTTGGGCCGGAACGAGGAGGCGCTTGCCAGCCTGGACCGTGCACTGGCCGCCCGGCAGGCGTATCCCGAGGCGCTTCTCAATCGTGGTGTGGCTTTGAGCAGGCTGCTGCGGCACGAAGAAGCCCTGGCCGCCTATGATCGCGCGCTGGCGCTGAGACCGGATTATGCCGAAGCGCTTTCCAATCGAGGCAGTGCGCTGGCAGCGCTCAATCGGGACGAAGACGCCCTTGCGAGCTTCGACGCTGCGCTGGCGCTCAAGCCGGACTACATCGAAGCGCTCGCCAATCGC
>JANMDK010000022.1:0-21114 GCA_031376265.1 Pseudomonadota bacterium
CCGCAACGTACACCGGCGAGCCCAGCGGCCGGCGCATGAATTCCCCTTTGGCCTTGGCGAGGTCGAGCGGCGAGATCTCCCTCGCCAGCACGAGGTCGAACCGGTCATTCGTAAAGACGAGGTAGACCGGCCGCTGGACATACAGGGCGAGCGCGCAGCCCGCCAGCACGATGAATTGCGCTGCAAAGAGCAGCCGCATCGTGGGTTTCGCCAACGGACGGCCGTCGCGCGCTTTCAGGTAGTTGATCACCGGACCCAGCACTGCCGCGAGCACCGCAACCAGGCACGGCAGCTTCGCCGTGCCGGCGGCCTCGAACAGCGGGCGCGGGTACCAGACCAGGAGCATCGGCAGGATCACCGCCGCAAACAGCAGGATGCCCGCGCGGAGGTGCACCGCGACCGGCATCGGCCGAGGCTTCGGTGCCGGATCTTCGCCAGGAATGTCCAACTTTGTTTCCTGCGGATTCAATGCCGGAGCGCCTCTGGAGGCAGTCCGCTTGCCGGAATTGTCAAACCTTTCCTGGCGGTGGGCCGCCCGCCGCGGACGGCGGCGGCTGGCGCGCCTCGACCAGCTCGGCCAGGCGCTGGCCGAGGATGCCGCTGATATTGAAGTTGAGCTTGGCCATGATGTGCGGGAAGAAGACGAGGTCTTTCTCCAGCCGGTCGTGGTCGAAGCGAAGCACAGAGACGGCGCCGCGGGCGACGACGTCCGCGGTGCGGTGCGTGGCGCGCACGAACCCGATCTCACCGAACACGTCGCCCGGCCCCAGCGTGGCGATCAGGCGCTCGCCGCCCGACTCGCGACGCACCACTTCGAGCCGGCCGCTGACCACGAGGAACATGCTGCTGCCCATCGTCCCCTGCTCGATCAACCGCTCGCCGTCGCGGTGCTCCCGCAGCTCGGAGATGAGGATCGTCTTGCGGATCTGGTAGCCGGTCATGCCGAGGAAGAGCGCGCTGCCTTCCAGCGCGGCGCGCTGCCTGGACATCGCGAGGATTTCGTAGAGGCCCACCAGCCGTATGCGCGACATCACCAGCGGCGTGATCAGCAGGTTGGCGAAGATCGAGAACAGCATCGTGGCCGCCGCGAGCGCGCCGAACTGCGCGATGATCGTGAAGTCCGAGAGCAGCAGCACGCCGAAGCCGAGCGCCAGCGCAAGGCTCACCGCGATCACCGGCGCCGCCTCGTCCTTGACGGTCTCGATCACCGCCTCGTCGTAGTTGGACGTGCTGCGGCACAGCTCGCTGTAGCGCGAGAAAAGGTGGATCGTGCCGTCGATCGCGATGCCGATCGCGATCACGATGACCATCACCGTCCCGGCGTTGATCGGGATCTCGAGGATGCGCATGACGCCGAGGATCATGAGGATCGGCACCACGCTCGGCACCAGCGCGATGAGGCCGCCCTTGGCCGAGGTAAACATCAGGGACATCAGGAAGAACACCACCGCCAGCAGGCCGACCAGCGCAGCCGCCTGGCCTTCGAGCAGCCGGTCGGCGGCCGCATTGATCATGAGGTTCTCGCCGACCACGGAGGTGACCATGTCGGCCCCGGCATAGTGCCCGACCACCTGCTTGAGCTCCTTGATGTGGTGGTTGAGGGTCGACGAATCGCGCACGTTGTGCCGCACGACGATGTTCGCCCGCCGGTAGTCGTGGCTCACGTAGGGCTCGAGGTCCCGCGGCGGGTGCAGCAGCAGGTATTCGGCGACCAGCTTCCTCGTCGGGGGAACGCGGTAGGCCTCCGGCCGGCCGCCGCCCGCCTGCTGGTTGGCCTGCGAGACGATGTCGGCAAGCGAAAGGCTGCGGTCGAAGATCTTCTGCTTGGCGATGAACGCCTGGATGTCCGCCAGCCGCTGCAGGTTGGTCGGATCGCGGAAAGCACCTTCGGTATTCGACTGCAAAGCGATGTAGAAGACCTTGATGCCGGCCAGGTCCTGTTGCATGCGCTGCGCATCCTGCACCAATGTCCGCTCCGGCCGGAAGAACGTCAGCGGCTCATTGGTCACGTAGAGGCTCGAGGCCTGCTGGACGAACACCACGCAGAGCACCGCGGCAAGCACCAGCGCCCAGATGGCCAGCCGGTGGCGCATCACGCGGAAGGCGCGCCCCGCAATCGCCGAGACGCCACCGAGGGCCACGAAAGCCGAAACGCCCCCTTTGCGCGGGCCGAACGCCGAATACAGCATCGGCACCAGCAGCACGGTAAGCAGCCCGTTGGCGAGGATTGCAAACGCAGTGGCAAAGCCGAAATCGCGGATGATCGCGATGCCGGCGACCGCGTTGCTCGCAAAGCCGAGCGCCGTGGTCAGCACGGTCAGCACGGCCGGCGGCCCCAGGGTGCGCAGCATGAATTGCGTCGCCCGGGCCCGGTCGGGCGGCGTGCCCAGGGATTTCGCTTCCTGGAGGCCCGCGTAGTAGCCGGAAATCATGCGCATGATCTCGGTCGCGCCGATCACCACCACGAGCGAAGGCAGCATCGCGGTCAGGATGCTCACGGGGATGCCTGTCCAGCCCATCAGGCCGAAGGTCCAGAGCAGGCTGATCGCCGCCACCAGCAGCGGCATCACCGCGGCGAAAACGCTGCGATAGAACGCGAACACGGTCAGCGCGAGCAGCAGCGCGGAAGCCGGCATCAGCACCCGCAGGTCGTGGATCAACCCGTCGCGGATCTCCGCATCGATCCTGGGCGGCCCGACCTGCGCCAGCGAGACGAACTGGCCGCGCGCGGGCGCGAGCACCTTCTCCAGCGTTTCGTGGACCGCTTTATCGGACAGCACCTTGGTGCGCTCGCGGATCGAGATGCCGATCGCTATTGCGTTGCCGTCGGCACTGACGATGTTGCGCGCGGCGATCGGGTCTTCGAGCGCTTCGCGGCGGGCGCGCTCGGCGCGCTGGGCGTCCGTGGGCGCAGCATCGAGCAGCGGCCGCGCAGTCAACCGTCCATCGACGCTCTTGACGGTCCGCAAGGTAAAGAGATCGTCGATGCGCTCGACGAACGGGAGCTGCCGCAGGTCGCCGTGCAGCTTCTCCAGCGCCTGCAGTTTGGCGGGCGTCCAGAGCTGCGGATCCCGCACGTAAACAAAAGTGCGGTTGTCGGAGCCGAATTCGCGCGAGACGCGAAGATAGGCCTGGCGGTCGGCGTCGTCCTTGGGCACCAGCTGGTCGAACCCGGTATCGAGCGTCAACCGCGGCAGGCCGAGCGCTGCGAAAACGCTCACCGCAACGATGAACGCGAGGCTCGCCATCGGGCGCGTTGCCCCGAGACGGAAGAACCGCTGCAGCAGGCTCGGCGGCTCCCCGTGCGAAAGGACGATCGGATCGCTCATCGCAGCCCCACGCGCTGGCGGTCGAACACCAGGTCCGGCACGTAATCGGCCGAATGCACCCACTTGTCCACCTTGATCAGCGTGCGGCGATCCTCGCGCAGATCCTCGGTCAGGACCATGCCGGCGTGCCACGCGCCGGTGTCGTCGGCGCGCGGATCGCGGAAAGTCTGGCGCCTCGTTAGGCGGCCCTGCCCGTCGATCGAGTCGACCCGGCTCAGGAAGAGGTTGTCCTTGCGCAGGTACAGCCGGCGCGCGCCGTAGCCGGTCTCCCGGGCGACTTCCGCATCCTTGGGGATTGCGCGGATGACGTGGTGCGAAATGCGGTCGAGGTCCTGCCCGTCTTCCAGCTCATAGGTGAAATTGCCGGGCTGCTCACCCTCGAAATCGGCCACGGTGAAGTTGGAGCCGAAAAACGGGCTCGCGGCCTCGGGCCCGCGCCGCTCGCCTTTGGCATCGCGCGCCACGAGCACGTACATGCCGCGCAGGTCGTCGGGGGTCTGGATCACCGCCAGGCGCCGGGCCCCGTTTGCTTCGCGCCGGGCGTAGTAGCGCAACGTGCGCACCGTGTGCTTGCCCAGGGGGTCGCTGAGGATCAGCGTCTGCTCCTGATAGACATGCGCCGGCGGCGCATGACGCCTGAGCGATTGCTCGACCAGCTCGCGTGCGCCCTGCGCCCAGGCAGCGGTTGTCGTGAGGAACGCTATGGCAACGAGTGCGGTGCGAAATCCGGCCCGAAGCGTGAGGCCGCTCATTTCTGCTCCGCCGGGGTCTTGCGGCCGAAGAGCAGCGATTGCGGATCCTTCTCGAGCATGTCGACAAGGGCCCGCACCGATTTGGCCGTTGCCTGCAGCTCCTGGGCAAGCTTGATCACGTTGCCTTGCAGGGGAGAATCCGCGGCCAGCACGCCATCGGCGATTGCCATGGTCGCCTTGGCTTTCTCGAGCGTCGCTTTGGCGGCGGCCAGCGCCTGCTCCAGATTCTCGGTGATCGGCTCGGCCTTCGTGTCGACTTTGCGCAGGATGCTCTTCATGCTCGCCAGGGATTCGGAGAGGTCCTTGAGCGAGGCTTCGAGCGCCGGACCGTTGGCGATCGCGTTGGCGCCCTTGAGCGTGCCCTTGAGCTCGCCGCTGATGCCGGCAAAGTCGATCTTGTCGAGCTTGTCGAGGATGCCGGTGACCGATTCGGTGACCGCCTCGAACTTGCCGAGCACCGTCGGCAATTCGGGCTCCGCGCGCCCCGAGGCTACGAGCCGGATCGGGGTCTTCGGCTGCATGTCGAGGTCGACGAAGAGCTGGCCGGTCAGCAGGCTGCCGGTCTGCAGACGGGCGCGCATGCCCTTCTTCACCAGCGCCTGGAAAGCCTCGCGCGGCGCCTTGCGCAGGCGCTCGCCCCGCTCGACGATGCGCTCCGGCTCGAGCTCGACGACGACGGGGATACGGAAAGTGCCTTTCTTCTCGTCGTACTCCAGGCGCAGGTCGATCACCGAGCCGACCTTGATGCCCTTGAATTCCACCGGCGCGCCGATCGCCAGGCCGCGCACCGACTCCTCGAAGAAGAGCACATAGCGCACCTTGCTCGCATAGGCCTGGTCCTGGATCGACTTCTGGTCCTCGTGCAGCGTGAAAACGAGGCCGGTGATGTCTTCCGACCCGGCGTCGGCCGGATCGGGCGTGTCGAACGCGATGCCGCCGAAGATCAGTGCCTGCAGCGACTCGGTCTTGACGCGCATGCCGTCCGGCCCGATGGAGAGGTCGACGCCGCTGGCGCTCCAGAAGCGTGTAGTGCTGCGGACCAGGCGATCGAACGGCGGCTTCACAAAGGCATGGATCAGCACGTTGCGGTAGTCGTTGGCCATTTCGTAGCCGAGCACTTCGCCGGCGACCAGGCCCTGGAAGTGGACCGGCGAACCCCGGTCGATCGACCCCAGGCGCTTGCTCAAAAGCGTGATCTGCTTGCCGGCCTCGTCCGCATGCACCACCGGCGGCGATTCCAGGCCGACGAAAAGCGTCTGCGGCGCGCCCTGCCCCGGCTCGATCTCGATATACGCGCCGGAAAGCAGCGTGCCTAGGCCCGAGATTCCCCGCGCGCTCAGCGTCGGGCGAACGACCCAGAAGCGCGTGTCGCGGCGCAGGAAGTGCGCTGCATCTTTTCCCAGGCGAGCGCGCACTTCCACCCGCGAGAAATCGGAGCTGAAACGCACGCTTTCCACCAGGCCGATATCGAGGCTCTTGTACTTGATGCGCGTCTTGTCGACCTCGATGCCCTCTGCGGTGCGGAAGGTGATCGTCACCAGCGGGCCGCGGTCGGTCAGCGTATGCACGACAAGCCATGCGCCGATCACCAACGTGAGGATCGGGATCAGCCAGACCAGCGACGGGCCGCCGCGCTCGCGCACCGTGGGTTCGTAGCCGGAGTCCGAATCGGGGCTCACGTTATGGCTTTCCGGCGGCAAGCTCACGCTTTCCTCCCGGCGCGGTCCCACACCAGCCGCGGGTCGAACGAATGCGCAGCCAGCATCGTCAGCACAACGGCTGCGCCGAAGAACGTCGCGCCGATGCCGGGCCGCACGCTCGCGAGCGCATCCATGCGCACCAGGGCAACGAGGATCCCGACGAGGAAGATGTCGATCATCGACCAGGCGCCGACGGCTTCAGTCACGCGGTAGAGCAGCGTCCGGTCACGCACCCGCCAGTTTGATCCTTTCTGCACGGTGACCAGGAGCAGGCCGAGCGCGCCGATCTTGCTGATCGGCACCACGAAGCTCGCGAAGAAAACCAGGAAGGCGAGCGGCCACGCGCCATCCTCGGCGAGATGCACCACGCCGGAGAGGATGGTGCTGGGCTCGCCCTGACCGAAGCGGATCACCGTCATCACGGGATAGAGGTTCGCCGGAATCAGCAGCAGCGTCGCGGAAGCCAGCAGCGCCCAGGTGCGCGCGATGCTTTCCGGCTGCCGCATGCCATGCACGGCGCTGCCGCATCTTGGACATTGCCAGGGGCGTCCGCCCTTGGGCTGGGCGACCAGGAGTTCGCAGGTGTGGCACGTCGCATACCCAAGGCGGGCCGCACTGGTCGCTGCGGCCAGCGGGACAACCGGACCCTGGCGCGGCCAGAGCGCGCCCGGATCGAAGCTTGCAGTGGCCGCGGCCGAGACCACGAGCAGGCCGATGAAGGCGAAGAAGGCGATGCCCGGAATGATCGTCGCGAGATCCTGCAATTTGACCACCGATACCAGCAGCCCGAGCATGAACACGCCGATGAGGCTCCACGGGCTGATCGCGCGCACGAACCGCCAGACCGGCGTCATCCAGCGCGGGCGGAATCCGAATCGCAGGGGCAGCAACAGGTAGAGCATCCCGCAGATGGTCAGCAGCGGGAACACCACGCTCGTCAGCATCACCAGCAGGCCGAGCTCGCCCATGCCCGCCTTCTGCAGCGCGAGCGCCCCGGAAATCAGCAGGCTCTGCTCGACCCGGTCGCCGTATTTGAGCGCGACGAAGGGAAAGGTATTGGCGATCAGGAAGAGCACGAAAGCCGCCAGGTACAGGGCGGCCGAATGGTCCAGGCTCCTGGGCAGGTTGCGGTAGAGCAGGCTGCCGCAGCGCTTGCAGAGCGCCTTGCCGCCCACCGGCACCGGGACGATCCGGTGCGCACCGTCGCACGCGTGGCAGGCGATAAGCCCGTCCGTCGCGTAGCCCGGTAGTTCGGCACCCCCCGTGCTGCCTGCCACTGTAAATTGCGCTCCCGAACCCAGCGTTCTCCAAGCGAATCGCTGCTCCGGGCGGCATGATAGCGGGCCGGGGGCGCTAGGTATACTCGGCCGAATGAATCAGGACCCCGCGCCAACAATGGTTGACATCGGCGCCAACCTCACCCACGAATCATTCCGCGAAGACCTTGCGAAAGTATTACAGCGCGCCGAAAGCGCCGGCGTCTCGACGATAGTTGTAACAGGCACCAGCCTCGCCGGAAGCCGGGCGGCACAATCCCTTGCGGCGGCCCACCCGAATCTCTACGCAACCGCGGGCGTGCATCCGCACGATGCGGCCCATTGCGACGGCGAGACGATTCCGGCGCTGAGGGCGCTGCTGGCGCTGCCGAAAGTGCAGGCCGTCGGCGAATGCGGCCTCGACTTCAACCGAAACTATTCGCCGCACCCGGACCAGGAAAAGTGGTTCGTCGCGCAGCTCGAGCTCGCCTGCGAGCTCGGCAAGCCGCTCTTCCTGCATTCGCGGGACGCGCACCCCCGGTTTGCGGACATCCTGCGCAACCACCGTCGCAGTTGTCCGAGTGGATTGCCGCCGGCGGTAGCGCATTGCTTTACCGGGGAGCGCGACGAGCTGCGCGCCTATCTCGACCTCGACCTCTACGTGGGCATCACGGGCTGGATCTGCGACGAGCGCCGCGGCACCCATCTGCTGCCGCTGGTGCGCGAGATCCCGCAAGACCGGCTGATGCTCGAGACGGATTCACCTTACCTCACGCCGCGCACATTGCGCCCCCAGCCGAAGTCGCGCCGCAACGAGCCCGCTTTCCTGCCACACGTGCTGGAGACGGTCGCGAAGGCGCTTGGCCGCCCGGCGGAGGATGTCGCACGGACCACTTCCGAAAACGCCCGCCGTTTTTTCAGGCTATGAACGTCGCACACTTCATGTTTGCGATTGCGCGGCGCCTGCCGGATGCGCCGGCAGTTGCATACGGGGCGCGCACGGCGCTCACGTATCGGGAACTCGCTTCCCGCGCGGAGCGCCTTTCGGAAGGATTGCGCGCGAAGTTCGGTCTCAAGCGCGGCGAGCGAGTTGCGATCTACCTTCAGAACTGCGTCGAATATTTCGAGATCCTGTTCGCGATCTGGCATGCGGGGCTCGTGGCCGTGCCGGTCAACGCCAAGCTGCATGCGCGTGAACTGGCTTGGATCCTGGAAGACTCCGGCGCCAGGGCGTGCTTCGCGGCCGGGAATGTCGAAGGCGTCGAAGCGATCGACGTGCAAGGCAAAGAATTTGAAGCGCTCCATGTCGAGCCGAAAACCGTGCCCGAAGAGGCCGGCCCCGACGACACGGCGTGGCTCTTCTACACCAGCGGCACCACCGGCGTGCCCAAGGGCGCGATGCTCACGCACCGCAACCTGGTGTTCGCTTCGCAAGCGTATTTTTCCGACATCGATCGCCTCTTCCCGGGCGATTCGACCCTGCATGCGGCGCCGCTTTCGCACGGCTCCGGGCTCTATGCCCTGCCCCACTTCGCCGCCGGCGCGGTCAACGTGATTCCCGAAAGTGGCAGGTTCGATGCCACCGAAGTGTTCGACCTCATCGACGCGCATCCGCGCATGTCGTTCTTCGCCGCACCGACCATGATCGTGCGGCTGCTGGCGAGCTCGTCGGCGCGCGAGGTCCCGAACCTCAAGACGATCACCTACGGCGGCGCGCCGATGTACGTGGCCGACGCGGTCCGGGCGATCGACCTCTTCGGCCCGCGCCTCTACCAGCTCTTCGGCCAGGGCGAAAGCCCGATGACGATCACCGGGCTGCCTCAGTCCTGGCACGCCGAGCGCAACCATCCGCGTTTCCTGGAGCGGCTGGCCTCCTGCGGCTTTGCCCGCACTGGGGTCGAGGTGCGCGTCGTCGACGATGACGTCCGCGACCTGCCGTGCGGCGAAGTCGGCGAGATCGTCACCCGCAGTGACTGCGTGATGAGCGGCTACTGGCAGAACCCCGAGGCCACCGCCAAGACGCTCCGCGGCGGCTGGCTGCACACGGGCGACCTCGGCAGCCTCGACGACGAGGGCTTCCTCACGATCCGCGACCGCTCAAAGGACATGATCATCTCGGGCGGGTCGAACATCTACCCGCGCGAGATCGAGGAAGTGCTGCTTACCCACCCGGGCGTCGCCGAGTGCTCCGTCATCGGGCGCCCGCATCCTGAATGGGGCGAGGAAGTGGTGGCTTTCGTCGTCGCGCGCGCTGGTCTTACGGCGACGCCGCAGGAACTCGACGCGCTATGCCTCGCCAACATCGCCCGCTTCAAGCGGCCCAAAGACTACCGCTTCGTCGACGCCTTGCCGAAGAATAACTACGGCAAGGTTCTAAAGACCGAACTTCGGAAAAGGGGCCAGGCTCAAACCTGACAAGATAAAAGGGGCCAGGCTCAATCCTGACGAGCCGCGAGTTGTCAGGATTGAGCCTGGCCCCTTTAAAGCAGTGCGTAAGTCGTGGTCGCGTGAGCGGCGACGCGCTCGTCCTTGGCGCCGCGCATCGTGATCTCGCCGAACGCGAGCGTTTTGCCGGAACGGAGCACGCGCGCTTCGACCAGCACATCCTGCTCGGCGATCGGGCGCATGAAGGTGACGTTTTGCGTGACGGTGGTCATCGGCTTGAATCCGTCGAAAGTGCCTGCGAGCGCGATCACCATCGCCGTATCGGCCGCCGACATCAGCGCCTGCCCGCATAGGGTGCCGCCGACTCGCACCAGCTTCTGCGAGAACGGCATGCGCAGTACCGCGGCCCCCTCGGACACCGACTCGACCGTGAGGCCGAGATCGAGCACCCAGGCCGCGAAGTTGTCCTCGAGGATGGCTTGCGCTGCGTCCCGGTTGAGGCTAGCCATGGCGCATCCCGCTGGTCATGGCATGGACCCGCTGCCGGTCGGCTCGTCGGCCTCGTAGTCGTGGGTATTGATGACCTCCCTCAGGATCCCGTCGTCCGAAAAGCTCACCCACAGGATCCGCTTGTCCCCGGACTCGAGCCAGCGGTACTCCCAGACCTCGAGCGGCTTGAAAGGCATCCTGGAGATATTCGCCGGGTCCGGCGGCCCGAAGATCCCCAGCACGTCCTTCTTGTTGCTGGTCCCGGCCATCAGCTTGTCGATGTTTGCATGGGTCAACCGCTGGTCGATAGCACGCATCACGCCGTCTGGACCGAGCGTGACCGCAAAGGTGTGCCGCCCCAGCGGGCTGCGCGGAAAGTACAGCACGCTGCCGCCATCCGCCGCCGGAAGGCGCAATGCCGGTTTGCCCATGAGAGTCTCGACCTGCGGCCCGGTCGACGAGCCCGGCACCAGGCCGCGCCCGTCATACGAAGCGCAGCCGCCAAGCGCCAACGCCGCCAGCGCCGCCCCCACCGCCAATAGAAACTTTTTCATCACGATCTCCTCGCGAGGATTTCGATGGTCTTCGCCGCCGGGTCGACGCGCACCCGGTCGCCGGTCCGGACGACGTCGCGCGGATGCGGCGACCAGCCTTCGGTGATCGTGATGCCGGCAAATACCGCGCCCTGCACCATCACCGGGTTTGTCACTCCGAAGATGAACGCTTTTGGCGCGATTTTCTTCCACTTGATGTCGTAAAAAGCCCAGCCGGCCGCGATGCCGCCCTTGGCGGTCGGGAAAAAGCAGATCTTGTCGCGGATGTCGGTGCCTTCGAGCTTGTGGCCGGGCTTGGTGATCACGCCAGTCCAGCGATCCAGGTCGTAACGCGGCGAGAAACCTTCCTCCGAGACCACCGCCTCGCCTTCGACGACAGGACCGAACGCGCGCTCGACTTTGATCACCTTGCCGCCTGCCGGGCTCACTTCAGCATCCCGCTGCAGGCGATCTCGACACAGTCACGCGTGCGCCGCAGGATCGTATTGAACCTGTGCGCACCGATGATGTTCACGATCTTGGCCGAGTTGGAGACCATGTTGGTCCATTTGTTCGCCACGCGCATCGGCGAGAGGTTCTGCAGGATGTAGAAACACACGCCTTCGAGGATCGTCGCGCCGGCCGCTTCGATCGGCAGCGCATAGCCGAGCTTGCGCGCCTGCGCGAGCACCGCGTTGTTCGTGGTGATGAAGACGCTGGCGCCTTCCTTGACCTTGCGTCCTTGGAACAGCTCAGCGAGCAGCTTCATCTCGAAGAGCGACTGCTGCGGCCCGGAAAACACCACCAGCCGCGCGTCGCCATCGCCGAGCTTGTAGCCCTTGTAAACCGCTTCGACCTCCGCATCGCCAATCTTCATGCGGTCGGTCGGCTTGTTGCCCCCAAGCGCCGCTTCGACACTGGGCGCCTCCGGCGTGACGCCGACCATGTGGAACATCCCCATCGAACCGTAGCTGGCGAGCGCAGCGCCCAGGTGCTTGAGCTCGTCCGCGCCGGGCGCGCGCTTCAGGCCATGGAAAACCGGCACCGCGTAGTAGCTCTGGTGCGATTCGCCGACCAGCTTGCCGATCGCGCCCCAGTCGGCAAGGTCGTCGAGCGTGGCGGTAACTTCGACCGTAAAAGTGCCTTTGCGATGCTCGTCGAGATGGAAGCCATAAGCCGGCGTGCGTCCAGTAATGCCAGCAGACAGCGCCGCGGGCCCCGACTCGAAATTGCTGCGCGCGCCGAACACCGAGTTGGCGTAGATCACGGTGCCGGTGTCGCCCCAGGCGACGTGCTCGCCGAGATGCGGCTGGTAGACGGTCTGGTAGTTGATGCAGGTGTCGGTAGTGACCACATCCATGCGCTGCAGGCTGGCGATCAGCGCTTTTTCCTTCACCGCCTCGCCCTCGTCCTGGCCGAGCTTCTTGCAGTGCGTGAAGTCGATGCAGCGGGCGTTGGTGGTGGTTCCGACGACACAACGGGCGCCGAGCTTGGCGGTGTCTTCAAGCCATTGCAGGCCACCGTCGCCCATCACTTCGATGTCGCCCATCATGTGGACGTTGGTGACCGGCACGAAGCGCTTCGCGCCCCAGAAGCGGCCGACCTCGATCTGGTATTCGATTGCCTTCTTTACCGCCTCGCCGCGCTTGCCGGCGAGCATCGCCTGCTCGTCCGGGGTCAGTTCCAAGGCTATTCGCCCTTGCCGGGCTCGGGGCTGAAGTATTTCTCGAACTTGCCTTCCTCGTCCTTGAAGGCCTCGGCATCCGCCGGGGCGGTGCCCTTGCGCGTGATGTTCGGCCACTTGACCGAGAAATCGGTGTTCAGCTTGAGCCACTTGTCGCCGCGCGGGTCCGAGTCCGGGATGATCGCGCCCGGCGGGCATTCCGGCTCGCACACGCCGCAGTCGATGCACTCGTCCGGGTTGATGACGAGCATGTTGTCGCCTTCGTAGAAGCAGTCCACCGGGCAGACTTCGACGCAGTCCATGTACTTGCACTTGATGCAGTTCTCGGTGACGAGGTAGGTCATTGCAGCTCCGGCCGGGATGCTCTCGATTGGAAGTGCGTATTTTACATGGGCTTGAATCCCGCCTACGCTTGCCCCATCTAGAGGGTTTGGAGAAAGACCGTGTCCTCCCAGGTGCCATTGAGCAGCCATGCCGTCGATGTCGATGCCCGCAACTTCAACCAGGAGGTGCTCGAGGCCTCGAAGGAAGTGCCGGTCGTCATCGACTTCTGGGCGCCGTGGTGCGGGCCTTGCAAGACCCTCAAGCCCATGCTGGAGAAGCTCGCCGTCGAATACGGCGGCCGGTTCAAGCTGGTCAAGATCAACTCGGACGAAAGCCTCGACCTCGCGCAGGAGTTCGGCGTGCGCTCGATCCCCGACGTGCGTGCCATCCGCAACGGCAAGCAGGTCGGCGCCTTTGTCGGCGCCCTGCCGCTGGCGCAGCTGCGCGCCTTCATCGACAAGCTGCTGCCCTCGGCCTCGGAGCTCGAGCGAGCCCGCGCCAGGGAATTGGTCGCCGCAGGTGACGACAGCGGCGCGGTGGCGGCCCTGCAGAAAGCCATCGAGCTCGATGCTGCAAGCGATCCCGCGCGGCTCGAACTGGCCGAGCTGCTCATCCGTCAGAAAAAGCTCGACGAAGCCGAAGCGCTGCTCGTTGCCGTCAAGCCGGATTCGAAGCTCGACGACCGCGTCGCCGCGCTCAAGCAGGGCATCGCGTTTGCGCGCTCCGGGCAATCCGGCGCGGGCGAGGCGGAACTGGCAAAAGCCGTGGCGGCCAATGCCGGCGACCTCGAATCGCGCCTGCAGCTCGCCAACTTGCAGGCCGGCAAGCGCCAGTACCGCGAGGCGATGGATCACCTGCTGGAAATCATCCGTCGCGACAAGGACTTCAAGGAAGGCGCCGCGCGCAAGCAGATGGTGGCGATCTTCAACCTGGCCAGCGCCGCGCCGGACCTGGTTTCGGAATACCGCCGCAAGCTCTCCAGCACGCTGAATTAACCCCGCGCCCGCTGTGTGCTGACACACAGACCGGGGCACTGCCCGCTGCCTAACCTGCCTGATCGAAGGACAACAGGAGCAGCACATGGGCATGACAGGCAAGCCTGCAGGCAACGAAACCGATTCGCGCGCGAAAATGTGGGATCTCATCCGCGACATCAAGTTCGCGATGTTCACCACGCGGCACGACAACGGCCACCTCCATTCGCGGCCGATGACCACCCAGAACGGCAAGGACGACGAGGACGACCGGCTGTGGTTCTTCATGTCCAAGCGCAGCGACCCGGTGGCCGACCTCGAAGCCGAGCCGACGGTGAACATCAGCTACGCCGATCCGGGCGCCGACAGCTACGTGTCGGTCTCAGGCAACGCGCGGGTGGTCGACGACCGCGCGAAAAAGCAGGCCCTCTGGTCGAAGCTGACCGAGGCGTGGTTCCCCGGCGGCGTAGACGACCCCGACCTCGCGCTGGTGGAAGTCGACATCACCCACGCCCACTATTGGGACGTGAAGGAAAACAAGATGTTCCAGCTTTTCAAGATGGCAAAAGCCGCAGTCACCGGCAAGCCGCCGGCGAGCATGGGCGAGACCGGCGAAGTGCGGATGCAGTAGTAAATAAATGGGGTCAGAGTCGATTTATCGAGGTCGTCGCCTCAAAGACGTTCGAATAAATCGACTCTGACCCCATTTAATTGGAAATGTCAGTAAGTTACCCGGCGAGCCGCGCCAGGACTAGGGTTTCGACTTAGAAATGTCAGTAGCCTCCCACTCGCGCAGGCTCTTGCCCTCCTTCACCAGCTTCACCAGCAGCGGCGCCGGCTCCCAGTGCATCGGGCCGAACTGGGCCTTGTACTTGAGCATCCCGTCCAGCAGCGTCTTTAGGCCGATCGTGTCCGCATAGAACATCGGCCCGCCGCGATAACGCGGGAAACCGTAGCCCGCCGCCCAGACCACGTCGATGTCGCTGGCGCGGACCGCAACGCCCTCCTCCAGGATGCGCAACCCCTCGTTCAGCAGCGGATACAGGCAACGCTCGATGATCTCGGTCTCGCTATGCTCGCGCGGCTTGATGCCGAGCTTCTTTGCACGCGCGCGCAGGATCTCGATCGCCACCGGATCGTCGTAGCGCGTGCGGTCGCCGGGCTCGTAGCGGTAATAGCCTTTGCCGTTCTTCTGCCCGAGCCTGCCTGCCTCGTAGATGGCGAAGTCGGCCTGGTAGTAGTTCGGGTCCGGCGGAAACTTGTCGGCGTTCGACGTGTGCACGCTCACGCCGACTTCAATGCCGGCCATGTCGAACACCGCGAGGATGCCCATCGCCATGCCCCAGTTCTCGAGCGCCGTGTCCACCTGCCGCGGCGTGGCGCCTTCGAGCACCATGAACTCTGCCTCGCGGGCATAGCCTTCCATCATGCGGTTGCCGATGAAGCCGTAGCAGACGCGCGCGAGCACCGGCGTCTTTCGCAACGGGCGGGAAAGGTCCATCACCGTGCGGATCGCGTCAGGCGCCGTTTTCGAGGTGCGCACCACTTCCAGCAGCGGCATCACGTTCGCCGGCGAGAAGAAGTGCATGCCGATGACGTCCTGCGGGCGGCTGACTGCCGTGGCGATTTCCTCGATGTCGAGGGTCGAGGTATTGGTGGCGAGCACAGCGCCCGGCTTGGCCACCTTTTCGATGGCCGCAAAGATCTTCTTCTTGAGCGCCACGTTCTCGAACACCGCCTCGATCCAGACGTCCGCGTCCTTCGCCTCAGCGTATTCCACTGCGCCGCGGATCAGTGCCATGCGCTTCGCCTTGTCCTCGGCCGTGATCCGGCCGCGCTTGAGCATGCTGGCGTATGTGCTGTCGACGACACCGATGCCCCGGTCGAGCGCTGCCTGGTCGGTATCCAGCATGACGACCGGGATGCCGGCGTTCGCGAAGCAGATGGCGATCCCGCCGCCCATCGTGCCTGCGCCGATGATCGCGGCGAGCTTGACCGGCCTTCCTTTCGCTTCCGCGGGCAGGCCGGGGATCTTGCGCGTCTCCCGCTCGGCGAAGAACACGTGAACCGCGCCCTTCGATTCGACCGTTGCTTTGGCGCCGTTGACGAGTTCGGTTTCGTATTCGAGGCCTTCGGCCAAGGGCTTGGTCAACGAAGCCTTGACCGCCTCGATGGCGGTCAGCGGCGCCTGCCGGTTGCGGTACTGCTTCTTCGCCTGCGCAGTGAAGCGGTCGATGATCTCCGCCGTCGCAGTACCCGGATCGACTTTCATCTCGCCGGTGCGGCGCGGGCCCTTGCCGGCGGCGACGAGTTCCTTCGCGTAAGCAATCGCGCCTTTGCGCAGGTCGCCTTCGACCAGCCGGTCGACGAAACCAAGCTCGATCGCCTTGGCCGCGTCGATCGGGCGAGCCCCGATGATGAGGTCGAGCGCTTTCTCGACGCCGATGAGGCGCGGCAGGCGTTGCGTGCCGCCGGCGCCCGGGATGATGCCCAGCGTGACTTCCGGCAAGCCAAAGCGAGTGCCCGGCGCGGCGCAGCGGTAGTGGCTAACCAGCGCGATCTCCAGCCCGCCGCCCATGACCGTGCCGTGCATTGCCGCCACGACCGGAAAAGGCAGCGCCTCGAAGCGGTTGAAAAGGCGACGGTAGTCTTCTTCCTTCGGCGGGCCGGCGAATTCGCCGATGTCCGCGCCGGAAAAGAACGTGCTGCCTTCGCAGAGCAGCACCGCTGCCCTGAGGTCTTTTCGAGCGGCGATCTCGTCCAGCGCCGCGGAAAGGCCCGCGCGAACCTTGGCATCGATCGTATTGACCGGCGGATTGTTGACGGCAATCAGCGCCAGGCCGCCCTCGTACGCGACAGAAACGACACTCATGCTTCGGGCTTCAGTCGCAGCAGCTTGACCGCATTCTCTTTCATGATCAGCGGCCTCACTTCGGGCTTGATCGGCAGCTTGTTGAAATCCTCGAGCCAGCGGTCCGGCGACAGCACCGGGTTATCGGTGCCGAAGAGAACCTTGTGCTTGAGCAACGTGTTGGCGTACTGCACGAGCTGCGGCGGGAAGTACTTGGGCGACCAGCCCGAAAGGTCGATATAGACGTTGGGCTTGTGCGTAGCCACCGACAACGCCTCGTCCTGCCAGGGCACCGAGGGGTGCGCCATGATGATCGGCATGTCGGGGAAATCCGCCGCGACGTCGTCGAGGTATATCGGGTTCGAATACTTGAGCTTGAGCCCGCCGCCGCCGGGCATGCCGGCGCCGATGCCGGTCTGGCCGGTGTGGAAGATCGCCGGCAGCTTGTAGTGGGCGATGACCTCGTAGAGCGCGTAGCAGTCGTGGTCGTTCGGGAAGAAGGCCTGCACCGTCGGGTGGAACTTGAAGCCCTTGACGTTGTATTTCTCGATGAGATCCCTCGCCATGCGCACGCCCATCTTGCCGCGCGAGGGATCGACGCTCGCGAAGGGGATGGCGACATCGCCTTCCTCATGCGCGCTCTCGGCGACTTCCTCGTTCGAGATATTGTTGCCGAGGCCCTGCCCGCGCTCGCGGTCCACCGTGAAGCAGACGAATCCCATCTTCCTTTCGCGGTAGTACGCGGCCATCTGCGCGATGGTCTGGTGCGTCGGCTGGTAGCGGAAGTAGCGCCCCCTCGCTTCGAGGCCTTCTTTGGCCGCTTCGTCCGGCAGCATGCGCGTCGACTTCTCGGCATGGGTGTGGATGTCGATCGCGACGAGCTCGTCGACGTTCATCTTCCTGGTCATGGCAATGCTCCTGCGGAGGGATGGATTACGTTCGGAGGGGATGGATTTGCATAGAGGTCGGCGACGAGCTGTGCGCGCGCCTTGAGCACCGAGCGCTGGTTGACGGAGCCCTTGTCGGTGATCTCGCCGGCGTCGATGGACAGCGGGTCGGTCAGCAGGATGGCCCGGGCAATCACGGTGCTGTTTCCGGTGCCGGTACGGGCCACCTGGTCGAGCACCTGCTGGCAGGCGGTACGCAACTCGGGCGTGTTCGGTGTACCGGCGCGGGGAATGACGAGCGCGGTAAGCTCATGGCGATCGTGCCCGGCGATCACCGCGTCCTGCACCCAGGGCGTGCCGGCGGCGATGATGCGCGCGCGAAGCGGCCCGACGCTGACCCAGGTGCCCGAGCTCAGCTTGAAGTCCTCGGCGATGCGGCCGTCGAACACCAGCCCGCTTTCGGGATTGTCCGGATCCATGAAGCGCGCGGCGTCGCCGCTGCGATAGAAGCCTTCCTCATCGAAAGACTCGCGCGTGAGGTTCTCCTGCCGCCAGAAGCCGGGGGTGACGCTGGGGCCGCGGTAACGCACCTCCAGCTTCTCGCCGACGGGCACAAGGCGTACTTCCACGCCGGGCGCAGGATGGCCTATGCCGCCGGACTGCCCCGCCTCCCAATTGGCCACCATCGCGAACGGCGCGGTCTCCGTCATCCCGAGGCCGGTGATCATGAGGATGCGCTCGCCGACCGTGCGTTCGGCCGCGGCATGCAGGCTGTCCCAGATCGATTGCGGAAGGCTGGCGGCGGCGTAGAAGAGCATCTTGACCCGCGAGAAGAAATTCTTCGCCAGGGCTTCGTCCGCATTCAATGCAATCGCGATCTCTTCGAAGCCGCGCGGCACGTTGAAATACACCGTGGGCGCGATCTCGCGCAGGTTGCGCAGCGTCTCGCCGATGAGCTTCGGCATCGGCTTGCCCTCGTCGATGTAGAGGGTGCCGCCGTTATAGAGCGCGAGGCCATAGTTGTGGTTGCCGCCGAAGGTGTGGTTCCACGGCAGCCAGTCGACCAGCACCGGCGGCTCCTCGGCCATGAACGGCAGGTTGTCGACGATCATCTGCAGGTTGCTGACCATCATGCGCTGCGTGTGGATTACGGCCTTGGGCATGCCGGTCGAGCCCGAGGTCAGCAGGAATTTGGAGATCGACTCCGGACGGATTGCCTCGTGCGCCGCCTCGACCGCGGCTGTCGCCTGCGTAGAGGCGAGCTCTTCGAACGGCTTCGCTCCCCGGCCTGCGGGCAATCGCTGGGTGAATGCGACCGGCGTTTCGCGCGGAATCGCCGCCTCGATCGCCATCGCATAACGCGATTCGTCGGAAGCGAACACGAGGCCGGGCGTCATGAGGTCGACCACATAGCGCAGCTTGCCGTGGTCCTGCGACACCAGCGAATACGAGGGCGACACCGCGACGAAAGGCACGCCGACATGCAGGGCGGCGAGCGCGAGCATCGCGTGCTCGAGGTCGTTCTCGGAGAGCATCATGAGCGGGCGCTCGGCGCTGAGGCCGCGATCGAGCAATGCCTGCCCAAGCTTTCTCGCGTGCCGCAATGCCTGCGCGTACGAGACCCTCCGCCATTCGCCGTCGGGTCCGCGCTTGGCGATGAACGTGCGGTCCGGCGCTTCGGCCGCGTACTTCAGCAACCGCTCGGTCAGTCGCTGGGGATAAGGACTCAGCGGCGCCGGCGATTGCAGGCGCCAGCAGCCCAGGCTGTCCTTGCTCGCGGTGACGCTGGCCGGGCCCAGCGAAATCTTGCGGTAGCGGTTTTGCGGTTGCGCCACGTTCAGCCTGCCAGCTTTTCGAGAAGCCGCAGCAGTTCGCGGCGTTCCGCGGGCGCCAGCTTGTCGCCAAAGCGCTTGTCGTGCGCGCGCACGTTTCGCTTGAGTTTTTTCAGCAGCTTCTCACCCTTGGCGGTGAGGAAGAGCCCCCACGCCCGGCCGTCCTCCGGCTTGTGGCGGCGCTCGGCCAGGCCGCGCTGCTCCAGCCAGTCGGCCAGCATCATGGCGCCCGAGCGCGCGGTGCCGAGCACCTCGCCCAGGGCGCTCTGGCTGATGCCGGGATTGCCCGCGAGGATCACGAGCGCGGTGTAGCGCGGCGGCGTGATCTCCTCGCCTGCAGTGGCGCGGGAGAACGCCTCGAACGATGCGATCTGGGCGCGCTTGAGCGCATAACCGAAATGCTCATTCAGGTCGGCATAGTGGATGCCTTCGACCCGGGCGATGCTGCCCGGACGCGGTCCGCGGGAGGTAGGGGCTTTTTTCATTGGCGGCGTTGACCGCGAAATTGTAATGCTATATAACAAACTGCGCCGCCTGTTTCGACGAGGGTTTCGATACGTTCTTGCGCAATGCAACATGAGCGGGCACCTCTACAATAACGGCCACAAATTTCTGAGGAGGAGTTCATGAATAACAACGATATGAAGCGCCACGGGTTCAGCCGGCGCCAGTTCAACACGGCCCTCGCCGCCAGCGGGACGCTCGCTGCGATCTCGCCCTTCGGCATCGCGCGCGCGCAGGCCACCAAGTTGAAAGTGGGCGTGCTGCTGCCCCGCTCGGGCTTCCAGGGTTTCATCGGCCAGTCGTGCCAGAAAGGCGCCGACCTCGCGCCCGGCGTGATCAAGGAGCTGCTCGGCGTAGACATCGAGCTCATGAATGCGGACACCGAAACCAACGTGGACACCGCGCGCACCCGCGCCGAGCGCCTGATCCAGGAAGGCGCCCATGTGCTGGTCGGGCCGTTCGATTCCGGCGCCGCTTCTGCCATCGCGCAGGTCGCTGAACAGCGCGGCGTGCCCTTCGTGATCAACATCGCCGCTGCCCCGCCGATCACCGAGCAGGGCTACAAGTTCGTGTTCCGCAATTTCCCCACGGCACCGGACCTGGTGAGAAACGGCTTGTCGCTCATCGGCGACCTGTTCCGGGCGACCAACACCGCGCCGCGCACCGCAGTGTTCATGCACGTGAACGACACTTTCGGCCAGGCGATGTTCAAGGGCATCTCGGCCACGCTGCCGAACCTGACCAACCTGCCCTTCAAGGTGGTCGAGACCATTTCGTACGACCCGGCGGCCAAGGACCTCACGGTCGAAGTCTCGAAGGCCAAGGCGACGAACGCCGACTTCCTCATGCTCGTCTGTCGCCTCAACGACGCGATCATCCTGCGCCGCGAGATGGTCAAGCAGCGCTGGAACCCGATGGGCATCATCAGCCCGGGCTCGCCCGGCATGTACGAGGAGCAGTTCTCCAAGGTCCTCGGCAAGCATGCGGACTACTGCATCTCGAATGCGCCCTGGTTCAACCCCAAGACCAACATGACCAAGGTCGTCACCACCGCGTTCGCCAAGCAGAACCCGAAGGACCAGTTCGTGTTCCACGGCACCAACGTGGCCTACACTTTCGAGTCGATCCTCATCGCCGCGGACGCCTTCAAGCGCGCGCGCAGCACGGATCCCAAGACGCTCGCCGACGCGATCCGACAGACCAACATCACCGACCGGGTCGGGCTGGGCGGGCCGATCAAGTTCAACGCCAAGGGCCAGGTCGAAGGCAACCTCTCGGCCTGCGCGCAGAACCTCAACGGGCGCCCGACCGTCGTGCTGCCGCTTTCCGCGGCCGAGGCGCGCCCCGTCTTCCCGATGCCCGGCTACAAGGCCTGAGCGAAAGTTCCGGCCCAGAAAATGGCAGAAAATGGGGTCAGAGTCCAATTAATAAATGGACTCTGACCCCATTTAATTTATGCCGTCCATCGACCTCATCGCCAACGTAGTCATCGCCGGCCTGCTCACGGGCCTGGTGTACGGGCTCATGGCGCTCGGGCTGTCGGTGATCTTCGGTGTGGTGCGCGTGGTCAATTTTGCGCATGGCGAGATGATGACGATCGCGATGTACGCCGCG
>JANMDK010000043.1:0-24195 GCA_031376265.1 Pseudomonadota bacterium
CATCAACCGCGTGCCGTGCAAGCTGGTTTCGGCAGATCCCGGCGGCGCAATGGTTGAGATTGGCGGCATGCGGCTCGTGCTGCCGGCGGCGCGGGCTGCGGGACTGACTGCGGGCTCGGCGACGGTTCTCTTCGTGCGCCCCGAGGAGCTGACGCTCGTGCCCGAGCGCGATGCCGCTGCCAACTTCGGCGCGGCTACGGTCGACACCCATGTGTACCAAGGCACCCACGTCGATGTATACGTCCGTTACGACGACGGACGCGTATTGCGTGCGCGCCATGCCGGGTACGACGCGATCGAGCGTTTTCCCGCCGGCACCCGCGCGGGGGTACGCGCAAACCTGGATCAGGCATTTCTCTTCCCAGCTTCCTGAGGAACTTCGATGGCCTACACAAAGCCTTTCCTGAAACTCACGCACGAAGGCGCATTGCGCGCGCTGGACGCAGCGCTGAAAAAAGCCGAGTCGCTCGGCGTGCCGCAGAACATCACGATCGTGGACGACGGCGGCAACCTGCTCGCCTTCCTGCGCATGGATGGCGCGAAGACCATGTCGATCCGCACTTCGCAGAAGAAGGCGATTTCCGCGGCGTCGCATCGGCAACCGTCGGGGCAACTCAAGGCCGAGCTCGAGGTCAAGATGGCGATCGCGACCGACGGCGGGTTGACCAACCTAGAGGGCGGTTTTCCCATCGTGATCGAGGGGATATGCGTGGGCGCGATCGGCGTTGGGTCGGGGACCGGCGCACAGGATTGCGAGGTGGCGCGGGCGGCACTGGCCGCGCTGGGAGCGCAAGCGCTCTAGCGGCGCCGGCTCCGGGGCCGGCTGGCCCTACGCAGTAGAATCCGTCGTCGCGCCGCTCCGCGGCGCCCTGGGGTCCCGATGCCCGTATCGTTCGACGGCAAGCTTGTGGTGGCGATCTCCTCGCGCGCCCTGTTCGACTTCGAAGAAGAGAACAAGGTGTTCGAGAAGAGCGGCGACCGCGTCTACATGGAACTGCAGCTCGAGCGCCTCGAGGAATGCGCGCGGCAGGGCGTTGCCTTTCATCTCGTGCAGAAGTTGCTCGCGTTCAACACGCCGGACACCCAGCGGGTCGAGGTGGTCATCCTGTCGAAAAACGACCCGGTCTCCGGCCTGCGCGTTTTCCGCTCTGCCAAGCAGGCCGGCCTCAAGCTCGAGCGTGGCGTTTTCACCCGGGGCCGCGATGCGTATCACTACCTCGAGGCCCTTCACGCCAATCTTTTCCTTTCGGCGAACGAGGACGACGTCCGTGGCGCGATCGACGCGAGGTTTCCCGCCGCCCGGGTGATCCCGGAATCGGCGCAGGCGGCCAGCCGCCACTCGGGAGAGGTGCGCATCGCCTTCGACGGCGACGCGGTGCTCTTCTCCGACGAGGCCGAGAAGGTTTTCCAGCGCGACGGCCTCGACGCATTCCAGAAGCACGAGATCGAGCACGCGCTGCGGCCGCTGCCGCCCGGCCCTTTCAAGCCGCTGCTGGAGGCGCTGCACCGACTGCAGACTGCCGGCGCAGCGGTGCCCATGCGTATCCGCACGGCGCTCGTGACGGCGCGCAGCGCGCCTGCGCACGAGCGGGCTGTGCGCACCCTCATGGACTGGAACATCGAGGTGGACGAGGCGATGTTCCTGGGCGGCCTCGACAAGAGCACTTTCCTTGCCGCTTTCCAGCCGGACATCTATTTCGACGACCAGCGCGGGCACGTGGAGGCGGCACAAAAGCTGGTCGCCACCGGCCATGTGCCTTTCGGCGTGTCCAACCTCAGGAAACGCTGAGCCGACCTTCTTCGACGGCGTGGCAGGCCACGCTGCGGTTGCCGGAAATTTCAAGCCGTAACGGGATCTCGCTCCGGCAGCGCTCGTTGGCATGAGGGCAGCGGGGATTGAACGTGCAGCCGGACGGCGGGGAGAGCGGGTTGGGGACTTCGCCGGCTACGGGTGTGCGCGCCTTGCCGCTCATTTGCAGGTCGGGAATGGCGTCGATGAGCATCCGCGTATAGGGATGCCGCGGCTTCGCGAATAGGTCGCGCGCATCGGCTGTCTCCACCAGCCTCCCCAGATACATGACGCCGACGCGCGTGGCGATATGCGCTACGACGGCGAGGTTGTGCGAGATGAAAAGGTAAGTGAGGCCCAGGCGCTGCTGCAGGTCCTTCATGAGATTGAGAATCTGCGCCTGCACCGAGACGTCGAGCGCCGAGGTCGGCTCGTCGCAAACCAGGAATTCCGGATTCGAGGACAGCGCCCTCGCAATCGAGACGCGCTGCCGCTGGCCGCCGGAAAATTCGTGGGGGTATTTTTCGCCGTCCTCCGGCGCCAACCCGACTTGCACCAGCAGCTCGGCCACGCGCGCATCCAACGAGGCGCGATCCTGCGCCGGACCCTGGAAGACGATGGGCTCGGCCACGATGTCGCGGACTCGCCAGCGTGGGTTCAGGCTGGCGTAGGGATCCTGGAAGATCATCTGCATCCGGCGGCGAAGCGGTGCCGACGCCGGGTCGGAGAGGTCGGCCCCTTCGAACAGGATCGAGCCCCGGGTCGGCGCGTAGAGACCGACGATCAGGCGCGCGACGGTCGACTTGCCGCAGCCGGATTCGCCCACCAAAGCCAGCGTCTCGCCGCGCCGGATGACGAAAGAGACTTCGTCCACCGCGCGCAGGCTTCGGCGGCCTTCGCGCTCGATGACGCGGTTCAGCCATGGCCGCGAGACGTCGAAGGTCCGGCCGACGTCCTTGAGCTCGAGCAGGGTCTCAGGAGGCATAGAGCCAGCAGGCAGCCTGGTTGACGCCGGCTTGCATCGGCGAGGGGCGCTCCGAGAGGCAGCGATCGAAGCGCTTCGGGCAACGGGGGTTGAACGCGCAGCCCGGAGGGATTGCCGTGAGGCGCGGCATCGCGCCGTCGATCTGTGCAAGGGCCTCGCGCATGTCCCCGAGCTTAGGGATCGAGCTCATCAGCCCGGCGGTGTAGGGGTGGCGCGGTGCATGGATCACTTCCTTCACCGGGCCGATTTCGGCCAGGCGCCCCGCATACATGACAGCCACTCGATGCGCAGTTTCGGCGATTACGCCCATGTCGTGGGTGATCAGCATGACTGCGGTGCCGTTCTCGCGCGCGAGCTTCTTGAGTAATTCTATGATCTGCGCCTGGATCGAGACATCCAGCGCCGTCGTCGGCTCGTCGGCGACGATCAGCCGGGGGCGCGCGCAAAGCGCAAGGGCAATGACGACGCGCTGGCGCATGCCTCCGGAAAAGTGGTGGGGGTAGTTGTCGATGCGAACGTCGGGCGCGGGGATGCCGACTTCGGCGAGCAATTCGATCGCGCGATGCCGCGCCTTGCGGTCGTCCAGTCCGAGGTGCGCCTGGATCGTCTCGACGAGCTGCTCGCCGATGGTGAACAACGGGTTCAGCGAAGTCAGCGGGTCCTGGAAGATCGCGCCGATGCGCTTGCCGCGGATGCGGCGCATCGCTTCCGGCGAAAGGTTGTCGATGCGTTCGCCGTCCAGGCGGATCTCGCCGGCTGCAATCCGTCCCGGCGGCTCGAGCAGGCCGATGATCGCCATGCCGGTGAGGGACTTGCCGGCGCCGGATTCGCCCACCACGCCAAGGACTTCGCCCGGCGCGATTTCGAATGACAGGTCGTCCACTGCGACAAGACTGCCGCGGCGCATCGGGAATTCTACACGCAAGTTCCTGACTTCAAGCAGCGCGGTCATGTCAGCAAGTTCCCCGGAGAGCCGCGCCCAGCCTAGGGGTGAGAGGTGAAAATGTCAGTAGCAACTCAGCGCAGCCTGGGGTTGAGCGCATCCCGCAGCCAGTCGCCCAGCAGGTTCACCGAGAGCACCAGCACGATGAGCGCGACGCCGGGAAACACCGTGATCCACCACTCGCCCGAAAGCAGGAAGTCGTTGCCGACCCGGATCAGGGTGCCGAGCGAAGGTTGCGTCGCCGGCACCCCGACGCCAAGGAACGACAGCGTGGCCTCGGTGATGATCGCGGTGGCGATATGGATCGTCGCAATCACGAGGACGGGGCCGAGTACGTTGGGCAGCACATGGCTCAGCATGATCGAGGGCTGGCTGCGGCCGATCACGCGCGCGGCCTGCACATATTCCTTGTTGCGCTCGACCAGGGTGGATCCGCGCACGGTCCTCGCGTACTGGACCCAGCCGGAAAAACCGATCGCAAGGATCAGCACGTAGATCGCGATCTGGTCATGCGCCTCGCGCGGCAGCGCCACGCGTGCAACGCCGTCGATGAGCAGGGCGACGAGGATCGGCGGGAAGGAGAGCTGGATGTCGGCCACGCGCATGATGAAAGCATCGAGCCGTCCGCCGACGTAGCCGGCGGCGAGCCCGAGGCTCACGCCGAGGATCATCGAGAACAGGACCGAAGCGATGCCGACGGCAAGCGAGATGCGTGCGCCGTACATGATGGTCGACAACATGTCGCGCCCCTGGTCGTCGGTGCCGAGCAGGTAGCGAGATGTTCCGCCGGATACCCAGGCCGGCGGCGTGAAGCCGTCCGTGAGGATCAGCGTGCCGCTGTCGAAAGGGTTGTGCGGGGCAATCCAGGGCGCGAGCATCGCGCCCCCTACGCACACCAGCGTCATGAGCGCGGCCAGCATGACCACCGGCGAGCGGCGAAAACTCCAGGCGAGGTCGTGTTCCCACGCCCCTCGCAGCCGCCCCCCGGCGCTCAAGCTATCGGCCGTCCAGTCGCGTTAGCGATCGGATGCCTTACTCGATACGCGCAAAGCGCGACTCGGGCCGGTCGTCCGCCTTGTGGACGGTGGTCACATTCTTCTTCATCGCCCAGGGGCGCAGCTGGTGGTGCAGCGGCACGTAGTAGTAATTGTCGCGGGTGATGATGAGGGCTTCGCGCAGCAATGCATCGCGCTTCTTGACGTCGGTCTCGGTCTTGGCGCCGTCGATCAGGGCATCGAGCTTGGCGTCGCTGATCTTGCCGAGGTTGAAGCTGCCGTCGGCGCCAGTCGTCTTGGTGCGCATGAGGGACTGCAGCGTGTAGTTGGCGTCGAAAGTGGCGACGCCCCAGCCGAGCATGTAGGCGCTGTGGTCGAATTTCTGGATCTTGGAGATGAAGCTCGCCATCGGCTGGGCATTGAGCTTTACCTTGAGCCCGATGCGCGCCCACATGCCGACCAGCGCCTGGCAGATTTCCTCGTCGTTGACATAACGGTTGTTCGGGCAGTCGAGCGAGAACTCGAAGCCCTGCGGGTACCCGGCTTCGGCAAGCAGTTTCTTCGCGCCCTCCAGGTCCGGCGCCGAAACCTTGTCCAGCTCAACCGTATGTCCATGCACGCCCGGGGCGACCATGATCGCGGCCGGGATCGAGAGGCCGCGCATCGTGACGCGCTTGATGGCCTCGCGGTCGACCGAGATGTTCAGTGCCCTGCGAACCTTGATGTCCTTGAACGGGTTCTTGCCCTTGATGTTCGAGTAAAGCAGCTCGTTGCTGCCCTGGTCCAGGCCGATGAAGATCGTGCGCACTTCGTGCCCGTCGAGGACCTTGAGCTTTGGATCGCTGCGCAGGCGCGCCACGTCCTGGGTGGGCAGGTCGGTAACGAGGTCGACGTCGCCGGCGAGGAGGGCGGAGACGCGCGTTGCATCCGCTTTGATCGGCGTGTAAATGACTTCAGTTGCATTGCCTTCGTTCTTGTCCCACCAAGCGGTATTTGCGGTCATGAGGATGCGCTTGTCCGGTTCCCACGACTTGATGATGTAGGGCCCGGTGCCGTTGGCATTGCGCGAGGCGAAGGACTCTTCCTTGGCGACGTAATTCTGCACGCTCTCGGACTTGTTCTTCGCCGCCCACACCTTGCTCATGATTCGGAAATCGACCAGCAGCCGCAGCATCACCGGGTTCGGGCCGGTGAGGATCAAGTCGACGGTGTAGTCGTCGACTTTCTTCACTTCCTTCACCCCGGAGACGTAAATCTGGTTGGTTCCCTGGGGCTGGATGATGCGGCCGTACGAGAACACCACGTCGTCGGCGGTAAATGGCGTGCCGTCGTGGAACTTGACGTTCTTGCGCAGGTTGAAGCGCCACTGCGTAGGCGACACCTGCTGCCAGCTCGTCGCGAGGCTGGGCTCGACCTGGAAGTCTTTGGTGTAGCGCACCAGGCTTTCGTAGGTGTGCTGCAGCAGGCTGTGCGTCGTGGCGTGGTTTTGCGAGTGAGGGTCGAGCGTGAGGATGTCGTTCTGCGCTCCCCATCGCAAGGTGGCTGCGCTGACGGGCAGCGCGGCGATCGAGGTTGCGACGAAAGCGGCGGCTGCCGCGGCTAGCAAGCGTGCAAACTTCATTGTGTAGCCTCCCTGTCTGACGTTATTTTATCGGCAGCGATTCCTCGACCAGCGCCGCGAGGAAGCCGGCGCCCATCGGGATCACGTCGTCGTTGAAATCGTAGTTCGGGTTGTGCAGGAAGCAGCTCATTGGCCCGCCGCCCTGCCCGAGGAAGACATAGGCGCCCGGCTTGACCTGCAGCATGTACGAGAAATCCTCGCCGCCCATGGTCGGGTCTGCATTCGTAATGACGTTTTCCGCGCCGAAGACTTTCGCTCCGACCTGTGCTGCGAAGTGCGCTTCGCGCTCGGTGTTGATCGTTGCCGGGTAGTTGCGGTGATAGTCGATCTTCACCGAGGCACCCAGCGCAGCGGCGACGCCGGTGACGATCTCTTTGAAGCGTTTTTCCGCCAAGTCGCGGGTTTCGGGGCGAAAGCTGCGCACCGTTCCGCACAAGCTCACGGCGTCCGGGATTACGTTGTTTGCACCAAGCTGGCTGGTTTGCATCGAGCACACGCTAACCACAACAGCGTCCACCGGATTGACGTTGCGGCTGGCGATGGTCTGAAGCGCCGTGATGACTTGAGCCACCACAACGACCGGATCGACCGATTGGTGCGGCATCGCCCCGTGGCCGCCCTTGCCGTGGACGGTGACCTGGAAGTCGTCGGTGGAAGCCATGACGGGACCCGGGCGCACCGCCATTTTTCCCGGCGGCAAGCTCGGCCAGTTATGCAGCGCGTAGATCTCGTTGGCCGGAAAGCGATCGAACAAGCCGTCCTCGATCATGACGCGACCGCCACCGCCGCCCTCTTCGGCCGGCTGGAAGATCAGGTAGGCCGTGCCGTCGAATTTGCGCGTCTCGGCCAGGTACCTTGCGGCGCCGAGCAGCATCGTAGTGTGCCCGTCGTGACCGCACGCGTGCATGCAGCCGGCGTTCACCGACTTGTAGGGCATGTTGCCAAGCTCGTGCATCGGCAGGCAATCCATGTCTGCCCGGAGGCCCACCGCACGGCCGCTGGTGCTCTTGCTCCCCTCGATCACGCCAACGAGTCCCGTCTTTGCCAGTCCACGGTGCACTTCGACGCCCCATCCCTGTAGCAGTGATGCGACGAGGTCGGACGTTCGCTGCTCGGTGAAGCCGAGTTCGGGATGGGCGTGGATATCGTGGCGAATGTCCGTGAGCTCCTTGTGGAATGCGCGGATACGCTCCACGGGAGTGTCCAGCTTGAGTGGTGCATTCATGAATGTCTCCTGATTCCGCTGTATGACCGGCTTCGGGCTTCGCGGCCCTAGTGGGCTGCGACTGCGCGATCCAGCCGGAGGCGGGGGTCGACGGCATAGTAAAGCAGATCGACTACGAGGTTGATCACGACGAAAAACAGCGCGATCAGGCAAAGATAGGCGGCCATCACCGGGATGTCGGCGACGGTCACCGACTGGATGAACAGCAGGCCCATGCCGGGCCACTGGAAGACCGTCTCGGTGATGATCGCAAAGGCGATGATCGCTCCGAGCTGAAGCCCCGCAATCGTGATCACGGGTACAAGCGTGTTCTTGAGCGCATGGCGGAAGTGAACCGAGCGGTCGGACAGGCCCCGGGCACGGGCGAACTTTATGTAGTCGGTGCGCAGCACCTCGAGCATCTCCGATCTCACCAGCCGCATGATCAGCGTGACCTGGAAAAGGCCCAGCGTGATCGACGGGAGGATCAGCGACTTGAGCCCCGAAGGCGTCAGGAATCCCGTAGTCCACCAACCGAGGGCCACGGTATCGCCGCGTCCGAACGAAGGCAGCCAGCCCAGGATGACCGCGAAAAGCAGGATCAGCAGGATACCGATCAGGAAGGTGGGCAGGGAAACGCCGATGAGGGAGACCGCAAGAAATACCTGTGCCAGCCATGAATTTCGTCGCAGCGCCGTGTAGACGCCCATGGGAATACCCGCGGCCAGCGCCAGGAAAGCGGCAACGAACGACAATTCCAGCGTCGCCGGCAGCCGCTCGACGATGAGCCTCGAGACCGGCTGCACCTGGCGCAGGCTCAACCCGAAATCGCCCTGGACTGCGCGTCCGACGAAATTCGCGTACTGCACGTAAAACGGCTTGTCGAGCCCGAGCATTTTCGTGACGCGCTCGCGATCCTCCGGCGTAGCGTCCTGGCCGAGCATGAAGAGCACGGGATCGCCGACGAAAGTAAACAGCGAAAATGCGATGAACCCGACCGTCAGCATGACAAGCACTGCCTGGGCTAGCCGGCGCAGGATGAAAGCGAGCATTGAGTGGGTTTCGGGTCGCGCCGCAGGGTGGACGCGCGTCGATGGTGCCGAATTCGCGGGGCACAGTCAAACCTGCCCGTAGAATCCGCGGGTGAGCAAATCGCCTTCGAATTCTCGAGATTTCGCCAGGAAACTGGTGGCCTGGCAGCGGCAGCATGGGCGGCACGACCTGCCCTGGCAGGGAACCAAGGACCCTTATCGCATCTGGGTATCCGAAATCATGCTGCAGCAGACCCAGGTCGGCGCCGTGACCGGCTACTTCGAGCGCTTCATGCAGCGATTTCCGGAGGTGAAATCGCTTGCCGAAGCGAGCGAGGAAGAGGTCCTTCGCCTTTGGAGCGGACTGGGCTACTACGCCAGGGCCCGCAACCTGCATAAGGCCGCGCGCATGATCATGGAAAACCACAAAGGCTCGTTTCCTCGCTCAGCTGAGGAGATGTGCGAACTCCCTGGCATAGGGCGCTCGACTGCGGCCGCGATTGCGGCCTTTGCGTTTGGCGAACACGGCGCAATCCTCGATGGGAACGTGAAGCGAGTCCTGGCACGCCAGTTCGGCATCGACGGCTTTCCCGGCGCCGCGAAGGTCGAAGCGCAGCTCTGGGCATTAGCCGCCGATCTGCTGCCCGCAGCGGAGATCGAGGTTTACACCCAGGGGCTCATGGATCTGGGCGCAACGGTTTGCACGCGCTCGAAGCCGCAATGCGTAGCTTGTCCTGTGTCGAAAGGTTGCGTCGCGCTTCATACCGGGCGTGTCCGGGAATTGCCTTCTCCAAGGCCGAAAAAGGCGCATCCGACCCGGCAGGCGACCTGGCTTGTTCTCTGGCATGGCGGCCAGGTGCTGCTCGAGCGAAGGCCTTCAGCCGGGATATGGGGGGGGTTGTGGTCCTTCCCGGAATTCGACGGGCGCGACGTTGCGCAGGAATGCCTAATTCGCTTTGGATGCGTGATTTCGGGTCATCGGGAAATGCCGTCATTCGCGCATGGCTTCACCCATTTTCGCCTCGAGATTTCGCCCTTGGTGTGCGATGTGCGCACCCTTGAATCGCGGACGGCATCTCCGGGCAGCCTGTGGCTCGCCCCGGATGCTGCCATTGCCGCAGCTGTCCCCACCCCAGTCAGGAATCTCCTGCGCAGGCTCTAGCCGGCGAGGCGATGCTGCTGGAGGAACTTGTTGAGGATTTCGATGCGCTGGGTCGCATCCGCAAGTTCGAGGAGTTTCTGCTTGGCCGGGAGGGGCACGGGGAGAATCTCGGTTAGGCGAGCACTGACCCACGAAGTCGAGTCGAACCGGATCGGCGCGGCCACTATTCCCGGGCCATGCTGCTCAATCACGGCCTTCAGCAATGCGGCACAAGCGCCGAACTCCTCGGGCAGATCGGCATCGACGTCCTGCGGCAACAACTCGACATCGGCCCTGGTGAGGCCGGCTTCGGTTATGGCGGAAGACTTGATTCGAAATCGCTGTTCGCCGATCGTTCGGAACGACAGGACTCCGAGCTGCTGCATGTCCCACTCCTGGATTCGTGCCGTGCAACCGACCGGCTCGGGCGTTGCAGGAGCGCCCACTTCTTTCCCGTTGCGGATCAGGCACACGCCGAACGGCCGGTCGTCCTTGAGGCATGCCTTTGCCATGTCCATGTAGCGCTGCTCGAACACGCGCAACGGAAGCAGGCCCCGCGGAAAAAGCACTGCATTGAGCGGGAAGATGGCGAGATCGGAGAGGTCCGGCGCGCTCAACCTTCGGGATCCTTGTTGACAAGCCCGCGGTGGCGCACCAGCACCGGCCAATTCTTGCCGAATTCGGCGGCGAGTTTTTCGGCTAGATAGACGGAACGATGCTGCCCCCCGGTGCAGCCAATGGCGACGGTCACGTGATAGCGGTTGTCGCGCACCATGTCGGGCAGCCATTTCATGAGGAGTCCGCGGACGTCTTCGTACAGCCGGCCGACTGCCTCCTGGTCTTCCAGGTATCGGATCACCGGCGCGTCCCGGCCGGTCAATGGCCGGAGGTCGGTGACATAGTAGGGATTCGGCAGCATGCGGGCGTCGATCACCCAATTGGCATCCAGCGGGATGCCGTCCTTGAAGCCGAAAGACTCGAATAACAACATCATCGACGCCGAGTCGAGGCCCAGCAGGTCCCTGATCCAGCGGCGCAGCGCCTTGGGCTGCAGGTCGCTGGTGTCTATCCTGTGGCCTATCTCGGACACGCCGCCGAGCATCTCGCGCTCGCGGTCGATGGCCTCGGCCACCGTGAGGCCCTGACCCGCCAGCGGGTGCCTGCGGCGCGTTTCCGAAAAGCGCCGCAACAGCGATTGCTGGCTTGCCTCGAGGTACAAGAGGCGCGCTTCGATCCCGCGGGCACGCAGGCGGGCGAGATTTTCGGGCAGCGCAGAAACCGCAACGCTACGAGCATCTACGCTCACGGCTACGTGGCCATGCCCGGCGCCAGAGAGGAAATTCACCACCTCGGCAAGCAGGGTGGCCGGCAGGTTGTCGACGCAGTAATAGCCGGCGTCTTCAAGGACCGAGAGCGCGATGCTCTTGCCGGAGCCGGACATTCCACTCACGAGGACGAGTTGCATGGCCATCCGGAAAGCTTATAACGAAACCGCGCGCGGCGTGCCGCGCGAAGTGCCCGGCTTATTCCTCGGCCTGGCCGTCGTACTCGATCGCCTGCTTTTGGCGGGAAATGAATTCCGCGGTGCTGTCGATCCCACGGAGATGCAGGATGTAATTTCTCACGGCGGCTTCAAGCAGAACTGCAAGGTTGCGGCCGGCGGCGACCGGGATGACTACCTTTCGCACGGTGATGCCGAGGATGTCCTCGGACTGCTCCGCAAGCGGTAGCCGCTCCACCTCCGCCCCTCCGGGGGTCGGCTTCTCGAGGTGGACGATGATCTTTAGCCGCATCTTGGGCCGCACCGCGGTCTCGCCGAAGATGGTGCGGACGTTCAACAAGCCCAAGCCGCGCACCTCGATGAAATCCTTGAGCACCGGCGGACAGCGCCCCTCGAGGATCTTCGGGGCGACTCGGGAGATCTCGACCACGTCGTCGGCGACCAGTCCGTGCCCCCGGCTGATGAGTTCGAGGCCCAGTTCGCTTTTGCCCACCCCCGACTCGCCAGTCACAAGCACGCCGAGCCCGAGCACGTCCATGAAAACACCATGCCGGGTGGTCTTCTCGGCCAGCGCCTTGGCGAGGTAGCGCGCAAGCGATTCGATAACGCGCGGCGCCGCCAGTGGCGTGGCGAACAAGGGGGTGTGCGATTCGCGGGCGCCGGCGAGTATTTCCGCCGGGGAGCTGATTCCGTCTGCGACGATGACGGCAGTCAGCCGGCCGGAAAACAGCTTGGCGACAAATTCCTCCCGAGCGGCTGGCGAGAATGCGCCGAACATCGAGGCCTCGTAACTTCCGAGGACCTGGATGCTGTTGGGATGGGTTAGGTTGAGGTGGCCGATCAGCGAAGCTGACGCAGCCGCCTCGCGCCGGACCGCCGTGCCGCCGTCCTGGCCTGCGATCCAGGCCAGCTCCAGCGGCTCGCGGTTTTCTTCATGCAACTGCGTGACGTTGACCTGCAGCATCCGGTTGCCATGTAGCGATGAGTTGGTGGAGCGCGGCGGAATCCGCAGCGGTGTTCATTGATTCACGCAGGTCGCGATCGCCGAACATCTGCGCGAGCTCGGAAAGGATCTGCAAGTGCTTTTCTGTCGCCTGCTCCGGGACCAGCAGCGCGAATACGAGGCCGACCGGTTTCCCGTCCGGCGCATCGAACGGCACCGGTGTCGCCAACCGCACCAGCGCGCCGAGCGCATCCTTGAGCCCCTTTATCCGGCCGTGGGGAATCGCGACGCCATGGCCGAGGCCAGTGGAACCCAGCCTCTCGCGGGCAAACAGGCTGTCGAAAGCCATGCTGCTTGCGACGGCGTGATTGTTTTCGAACAGCAGGCCGAGATGCTCGAAAAGGCGCTTCTTGCTCGACACGGTGAGGTCGACCGCAACGTTGGCCGGGGGAAGGAGCTTGGCGACTAGGTTCATGGCACAGGGCCCGCAGCAAAGAGCCGCGAAACTGGAGCTGGGCTGGCTGCGGGGCGCGAATTATAGCCCAGGCTGCCGGCTGGCCCGCGCCGCGGCCGGTGCCGCGACGCAACCCGCCCTCCGCGCAATTTCAGGGTTCTGCAGCCGGCTGATGCTTGAGCGCGTCGTGGGGTTTAGCCTGCTTCTTGTCCTTGTACTTGATGACCTGCCTGTCCAGCTTGTCGACCAGCAGGTCGATGGCGGCGTAAAGGTCGGTATCTACGCATTCGGCGTGGATGTCCTTGCCGCGGACGTGCAGCGTGACTTCGGCTTTCTGCATGAGCTTGTCGACCGAGAGGATCACGTGGGCATCGATCACATGATCGAAATGGCGCGTGACACGGTCGAACTTTCCGCTAACGTACGTTCGGATTGCCGGGGTTACATCGAGGTGATGGCCGCTGACATTCAGGTTCATTGGCGCCTCCGGGCTTTATTGGGGTTTGGGATTACAGGGATTTTCTGAGGTTGACCGGCGGGATCTGCAGCGATTCGCGGTACTTCGCAATCGTCCGCCTTGCCACCACGATACCCTGTTGGCTGAGAATTTGCGATATGCGGGAATCCGACAGCGGCGTCTTCGTGTCCTCTGCGGCGACCAACTGCTTGATAAGGGCGCGAATTGCGGTCGCCGAGCAGGCGCCGCCAGTCTCCGTGGAAACGTGACTGCCGAAGAAATACTTGAGCTCGTAGGTTCCGCGCGGCGTCGCCATGTATTTTTGAGTGGTTACTCGCGAGATCGTGCTTTCGTGCAGGCCGAGGGTTTCTGCGATTTCGCGCAGCACCATCGGGCGCATGGCGACCTCGCCGTGCTCGAAAAAATGGCGCTGCCTGTCGATGATTGCCTGCGACACGCGCAGGATGGTGTCGAACCTCTGCTGGACGTTCTTGATGAGCCAGCGCGCCTCCTGGAGCTGGCCCGACATTGCGTTCGAGCCATTGCGATTGCCGGCAAGGAGCGAGGCATAAAGGCGGTTGATGCGCAGCCGCGGCATTGCGTCGCGGTTCAGGCTGGCGCGCCATACACCCTTGATCCTGCGCACGATCACATCCGGGATGACGTAACGCGTCTCGGTGTTCGAAAACGCCGCGCCGGGGTGCGGATTGAGCTTGAGGATCAGCTTCTGAGCCGCCCGCAATTCGTCGTCGTTCGCGCCAAGCAGCTGCTTGAGGCGCGAATAATCGCGTTGCGCAAGCGATTCGAGGTGCTGCTCGGCTATCGTCGCGGCAAGCCTGGCGATTTTCGCCTCCGCTTCGCTTTCTGGCCGCATCGCCCGGATCTGGAGCAGCAGGCATTCGCTTGGGGAGCGCGCGCCGATCCCGGCGGGCTCCATGTTCTGCAGGTGGCGCAGGGCGATCCCGAGGTCCTCGATGTCCGCGTCGGCCTCTGCCGGCAACAACTCAGCGATTTCTTCCAATGGCTGGGTGAGGTAGCCGTCGTCGTCCAGCGCATCGATCAGCATCGCGATCAGCGCGCGGTCGCGGCGAGGAAGGTTGGTCAGCGACAACTGCTCATTGAGGTGATTGCGCAACGACTGCGTCTCGGGCGCTACGAATGCGCGGTCGCCGTCCTCGTCCTCGCCGTTGCTTGTGCGCGGGGGCGCCGAGTAATCGGGTTGCCAATCGTCACCCTGCGGCTCCGGACTCTCCGGCGCGGTTTCGCGAGGCGCTTCGGTCGTGCCAGGAGCTTCCTGCGCGCCGGTGAAATTCGTCGATGCGGTCAGCCCGTCTTCCGCGTCCTCGCGCTCGAGGATCGGGTTTTCCATGAGCATGCGCTCGATTTCCTGGTTCAGTTCGACCGTGGAAAGCTGCAGCAAGCGGATCGACTGCTGCAGCTGGGGCGTCAGCGTCAGATGCTGAGACAGCCGAAACTGCAGGGTCGGCTTCATCTAAGGGCTGTGGCAGAGCGCAAGGTGGGTTTCTGGTTTCTGCCCGAAGCCCCGGCGCGTGGATGAGGCCGGGGCGGATCTACATGCGGAAGTTCTCTCCCAGGTAGACCCGGCGTACGCTGTCATTATAGACAATTTCATCCGGGTGGCCGGAGGCCAATACAGCGCCGTCATTCATGATGTAGGCGCGGTCGCAGATGCCAAGTGTTTCACGCACATTGTGGTCGGTTATGAGCACGCCGATCGACCTGTCGCGCAGGAATCGGATGATTCGCTGGATGTCGAGCACCGCGATCGGGTCGACTCCCGCGAACGGCTCGTCGAGGAGGATGAACGCCGGACGCGTGCCAAGCGCCCTCGCGATCTCGAGGCGCCGGCGTTCGCCGCCTGAAAGCGCAAGCGCGGGGTGCTTGCGCAAATGGGCGATGTTCAGATCGGTCAGCAGTTCCACGAGCCGCTCTTCCATTTCGTCGCCCGCGAGGCCCTGCAGTTCGAGAACGGCCTGGACGTTCTCTTCCACCGTTAGCTTGCGAAAGACCGAATTTTCCTGCGGGAGATAGGAAATCCCCAGGCGGGCGCGCTTGTGGATCGGCAGGTGGGTGAGTTCGCGCCCGTCGAGGTAGATGCTGCCGGCATCCGCGGCGATCAGCCCAACGATCATGTAGAAGCAAGTGGTCTTGCCGGCGCCGTTGGGTCCGAGAAGGCCGACGACTTCGCCGCTCGAGACCGTTATGGAGACATCCTGGACAACCGTGCGTGACTTGTATCGCTTGCGGAGGCTTTCCGCCGACAGCGCGCTCATCGAGCCGCGGGCTTGGAAGGTGCTGTCGTGGCAGGCGCAGCAGGGGCGGCCGTTGCGTCTTCCGGCTTGATCTTGGGCTGGATTACGGCGCGTACTCGGCCTTCGGGGTTTGCGCCGGTCACAGCGCTTTTCCCACCTGTCACCGAAAAAAACTCCGACCGGGTATCCACGGAAATGATGTCGCCCCGCACCTCATCCTTGTCCCGGACGATGCGCGCTTTCTCGCGCAATTCGACTTTCTCCTTCTTGTCGTCGATTTCGATGAACAGCGCCTCGCCATCTATCCATTCCTCCTTGCCGTCGCGCTTCTGGCGGAATCGCGCAGGCAGGCCCGAGGCGGTCGAAATCTGGAATCCTTCCGCGTCCTGCCGCACCGTGATCCGGTCGGCGCGAACCAGGATCGTGCCCTTGGTCAGCACGACGTTGCCTTCGAAGATGCTGATGCGGCGCGCGTCATCCGAGGTCATCCGGTTCGCGTCGATCTGGGTGGGCTTGTCCTTGTCGGCTTTCTCGGCGCGCGATCCGGCCGGGAGCATCAGGATGCCGAGCGCGGCAAATGCCGCCAGCCCTCGGATTGCGATCCCCGCTGAAACAGTCTCTCTCAATTCCTTTTCCTCTGCTCGAACCTTCCGCGTACCTTGCTGCGAATCTCCAGCACCCGCGACCCGTTGTCGTACTCCATGCCGCGGCCAGTAAGGTACCGCCCTTCCTCGCGAATTGCGACCTCGCGATCGGTCCGCACCAGCGACCTGGCCCGCACGATATGCAGGAAATGCGTCTGCATCCGCATCTCCGGCTGCTGGGGCGTCGCGTTTCGCACGAGGAGGACGTTGTCGTACAGGAACGTGTCCTCCCCGTCCTGGCTCAGGGCGCCGCGCTCGGCGGTGAGGGTCATCGGCGCCTCGCCCGGTTTCGTCTGCACCGATCGTGGCGCGAGAAGCTCGGTCGAATCGTCGTCGGGGAAATGTACCATCTTGCGCGCCGAGAGCATCGACTCGGCTTCGCCTTTCTGCCCGTAACCGACCACCTTGAAATTGTGAACGATGTAATCGGGATCGTGTCGCCGCAACGACGGATGCCCTTGCTCGATGCGCGCAGTGCGCTCCAGCCAGAAAGAAAGGAGCGCCAGCGACAACATTAGCAGTAGCGGAAAGAGCCGCGCGAACGAATTACGCATGGTCAGGTCAGGCGAGGTAGCGCGCTAACGCGGCGTCGAACGAGCCTTGCGCGCGCATGATCGTTTCGCACACCTCTCGTGCCGCGCCGGCGCCCGCAGGCTGGGTAGCGACGAAGTGCGCGCGCTGCCTTACATATTCCGGCGCTTCGCGAGTTGAAGCGGCAAACGAGCAACGCGTCATCACTGGCAGGTCGATTACGTCATCGCCCATGTAGCCGCAATCGGCTGCGTCCAGTCCGACGGATGCCGCGAGTTCCAGAAATGCCTCTCGCTTGTCCTCGACGCCTTGAAGGACCATCGAAATTCCGAGGTTCCGTGCACGATGGGAGACGACCCCGGAATGGCGTCCCGTGAGGATCGCGACTTTCACCCCGCTAGCCATGAGCATGCGGATGCCGTGCCCGTCGAGCGTGCTGAAGGCTTTCATTTCCTCGCCGGAATCGGTGTAGTAGATCCTGCCGTCGGTGAGTACGCCGTCCACGTCGAAAATCATCAGGCGCACCCGCCGTGCACGCTCGAGAATGGCCTCCAACTAGACGACCTTCGCGCGGAACAGGTCGTGCATGTTGAGCGCGCCCACCAGCAGCCCCGAGTCGTCGACGACCAGCAGCTGGTTGATCTTGCGGCGCTCCATGATCTCGACGGCTTCGACTGCCAGCGACTTCGGCCCGATGGTCTGGGGGGCCGCGCTCATGACGTCGGCGACGAGGGCCTTCTTCAGGTCGCCGATCTTTTCCACCGTTCGGCGCAGGTCGCCGTCGGTGAATATGCCGGCGACTTTTCCATCCTTGCCGAGAACCGCAGTCATACCAAGGCGCTTGCGCGTGATCTCGGAAAGTGCTTCGGTCAGGGTTGCGTGAATCGAAACTGACGGGACCTCCTTGCCCCTGCGCATTACATCCTCGACATGCGTAAGCAACTTCCTTCCGAGGGCGCCGCCGGGATGCGAACGTGCGAAGTCGGCCTCCGAAAATCCACGCGCCTCGAGCAGCACTACGGCGAGGGCATCGCCCAGCGCCAGCGCGGCAGTGGTGCTTGCGGTCGGCGCAAGGTTGAGCGAACAGGCTTCCTTCTCGACGCCAGCGTCAAGGTGCACATCGGCCTCGAGCGCAAGCGTCGATTCCGGCTGGCCGGTAATCGCGATCAGCTTGGCGCCCTGCCGCTTGATCATCGGCACGATCGATACAAGCTCCGCGGACTCTCCCGAATGCGAAATGCAAACGAACACGTCCTCGGGCCGCACCATGCCGAGGTCGCCATGGCCGGCTTCAGCCGCATGAACGAAGAAAGCGGCGGTTCCGGTGCTCGCAAGCGTCGATGCCATCTTGCGGGCGATGTGCCCGGACTTGCCTATGCCGCTGACCACGACCCGGCCTTTCGACGCCCTGATGAGGTCGAAGGCCGCGACAAAGCTTGCGTCCAGTCGCTCGCTCAGCGCTCGAATGGCATCGGCCTCGATGTCGAGCACGCGGCGCGCGCGTTCGAGCAGGTTTTTTTCGTCTGCGGAAGGTCGGCTGATCGCGGTGCTTTTCATAGCAGCGCAGTTTAGCCCAGCGGGCGCGTCAGCCTCAACGCAGGATCGGCAGCAGGATCTTCCCTGGCAGGAGGCGAAAAAAAAGCCAGCCCGAAGGCTGGCTTTTTGCGCCGGAAGCCCTGGATTAGAACTGGCGGCAGAGAGTATAGAAGTTGGTGCCCGTTTCGGCATAGGTCGCGGCCGCGTTGCCTGCCGCTGCATTCATGACGACGGCCCCGGTGCCCGCTACGCCGCGCACGAATCCAGACGTAAGCAACCCATCGTCCATCTGGACGTCTAGCGCGATAGCCACCTTGTCCGGCAGGTTGGACGAGCACATGATTAGGGCTGTAAATCCCGTTGCGCCACCGGTAAGCGTCGCAGCGGGATTAGTCGGTGTTGCGCCGGTGGTCCCAGAGCCGTCGCCCATCTGAACACCTAGAACCCCGTTGAACGCGTTGGTCGGGTTCCCTGCTCCGGAACCGGCGACGAATCCCGAGCGGCGAAGGTGATCCCACCAAAGCGCAGTCTCGTCAGTCGCGAGTGCCGGCAAATAAAGCCCGGTCACAATCCGATTGCCGTCCCCGGCCGTTCCACCCGTCCAGCGGGTCGCCTGATTGTCGTCCCCTGGCGTATTGCGATAACGGTCTTGGTAGCCGAAATAAGCCGCGGAAACACCCGAGTAATCCGTGATGGCGTTCTTGATCTTCGCCTGGATGATCATTTCCTGGCCTTTCAGGATGCCACCGAGCAGCAGCCCGATGATGACCAGCACGATGGCGATTTCCACCAGCGTGAAGCCTTTTTGGTTGATTTTCATCTACTTGCTCCTCTATACGTTTAGGGTACGTGGAGGTTTACGCAAGATCCATGCCTATGGCAGACATCCCAAAACGGGGCCAAATGATAAAGAACTGTCAAAAAAGCGACGACTTTCCGTCAGTCTCGTCGACCGTTCGACTAACGTACAGCGCGCGGCACGGTTCCTGACTGCAACCTTTCTGACATGCTTTTGAGGCGTGATTCGAGGTATTTCCTTTCCAGGTCATCTTTCACCTGCCCGGCGGCGAGCAGCCCTCCGAGCATTACTCGGGCAGCTTCCAGCTCATTCATGTCCTCGAGGATGAAGACCTCCATTTGCTTTGCCCATAAAGGGACTTCCTTGGAGGTGGTCAGTTGGTCGACGGCCTTGGCGTACTTGAGCGCTAGCGGCAGGTCTTTCAGGCGATGCTTGGCGAGCATTGCGGCATGCGACATCGCCGGCCAATGCCGGTTTGGATCTTCGACGTATGCCTGATAAATGTATTCGAGCATGATGCGCTGCCGGTCAGGGTCTGCCACTTCAGCATAGATTCTGGACGCGGCGAAGAGCGGGTACTCACTCAATGGATCGAGCGACTGGATAGCGCGAAGCCAGCCGACCAGGCGGTTGTAGTCGAGCTTGCGGTACGGGAGCGAATTCCCCCCATGGAAATCAAACGACTGGAGATAAACCATCGCGAGCCTTGCCAGCGTGGCCGGCTCTCCAAAAGATGCGATACGCAGCGCTAAAGGATGGGGTGGGGCGGGAAGGTCTTCGGCTTGCGGGGCAGCAGAACCCGTGCGCGCCTTCAGCCCCACCTGCGCAACGAGGCACGTCGCCAAAAGCATCATGATCCAGCGAGGTACCGCCCCCAGGGGGCGTTCGCCGCTTCTCATAGGTTGCGTCGGTGAAAATCGAAAAGCCCGGCGGCGACGACCAGCCCACCGTACACAAGCAGGCTGGCGGCGACACTCGCGAAGTCGGACGGCGAAGGCGGGCCATATAGAAGCCAGTTGGTTTGAGTCGCCTTCTCGAGCGGCGGAAGCAACAAGGCAACTGCGTCGACACCCCAGGCTGCGATGCGATGAAATACGTCATTGCCCTCCGCAAGAGGGCTCGCCGAAACCGATTGGATCGCCGACACGATGCGCGACAACAAGTACATTGCCACCGTCGACGTGAGCGACGAAACAACGTCTCCCAGCGTGACGACAAAGAAAAGGCTTACGGCGCATACCAGCCAGATTTCGAGCACGAGCGATGCGAACCAGGGAACCACGGCCAGCGGCGGGCACCAAAGCAACATGGTCGCGGAAAACACGCCTGCGACAACGGCGCCGCACGCCGCAAAGCCCAGCAACTTTCCCGCGTAGTAGCTGGTGCGCGACAACGGGAGCGAAAGGAGCAGTTCGGTACCCTTGTCGTTGGACTCCCGCACAATGCTCGTGATCACGAAGGCGCCGCAGATGAATACGGCCGAGACGCGGAAGAACGCGGCAAGAACGCCAGCCTGCAGCAAGGCTCGTTCGGTCAAGGCAAGTTGGGAGAGGAATCCAGCCAGCCCCAACCCGATTGCCAGGGTACAGACCACGAGAATCACCAGGCGAGTGCGAAGCGCCTCGAGAAGCACAAACCTCGCGAGGGCGAATACCGAGTTCATTGCATTCGGGGCTTCCGGGGCTAACATTGGGCGATCATCGCCTACAAAAGAGTTGAATCGGCCTGGAGTGGCAAGATTCCGGCTGCGGCTCCAATAACCTAAACGCGACAAGCGAACGATGCAAGCCGACACTACCTCCACGCCGCTGTTTGCCCGGTTGGCAAACTCCGCGCAAGGGTTCTCCCAGCGCTACGGGCGCTTCGTTGTAATTGCCATGCTCCTGCTGCTTCACATCGCAGCACTTCGGGGCGTGGCTGACAACTGGGCGCGCTCGCTTCTTCTCGCTCATCTTGGCCTGATCCTCCTTTGGCAGCCTTTCCTGCGCGGGCAGCACCAGGTGTCCGCCACCCAGCTGGCATTCATCGCGTTCGGCGCAGTTGCCGTGATGCTTTGGCTCAATGCCTGGCTGCTCGTTTTCTGGGTGTGCGTGCTAGCGGGACTGATCGGCGGCAAGGTTTTCCTGCACCAGGCCCGCTGGCAGCGTCGTTATTACCTGCTGGTGCTTGTCTACCTTCTGGCGCTGCTCGCGATAGTCATCCTGCCTGAAATTGCACCGCGAAAGGAGTTCTCTCCGGAGATACGTGGAATCGCGGGATACGTGCTGCCGTTGCTTTTCGTGGTCATGGCTCTTCTGCCAGCGGAGCCCGAATCCCCCGAGGCGCCGCAGGTGATCGATTTCTTCTACAGCATTTTCCTGATGCTCGTGCTCGGCGTGGTCATCCTCGGCAGCTTCACCTTCATGACGCTCGGGCGTACCGATTACGTCCAGGCGCTGACGTACACGGTCTTCCTGATTGCCGGGACCGTCTTCATCATCGGACTGGCATGGAATCCGCACACCGGGTTCGCCGGGCTGAACGTTTTCTTCTCGCGCTATCTCTTCTCAATCGGCCTGCCGGTGGAGAAATGGCTCTACTTCCTCGCGGAATTGTCGCGCCTCGAATCCCGCCCCGAGCGTTTCCTGGCGGAGAGCATCGCCAGCCTCGCCCGCCTGCCGTGGGTATCCGGCGCCGAGTGGAGTGCGGCGAACGAGCGTGGCGAGCACGGGGCCAAGTCGGAGTTCCCCGTCGAGTTCGAGAACGAGGAACTCACCCTCGTGATCTATTCACGGCACCGCACCAGTCCGGCGTTGCAGTGGCACTTGCACCTCCTCGGGCAGCTCCTGGGCGAGTTCTACATCGCCAAGCAGAGGGAGCAGAAACTGCGGCAACAGAGTTACCTTCAGGCGGTTCATGAAACAGGGGCGCGGGTAACCCATGACGTGAAGAATCTCCTGCAGTCCCTGAACGTCCTGGTTTCGGTTGCCGGACAGCAATCCGGTACCGAGCATTCGCCCGAATTGCTGTCGCTCGTTCGCCGCCAGTTGCCGGTGATTTCGAAGCGGCTGAGCGCCACCCTCGAAAAGCTTCAGAGGCCGCAGGCCGAAATCGACCAGTTCGTGCAGGTCGAAGTCTGGTGGGAAAGCCTCAAGCGCCAATACCAGCAGAGCGGGATCGAATTCGAGACGCGCCCGATATGCCCTGGCGCCCTGATCCCGGGCGCGTTGGCCGAAAGCGTAGCGGACAACCTGATCCAGAACGCGCTAACCAAGCGCGCGGCCAGCCCTGAAGTCGGCATTCGCGTGTCAGCGGGCTGCACCGACAAGGAAATTGAGATCAAGGTCTGCGATACCGGCCGCGCCATTGGCCCGGACCTCGAGAAGCATCTCTTCCAGGCCCCGGTGGGATCGCACGCAGGCCTTGGCATCGGCCTTTACCAGGCTGCGCGTCATGCGGAAGCGAATGGCTACTCGCTGGGGCTCGCGTGCAATCGCGACGGAGAAGTGTGCTTTTGTCTTTCCGGGCCGGCCACAACTTCGTCGCCACGCTGACCGGACGCCGCATCGCGAGCGAGGGCGGTTCCTTCCGGCGATTCCAAATCTTCAGTTCGGCCTGCGCGTCCGAGGAGCTCGTAAACGGTCGTGTAGCCCTTGCCCTTGAGATTGAGCGTGCGGGGCGCTTCGAACTCGTATTCGTTGCGCAGGACATTGAAGCTGCGCTCGTCGACCTGGATCCCGCCCGGCTCGCATTCCGATGTCAGGCGGCTGGCGATATTTACCGTGTCGCCCCAGACGTCGTAAATGAATTTCTTCGTTCCCACAACCCCGGCTACGACAGGGCCGGTGGCAATGCCGATGCGTAACTGCAGCGACTGCTCGTTAACCGAGTAGGTACGCTCGGTAAGATCGCGCATCTCGAGCGCGAGTTCCGCGATGGCCGCGCAATGTCTCACCTGATCAGCGGCAAGTCCGCCTGCCACCATGTATGCATCGCCAATGGTTTTGATCTTTTCGAGGCCGTGCTTTTCCGCCAAGGCGTCGAATTCAGAAAACAGCCGATTGAGGAGCGAAAAAATCTGCGCAGGCTCCAGCGTTCCCGCCATGCGGGTGAAGTTGACGATATCCGCGAACATCACGGTCACATCAGGGAACCCGTCCGCTATTGGCGATTCGAGACGCTTCAGCCTCTCGGCGACAGGCGGGGGCAGCACATTCAGAAGGAGTTTCTCGGACCTTTCCTGCTCGTCTCGCAGGCCGGAATGCGCTTCTTCGAGCCTTAAGCGCGACTTCTCGCGCTCCGAAAATGCAAACCTCAGCAGCGTATAGACGAGAGTGGACATCGCTGCGAAGTTGAGGGCAAAAAACACGACGCTGGTCGATAGAGGAACCTTGGGCCCCTTTGGCGGCAGCCAGGCCAGCTCATAGTCAACGTACCCGGTGGCGAGGGTCAGGACAATATAGGCGACAAACCAGGGAATCGACTCGCGCGCCGAATAGACCACGATCGCGCCCACTGGCGCGAGCAGGCCCCAAAGAATCATGCCGCTCGCGGAGACGAAGTTGCCTATCGACCATTGCACGACGAAAGGCACGAACAGGAAGAGGCCGAGCTGGCAGGCGCGGAAAACGTCGAAATTCAAAGTGGCCAGGTAGAAGACCAGCGTTGCCAGCGATGCCATCTGGAAAGCGACCGGCAAAGAAGCCGACACCGGAAGGCCCAAGGCCTGGTACAACGCCAGCCAGAGAGCCGCGGCAGCGATCATCAGCCCACAGGCGAACAGGAGAATGACCTTCTTAAGCCGAAGTTCCTCGGAATCCTCTGGCGAAATGCCCGCCGTGCGCAAGCGCGAGTACAAGCGGCTCAGCGTGGCGCTCAAGGCAGCACGCCGGCGCTCACCATGCGCCCGTAAAGCAGCCCCGCGGAAATCCAGACCATCTGGTCGTCGTATTCGCCAACTAACGCATTCAAGGTGGTCTTCGCTCCCTCGGGCGCTGGCGTATGGTAGACGAATGTCGCATTGGCATCGGTGTTGGCCCACTCGTCAGGTCGTGAAGCCGAGTCGCTAGTTGCTCCGTTCTTCCCCACAGAAAATATAATTGCGACGACTGTATTCTGGTTTACTACTGCGTTATTGGTGCCGCATGAAGTACCGCTGAATGTCCCGGAGTCAGGCTTGGAACTTTTGCAAATAATCAAGTCCGTGTCTCCTGGAAGACACTGGACTCCGTTGGACTTTAGGTTGGTGGCCGATGAGAACGGCGGCGTCGCGGTGCAGCTCGCAGCGGGAGTTACGGTCTTAGCCAGTACATACCGGATGCGGTTGTTGTATGCATCGATCGCATATCCAGACGAGTCGACTTGTTGCC
>JANMDK010000048.1:0-11865 GCA_031376265.1 Pseudomonadota bacterium
GTCGCCCTCTTCGACGATGCCCTTGGGCCGGTTGGCGTTGGTGGCGTTGATGGCCGCGCGCACTTCTTCAAAGCCGATGGCGTATTTATTCAGCGCTGTGGGATTGAGTTCGACCCGCACCGCGGGCAGCGCGCTGCCGGCGACCGTCACCTGCCCCACGCCTTTTACCTGCGACAATTTCTCGGCAATCATGGTCGAAGCGGCGTCGTACATCTGGCCGCGGTCGTAGGTGTCGGAGGTGAGCGCCAGTATCATGATCGGCGCATCCGCCGGATTGACTTTGCGGTAGGTCGGGTTGCTCGGCATTCCAGTCGGCAGCAGCGTGCGCGCGGCGTTGATTGCGGCCTGCACGTCATTGGCCGCGCCGTCGATGTCGCGCGACAGGTCGAACTGCAGCGTGATGCGGGTCGAGCCGAGCGATGAGGACGAAGTGATCTCGGTGACGCCGGCGATGCGGCCGAGCGAGCGCTCGAGAGGCGTGGCGACACTGGAAGCCATTGTTTCAGGGCTTGCGCCGGGGAGCTGGGCCTGGACGGAGATGGTGGGGAAATCGACCTGCGGCAGCGGCGAGACGGGGAGGAGGCCGAAGGCGAGGACACCGGCGAGCGCGATGCCGAGGGTGAGCAAGGTTGTCGCGACGGGGCGGTTGATGAAGGGCTCGGAGATGTTCATGTCACCTCCGTGCCTGTTCTTGAACTTCTATCTCTCGTGCTTTTGTGAGGTCGGTGTGTCTTTGAACTTCTATCTCTCGTGCTTTTGTGAAATCCGTGTTTGCGCGATCGCGCAAACGAGGCATTTCACAAAAGCACGAGACATGGGCGCTCGATATTGAGACGACCGCGATAGAGCGCGAAGATCTAAAACCTAAAAGCAGGTTCGTCCTCACGCCTCGCTCCTCGCTTCCTTAACCGCCTTCTTCGTCCTTCGCGACAACCTGTCGAACGCGAGATAGATCACCGGCGTAGTAAAGAGCGTCAGCACCTGGCTCACGAGCAGCCCGCCGACCATCGTGATGCCAAGCGGGTGGCGCAACTCCGAGCCGACGCCGGTGCCGAGCATCAGCGGCAGCGCGGCGAGCAGCGCCGCCATGGTCGTCATGAGGATCGGCCGAAAGCGCAGCAGGCACGCCTGCCGGATTGCGTCGTGCGGCGACTTGCCTTCGTTGCGCTCGGCATCGAGCGCGAAGTCGATCATCATGATCGCGTTCTTCTTCACGATGCCGATCAAGAGGATGATGCCGATGACCGCGATGATGTCGAGGTCGTTTCGCGAGATCAGCAGCGCGAGCAGCGCGCCGACGCCGGCCGAGGGCAGCGTGGAGAGGATCGTGACCGGGTGGATGTAGCTCTCGTAGAGCACGCCGAGCACGATGTACATGGTCACTATTGCCGCGAGGATCAGCAGCAGCGTGTTGTCCAGCGACGCCTGGAAGGCCTGCGCGGCGCCCTGGAAGCGCGTCTGCACTGAGAGCGGCATGGCGATCTCACGTTCGGCTGAGCGGATCGACTTGACCGCGTCGCCAAGCGAAGCGCCCTCGGCCAGGTTGAAGGAGATGGTCGCCGACGGGAACTGGGAGAGGTGGTTGATGACCAGCGGCGTGCGCTTCTCGATCACTTTCGCCACCGCGGAGAGCCGAACCGGCGTGCCAGTCGTCGAGCCGACGTAGATCGAGTCCAATGCCGCCGGCCCGACCTTGAACTCGGGCTTCACTTCGAGCACCACGCGGTACTGGCTGGTCTGCGTGAAGATCGTCGAGATGAGGCGCTGGCCGAAGGCGTTGTAGAGCGCGTTGTCGATCGACGCCGGCGTCACGCCCATGCGGCCCGCGGTCGCGCGGTCGATTTCCACGTAGGCCTGCAAGCCTTCGTCCTGCAGGTCGCTCACCACGTCGACGAGCTGGGGGATCTTTCTCAGGCGCTCGACCAGCCGCGGCACCCAGAGGGAGAGCTCCGCCGGGTCGGCGTCCTCGACGCTGAACTGGTATTGCGTGCGGCTCACGCGATCCTCGATGGTGAGGTCCTGCACCGGCTGCATGTAGAGCGTGATGCCCTCCAGGTCGGCGAGCCTCGCCTGCAGCCGGCGGATCACGTCGGTGGCGCTGCCGTTGCGCTCGGAAAGCGGCTTGAGGTTGATCAGCACGCGGCCGCTGTTGAGCGTGGCGTTGACGCCGTCGACGCCGATGAACGAGGTCAGGCTGGCGACCGCCGGCTCTTCGAGCACCACTCGCGCCAAGGCCTGCTGGCGCTCGGCCATCGCGGTGAAGGAGATCGATTGCGGCGCCTCGGACACGCCCTGGATCACGCCGGTGTCCTGCACCGGGAAGAAGCCCTTGGGCACCACCAGGTAGAGCAGCACCGTCAGCACCAGCGTGCCGATCGCCACCAGCAGGGTCAGCGTCTGGCGCATGAGCACCCAGTCGAGCATGACGGCGTAGCGCGCGATCACCGAGTTGAAAACCCCCTCGCTCCAGCGGAACAGGCGGCCCTGCTCCTCCACCTTCTTGTGCCGCAGCAGCTTGGCGCACATCATCGGCGTCAGCGTCAGCGACACCACGGCGCTGATCAATATCGCCACCGCCAGCGTGATCGCGAACTCGCGAAAGAGCCGCCCGACCACATCGCCCATGAAGAGCAACGGGATCAGCACCGCGATCAGGGACACCGTCAGCGAGATGATGGTGAAGCCGATCTGCTCGGAGCCCTTGAGCGCCGCCTCGAGCGGCGACATCGGCGGCGTATCCTCCGTGCCCTCGATGTAGCGCGAGATGTTCTCGATCATGACGATCGCGTCGTCCACGACGAAGCCGGTGGCGATGGTGAGCGCCATGAGCGTGAGGTTGTTGATGGAAAAGCCGGCGAGGTACATGACGCCGAAAGTGCCGACCAGCGACACCGGCACCGCGACGCTCGGGATCGTCGTGGCCGAAGCGCTGCGCAGGAAAAGGAAGATCACCAGCACCACCAGCCCAACCGCCAGCACGAGCTCGAATTTGACGTCGCGCACCGAGGCGCGGATCGTTGTCGTGCGGTCGGTGAGCATCGTCACCTCGACCGCGGCCGGCAGCGTGGCCTGAAGTGTCGGCAGCAGTTTCTTGATGCTGTCGACCACCACGATGACGTTTGCGCCTGGCTGGCGCTGGATGTTGACGAGCACCGCGGCGGTTTCGTTCGCCCAGGCGGCGAGCCGGTTGTTCTCGGCATCGTCGATCGTGTCGGCCACGTCCGAGAGCCGGATCGGCCGGCCGTTCTCGTAGGAGACGACGAGGTTGCGATACTCGTCGGCGGACTTGAGCTGGTCGTTGGCGTCGATGGTCGAGGCGCGCGTCGGCCCGTCGAAGCTGCCCTTGGCCTGGTTGACATTCGATGCGGCGATCGCCGTGCGCAAATCCTCGAGCGACATCGAATAGGCCGCAAGCGCCTTGGGATTGGCCTGGATGCGCACCGCAGGCCGCTGGCCGCCGCCGATGCTCACGAGACCCACGCCGGGCAATTGGGAAATCTTCTGCGCGATGCGCGTGTCGACTAGGTTCTGCACCTTCGGCAGCGGCATCGTCTTGGAGGTCACCGCCAGCGTGACGATCGGCGTGTCCGCCGGGTTGACCTTGCTGTAGATCGGCGGCACCGGCAGGTCGGAGGGCAGCAGGTTGCTGCCGGCGTTGATCGCGGCCTGCACCTGCTGCTCGGCCACGTCGAGCTTGAGGTCGAGCGAGAACTGCAGCGTGATGACAGAGGCGCCGCCGGAGCTCGTCGAGGACATCTGGTTCAAGCCCGGCATCTGGCCGAACTGGCGCTCGAGCGGCGCAGTCACCGACGAGGTCATCACGTCCGGGCTCGCGCCGGGGTAGAGCGTGACCACCTGGATGGTCGGGTAGTCCACCTCCGGAAGCGCAGAGACGGGCAGCACGCGATACGCCACCACTCCGGCGAGCATGATCGCGAGCATCAGCAGCGACGTCGCCACCGGCCGCAGGATGAAGAGGCGGGAGGGATTCATTCGCGCTGCCGGGCCTGCGTCGGCACGGCCTACTGGCCCTTGGCTTCGCGCTGTTGCCGGAGCTCGCGCATCTTGGCCTTGCGCGCATCCTCGGGCAGCTTCTTGATCTCTTCGCCGAACTCGCCGCGGTCGATGCGCGCGTTGGTCTCGGCCCAGCGCTTGGCGCGCTCTTCAGGCGTCATCGAGCCCCAGCCGCCGCCACCGCCCGCTTGTCCGCTTCCTCCTGCCTGGCCACCGCCCGGTTGGGCGCCGGCGGGTTGCTCCGCCGCGCCAGACTTCGCAGCACCGTCCTTGGGAGCGGCGATGCTCGGCTTGACCGCCTCGCCTGCGCCCGGCGAGGCCTTGCCTGCCGGTGCAGCGCCGGGTGCGGCGCCACCTTCCCCGCCTTTCCTGCCTTCACCGCCCTTGCGCCCGCCGCCGCCCTTGCTGAAATCGCGCGGCGCGCCGCTCACTTCCACGCGAGAGCCTTCGCGCAGCTTGTCGCCGCCGTCGACCACCACCAGCTCACCGGCCGCGATGCCCGACTCGACCGAGGTAAACGCGCCCTGCACCGGGCCAGGCGCGATCTTGCGCACCGAAACCGTGTTGCCGGTATTGACGACGTAGACGAAAGTGCCCGGCGTGCCGCGCTGGATCGCCGAGCTCGGCACCAGCACCGCGCCGGCCTTGGTATCGAGGAGCATGCGCACATTGGCGAATTGGCTGGGAAAAAGCGCGTTGTCCGTGTTCGGGAAGATCGCCTTGAGCTTGACCGTGCCTGTGGCCGGGTCGATCTGGTTGTCGGCGGTGAGCAGCGACCCGGTGGCGAGCTTGACCTTGTCGGCGCGATCGTAGGCGTCGACCGGCAGGGTAGAGGCCGAGCGGATCTTGGCCATGACCGGCGGCAGCGCGTCCTCGGGAATCGTGAAGATCACGGTGATCGGCTGCAGCTGGGTGATCACCACCAGCCCATTCGTGTCGCCGGCGCGCACCATGTTGCCGACGTCGACCTGGCGCAGGCCGAGGCGCCCGCTGATCGGCGCGATGACGCGCGTATAGGTCAGGTTGAGCTTGGCCGTGTCGATCGCGGCCTGGTTGATCTTGGTCGTCGCCTCGAACTGCCGCACCAGCGATTCCTGCGTGTCGACCTGCTGCTTGGCGATCGAGTCCTGCTTGAGGAGCACGCGGTAGCGCTCCGCATCGATCTGCGCATTCCGGAGCTGCGCCTGGTCGCGCGCCATCTGGCCTTCGGCCGTGGCGAGCTGCACTTGGTAGGGGCGAGCATCGATCTCCGCGAGCAGGTCGCCCGCGCGAACGACCTGCCCCTCCTTGAAGAGCACCCGCATCAGCTGGCCGTCGATGCGGCTGCGGACCACCACCGTAGCGACCGGCGTGACCGAGCCGAGCCCCGCAAGGTAAACGTTGACGTCGCCCGTCGTCGCAGGCGTGGCGACCACCGGCACCGGGCGGTCGCCGCCGCGGCCGCCCTTGCCCTTGCCGCCCTTGGCACCGGCTGCCGTCGTCGCCTCCGCCGCGGGCGCCTTGTACACGTAGAAGTAGTACCAGGCGCCGGCGGCGAGCGCGACCACGAGGATCGCGGCGAGCCACGGCCAGCGGCGGCGCAGGAAGGAGCCGTTCGAAGAAAGGGAAGCTGGCATCGGAAGCTTTCGGGAAATAGTCTGACGGAGGGTTCAGGCTTTATAGCCAATCGCGCCCTGTGTGCGCAATCACACGTTGTAAACACTTTGTAGCACTGTGTCACGCAGGGTCGGTGTGCTGCTGCACCAAGTCCGGCCGCCGCGCGCCAAGCTAAAATGAGCCATGTCGGGGATCCGGTCGATTGATCCTGCCCCACCCCAATTCAAACCCAGGAGTCTCGTATGAGGATCGTTGCTTTCTGTATTTCACTCTTCGTCGGTGCCACCTGCGCACAGGCCGCCGAACTCGCAAACGACAAGGACAAGACGCTTTACGCGCTCGGCATCGCGATCAGCCAGTCGCTCGGCGAGTTCGCGCTGACGGAGGCCGAATTCGGCATCGTGCGCGAAGGCCTCTCCGACGGCGTGCTCAAGCGCACCCCGAAGGTCGACATGCAGACCTACGGGCCGAAGATCCAGCCGCTCGCGCAGGTGCGCGCGAACGCCGGCACCGAGAAGGAGAAGGCCGCGGGTGAGGCGTTCATCGCCAAGGCTGCTGCCGAAGCCGGTGTTAAGAAAACAGCCTCCGGTGCGCTGGTGAAGACCCTCAAGGAAGGCACCGGCCCCTCGCCGACCGCTGCCAATACGGTCAAGGTCCACTACCACGGCACATTGACGGATGGCACCGTGTTCGACAGCTCGGTCAAGCGCGGCGAGCCCGCGACTTTCCCCTTGGGCGGCGTGATCAAGTGCTGGACCGAGGGCGTGCAGATGATGAAGGTCGGCGGCAAGGCGCGCCTGACCTGCCCCGCGAACGTTGCCTACGGCGATCGCGGGGCCCCGCCGACGATCAAACCGGGCGCGACGCTGGTGTTCGAGGTTGACCTGCTGGAGATCGTGAAGTAACGAGCCTGGCAGCGTTGTGATGTTGGGAAGCTTGGTGACGGGCTTGCGCTATGCCGTGCTGATCCGTGGGCACTTGCGTCGATTGCCTGATGATGGGTCGGATAAGTCCGGCGCTTCTACCCCGCCACCCTGATTAGTCCCGAGCACTCAGGGACCGGGCGAAGGCATGAATCGACGAAAGATAATTCTTCTCCTGGCCGTGACCGGAATAATCGTCGTGTGCTGGTACGTAGCGCGCTTCGAAGGGACGCCAACGCCGGTCGACGCGGCACTTGTGGCTTCGCTTCCGGAAGTCCCTGCGTGGGGACCACCCCCGATGCTCCTGCAGAATATCAACGAGCCGGGGGCGATCTACCTCGTCACGGGCCTGCCGGGGCCCGATGAACTGTTCGAAGCTTTGCGCGTGGATATGAAAAGCGGCGTTCGATCGTCTACCCGGATCCGGTTTGGACCGAACACCGCTTACATCCCTTTCGATTCTGCGGAGAGCACAGGAATCCCGGCCATCGAGCTCCACGGACTGAGGATCGGCCGACCCACGCCCCATATTCTTCGTTTTCCAGGCCCTGGTGGCCCCGGACTGCATCTTGTGGACTCCGCGAACGGAATGATGCATATCGTCGCCGAAACGAGGAACGGTAGGCGGACCCTGCTGACCCTCACCCTCATGAACTCGAGCAGAATGCCGGAGATGCGATCTCACCTCTGGTCAGACCGGTCGAAGCGCCTGGCGGCGTTTTTCTGGAGAGCGGATGACACCTGGACCTTGTATCTGTTTTCATTGACGCCAACCCAAACATGACGACTATGTCTATCTCGTTCCGTTCGTTGAAGAAGAAGACCACTACTTTCTCAAGACAATCATCCCCGGCCGAAAGGCTACGCGGGAATATTTGAAACAGGGGGCCCCCGATGCCAAAAGTTGACGTGTACGAACGAGAGGTTCTAAGGGCTTATGACAGCGGCAAGCTCAGGTCCGTTGCCACGAAGGCGGAGCTGGAGAAATTCAAGGCGGCGGCCAGGGCCACGGCCATCAAGGACCGCCGGGTCAACATCCGTTTGTCGTCCATCGACCTGAGCGATATCCAGGTGAGGGCATTGGAAGAAGGGGTGCCCTATCAGACGTTGATCGCGAGCGTCCTGCACAAATACGTTACCGGCCGCCTTTCCGAGAAGGCGCAACGCACAACCAATCGCCCGGCACGGACGAACCGCAAGCGGGACTAATGCCGATTATCGGGGAAACGTTTGGGTGCACCCGGCCGAGCGGCTCGCGTGGATGAAGCACATCCAGGACCTCCCGGAGTTCGAGAGATTTCCGGCGCAATGACCATCACCATCACCGCCTTCGAAAGCTCGCCCGACCGCGGCCAGGGGCTGGCTCGCGACACGCGCGTCCGCTGGGCGCTCGAGGAGGTCGGCCAGCCCTACGAGGTTCGCCTGCTTTCGTTCAAGGCGATGAAGGAGCCTGCGCATCTCGCGCTGCATCCTTTCGGGCAGATCCCGACCTACGAGGAAGGCAATCTCGCATTGTTCGAGACGGGGTCGATCGTCCTGCATATCGCGGAACGCCATGCGGGCCTGCTGCCCGCCGATGCGAATGCCCGGGCGCGCGCGATCACGTGGATGTTCGCTGCGGCCAACACGGTCGAGCCGCCGATCCTCGAACTCCAGAATGCCAAGCTGCTGGAGGCCGACAAGCCCTGGAACAAGGAAAGAATGCCGCTGGTCATGGACCGCGTCCGGAGCCGTCTCGGGCAACTTTCGGCTCGCCTTGGTGATGCCGACTGGCTGGACGGTGAGTTCAGCGCCGGTGACCTGATGATGGTGTCGGTGCTGCTCAGGTTGAGGTCTTCGGGAATCCTGGACGAATACGCGAACCTCGCCGCGTTTGTCGCCCGCGGCGAAGCGCGGCCCGCGTACAAGCGGGCTTTCGCCGCTCAGTTGGCCGTGTTCCAGAATAGGGCAAAGACGTAGCTCCGTTGCCCGGCCCGGGACTCTGATCCCGGCCAAATTTGGCAACTTTCACTTTCCGAGAGCCGCTCCAGTATTGGCTCTCCGGTCAATTCGTGTATCGGTACTGGTACATATCGCTATAAAAGATGCCAGTTGAGCAGGCGTGACCGTGAATGGTATGGAGGTTGGAGCGAATAACAGGTACCTTTTGTGCCGGAAGCGGCATAAGTGCTTTAGACCGAAAAAGAACTAAAGGAGCGGTTACAAAATGACGACTTACAAACCGGCTTTTCGGCAACCTACTTCAAGTTATGACGACATTCAGTTGGACTGATCCGTGATCTTCAACAGCAGGGTTGGGTCATATCGGGGTTGGCGCTCTCTCTGGTGGGACAACCTTTCGCGAACATCGAGTTCAGCTGCCCTTCGAGGCTATTTTGTGTTCGTTTTCGTGGTGCCATTACTTGCCGCAGCAATCGGCGAACTTGGTTTCCTCCGCGGGCTAAGTCTTCCGATAACTCTCGTGCTTGCTTACGGAGCTGGCGTGTCCTTCTTCTTTGGCGCCCTTCTCGTAGAGCTGTGGTGCCCCGAAATCAATCGGGTTGGCCGTACATACGCCCAGTTTCGGACCGAAGGACGCACCAAGCAGTACATCATTCAACAGCTTCGAGAAACTTACATGGGTCTCCGGCCAGATCGTGGAAATCACTTCCTTCAGGGCTTGATCAGGTACGTCGAACCCCTGCCCAAGGAAATCCACGATGAGATTCATGCCTTGCATGACAGCGCTTTGACGAGACAACGTCTATGGCAGATTACCGAGAGCTTGGTGGAATTTGTTCCGGACAACAAGGAAGCCTTTTGGCATGTTCAGTGGTTTGCCGCTAGCTCACGAAGAGCGAAAAGGCTGGTCTGCTCTAGTTGCTTCGCGATCGGTGCATTGTTTGCTGTGATCATAGTGGTAGCACAGGCAACCATAGTTCTTGAAGCGATTCCAGCGCCTGCCACAAAAGTTGAGGCAAAGAAATAGAAACAGAGGAATGCGGCATAACAACGCGTTGGAGCGAACCGTAAATCATTGGGGCCCGCGTCTCACGCGGGAATGCGGTCGGTATACGGCCGCTCAACGCGGTCGTTGGGCCTCATGAAGGCATGGTCGCTGAGCGCGCCAGCTAGTATCGTTCGAGGACGAGCAAACCTATGAAGATGACACCTCAGCGCCGTGCCCTTGATAAGATTTATAAGCGCCGCGACCGCTACGAGATACCGGAGTGGCAGCGAGGAGAGGTCTGGGACACACCTAAGAAGCAGCAGCTAATCGACAGCATTCTCCGTGGCTGGCGGCTTCCAAAGTTTTACTTCGTCAAGAATTCCGAAGACGAGTATGAAGTTGTGGACGGTCAACAGCGACTCACCGCCATTTACGAGTTCTTTGCTAACGAACTAGCGCTCGCGCCTGACTCCGCCGAGCAGTTTGGAGGGCTCTACTATAAGGATCTCAAGGCTAAGTACTCCGACGCATTTGATGACTTTGAGATTGATTACGACGAAGTAGAGGACGCAACCGAGGCGGAACTGAAGCAGTTCTTTCAGCGGTTGCAGGAAGGCCTACCACTTACAAGCAGCGAGAAGCTCAATTCGGTGCACAGCAAGCTACGTGATTTTTGCAGGAATCTCGCCAAGCATGACTTTCTTAAGACATCTATCGTCGTCGCAGACACTCGCTTCGCCCATTTCGACATCTTGAGCAAAGCAGCGGTCACTCAGATCGAAGGAATTGAGGCCGGCCTAAGATACGACGATATCAAGCCTGTCTTTGAGGCACAGAACAACTTCTCGCCTACGTCGGCAGCCGCCAAGCGCCTGCGAGCAGCCTTAGACTTTCTCGCCACGGCTTTTCCGCAGGCGAGTTCGGTATTGAAGAACAGAACAGTCGTTCAGTCGATTATCAGCCTCGCTTGTCGACTCGTCGCTACCGGTAAAGCCGGGGGTCTAGAGAAGAAGTTCGCCAGCTTTGTCCAGCATTTCATGGCCGAACTGAGTCACCAAGTAGAACTGGGGCAGGCGGCCTCTGACTACGATTTCATTAGATTTCAGAAGTCCATCAACGCAAATGTGAAGGCTGGGGCCCGCACGCGACAGGAAATTCTGCTACGGAAAGCGTTCATGCATGATTCAGACCTCGCTGCCGCCTTCGATCCCAGTGCGCTTGTCGAGAGCAGACTGAATGGTCGCGTCAAAGAGCTAGGTGATGCTATAGCGACGGAAATATCGCGATTGAATTCGGCATATGCGGCCGATCACGGCAAGGACCTATTCAAAGCCACCAACAAGACGGTCCCGGCGCTAACCAGCTTCAGTAAACCCATCAAGGATCTGTCGACGTATAAGACCTTGATCAGCAATCTTTACTTCGTATTTCGTGAAAGCGTTGGGCAGCGGTTAGGTGACGCGGTGCCAACCTCGTTTGGCGACGTAAATGTTCTACGAACTGATCTCCAACACGACACTGACCACGGAGATACGCCAAAGATTAAGGCGAAGAAGACGCAGGCTGGCTCCACCTTCAAGAAGTACTCTGGCGCGACATCACCTGACGTGCTTGATCCAAGTCGCTTCGTCCTGGTTCAAGCAAATATTCTGTCGGCGCTCGAGTTGGACCTGAAGAACCTCGCACTCCCGAAACCATGAGGCCCAACAAGCCGCTGCACCCGATCCTCGGGAGCGGCGCTCCCCGCCGCCCTACGGCTGGCTGAACGCCGACGTTAGTTTTTCCCGAACATCGCCTAACCCCCCGGCGGCGCCGCCAAAGTCTCCTCCACCTAAACTATCCCCGCCGAAACCCCGGCATCAACCGCAAGAAACTAAACACACTCCCCAACACCGCAAACCCGGCCCCAATCCACAGCGCGTGAATCACCCCGCCGACCGGAACCACGGTAAGGCAGATCGCCACGACCGAAGCACCCACCGCCTGGCCGAAAAGCCGCGACGCCGCCAGAATCCCGCTAGCACCCCCGCTGCGATTCCGCGGCGCGCTGCTCAACAGCGACAGCATGTTCGGCGACTGGAAAAATCCGAACCCCACCCCGCAAAGCACCAGCCGCCAGGCAATCGCGAAGTTCCCGGCATCCACGGGCATCGTCGCGAGCGACACTAGGCCGCACGCCAGCAACAGCAGCCCGATGCCGCCCAGCAATCCCGGGGAAACCCGGTTGGTCAGCGGCATGGCGATGAGCGGCATGAGCACCAGCGTGGCCGGCCAGGGCGTAATGAGCAGGCCGGCCTTCACCTGGCTGTAGCCCATGACGAACTGGAAGAGAAATGGCAGCGCGACGAATATCAGCCCCTGGACCACGAAGGAGCAGGCGGACGTCGCGGAAGAAAGCGCAAA
>JANMDK010000066.1:0-6637 GCA_031376265.1 Pseudomonadota bacterium
GGTTTGAGCCTGGCCCCTTTATTTGGGTTGATATACTTCTCATATATCAGCGGCGACGGGAGGCGGCGTGACACAGGCAGCGGAAGCACCAGCAGCGGAAAAGAAGAAGCGCACCATCCAGGAGATCCGCGACTCCAAGAAGACCGGCGAGAAGATGGTGTACATGTCGGTCCCCGACTACACCGCCGCCAAGTGGGCCGAAGCGGCCGGCGTTGATGTAGCGGTGGTCGGCGACAGCCTGGCGATGATCGCGCACGGCCACCCGAACACGATCCCCGCGACGATGGACATGATGGCGATGCACGCAGCGGCGATCCGCCGCGGCGCGCCGAACACCTTCGTGCTCGGCTGCATGCCCTACCAGAGCTACAACACCGTTGAGCGCGCGCTCACGAACGCAACGCGCTTCATGCAGGAATGCGCCTGCGATGCGGTCAAGCCGCAGGGCGGCAAGTCGCAGGCGCATATCCTCAAGGCGCTGGTCGATTCGGGTATTCCCACCGCCTCGCACATCGGCCTCACGCCGCATACCGTGGCGATGTTCGGCGGCTTCCGCATCCAGGGGCGCACCGCCGACGCCGCCATGAAAATTCTCGAGGACGCGCTGGCGATCCAGGATGCCGGCTGCTTCATGCTCGAATTCGAGGCGGTGCCCGCCAAGATCGCCGCGGTGATCTCCAAACAGCTCGAGATCCCGACCATCGGTATCGGCGCCGGTGTCGGCACCGACGGCCAGATCCTGCTCTGCCACGACCTGCTCGGCGTCTTCACCGATTTCAAGCCGAAGTTCACCAAGCGCTTCGCCAACCTGACCGAGGTCGCGGTCAATGGCATCAAGACTTATGTCGCCGAGGTCAAGGCCGGCACTTTCCCGGACGACGACCACAGCTACGGCGTCGACGAGAAGGAGTACGAGAAATTCCTCGGCCTGGTCGAAAAACGCAAACAACACTAGATGGCGCGGGTAAAGGCCCCCGCTAAGGCGACGGCTCGCAAGTCCGCTGCGAAGAAGCCGGCGACGGCGGAGGCCAGCCTCACCGACCGCGCTTACAGCGACCTCGAAGCGCTGATCGTGACGCTCAAGCTCGCCCCCGGCAGCGCGGTCTCGGAGGCCGCGCTCTCGAAAAGATTGGGCATCGGCCGCACGCCGATCCGCGAAGCGCTGCAACGCCTTGCGCGCGAGAGGCTGGTCACCATCCTCCCGCGCCGCGGGATCATCGTCTCGGAGATCAACATCGGCAGCCAGTTGCGGCTGCTTGAAGTGCGTCGGGAAGTCGAGCGGCTGGTGGCCCGCAGCGCCGCCCGCCGCGCCACGCCGGAGGAGCGCGAGCGCTTCGCCCAGATGGCCCGCGACTTCGAAAAAGCCGCCAAAAGCAACGACGAAGACACCTTCATGCGCGTCGACCGGGAATACAACGAGCTCAGCGTGGTCGCGGCGCGCAACGAATTCGCCGCCGGGGCGATGGGCCTGGTGCACTCCCTCTCGCGGCGCTTCTGGTACATCCACTACAAGAAGGCGGCCGACATGCCGCGCGCCGCCAAGCTGCACGCCGACGTGGCCCGCAGCATCGCCGGGCAGGACGAGGACGCGGCCGCGGCCGCCTCGGACAAGCTGCTCGGCTACATCGAGCAGTTCACCCGCGATACGGTCGGCGCGAATGCTTGATATGCGCCTCCCGGGCGTAGATAATTAGATATACGCCTGATATATCAGAAGGCGAGATGAATGGAGACGCCGCCATGATGTCCGAACGCCAGCAGCAGTTCCGCGCCGAGTACCAGGCGCAGATCCACCCGCTCTACAGCGGGCTTTTGCATGTAGGCGTGATGTACACCGTCGGCATCGCCTTCATCGCCTACTGCGTTTCCCAATTGCAGGGCGCCACCTGGGAATGGCTGCTCGTGATCCCGGTGTTCTTCGTCTCGAACCTCTTCGAGTGGTGGATCCACAAGTACGTCATGCACCGCCTGGTGGACGTCTGGGCGCTGCGCGCGATCTACGACCGCCACACGCGGCAGCACCACCAGTACTTCACCGACGGCGTGATGACGGTCGATTCCTCGCGCGAGTTCCGCATCATCTTCTTCCCCTGGCGCGCCCTCTTCACCTTCATCGGCATGGGCATCCCCGCCGCGCTTGCCCTGGCGTGGCTGGTCAATGCAAACGCCGGCTACATCCTCATGGTGACGATGGTCGGCCAGTACCTGATCTACGAAACCTTCCACTACTGCTGCCACGTGCACGAGAACTGGTTCGTGCGAAACCTGCCGTTTGTGAATACCATCCGCCGCCATCACACCGCGCACCACAACCAGGGCCTCATGATGGGGATCAACATGAACCTCACCTTCCCGATCGCCGACTGGGTCATGGGCACCAGCGACCTCAAGCGCGGCCTGCTGGGGCACATCTTCAACGGCTACAACGAGAAGTACATAAAGCAGGAACTGAAGGAGGCAATCGGGCGCCACACGCTGAAGGAGCGGCCGCTCGCGCATCAATCAGGCCAACAGGCAGCTTGACACCGGGTTAAACCACTGAGGAGGGGTGTAATGAAGAAGCGCGATTTCCTGAAGGGCGGAGCAGCAGCGGCCGCCCTGGCATTGCCTGCGGTCAGCGTGCAGGCGCAAGGCGCCACCTACAACTGGAAGATGGCCACCGGCTGGGGCGGCGGGCCGCTCATGGACATCGGCTCCAAGGCCTTCGCCGAGAAGATGGACCAGTTTTCCGGCGGGCGCTTCAAGATCCAGGTCTTCCCCGGCGGCGCCCTGGGCAACGCGCTCAAGGTGCCGGACACGGTCAAGAACGGCGTGGCCGTGATGGGCCACACCTGGATCGGCTACGACTGGGGCAAGGACCCAACCACGGTGCTCTTCGGCGGCTATGCGGGCTCGTTCGACACCGAGCGCATGCTGCACTGGCTGTATGAAGCCGGCGGCGCCGACATGCAGCGCAAGTACCGCGACGAGTCCGAAGGCCTCGTCTCGATCCCGATGTTCATCCGCACGGCCGAGGCCTTCCTGCATTCGAGAAAACCCGTGCGCACGCTGGCCGACCTCAAGGGCCTCAAGATCCGCACGGCCGGCGCCTGGCTCGAGATGGCCAAGGACCTCGGCGCCGCGCCGGTCACCACTGCCGGCGGCGACGTCTACCCGATGCTCGAGCGCGGGGCGATCGATGCCACCGAATGGGGCACGCTGTACGAGAACATCTCGATGGGCTTCCACAAGGTCGCCAAGTACATCATCTACCCCGGCGTTCACCAGCCCACCGCCCCTTTCGAGCTGTGCATCAACAAGGACGCCTGGGCCAAGCTGTCGGACGCGGACAAGAAGCTCGTCGAGACGGTCGCCAAGCTCCAGACCTTCGAGAGCTGGCTCAAGATCGGCCAGGAGGACGCAAAGGCGCTCGAGTTCTACAAGAAAGCCGGCAACACGATCATCGAGCTCTCGCCCGAGGTGCAGTACGCCGGCCGCAAGATCGGCCTCGACTGGGCCGCGAAGACCGCCAAGGAGAACAAGTACCCGTGGTTCGCCAAGGTGCACGAGAGCCAGAAGGAGCTCGATGCCCTGTGGAAAGGCGCGTCGGGCTGGCGCACGGTAAAGGTCAAGGGCTGATCGTTCGTCGCAACAAAGGTGGGGCGCGCAGGCGCCCCATCTTCGTTTATGCCCACGGATAACAACAAGAACAGGAGACCGGCGCCATGAATGCGCTCGTTAGGTCGATTGAACGCATCACCGGCAGCATCGGCATCCTGGCGTCGCTCGCCATCGTGCCGCTGGTCATCGCCACCTGCTACGAAGTCTTCGCCCGTTACCTTTTCGCGTCGCCCACGGTCTGGGCCTACGAGGTCGGCTACATCCTGACGGGTTCCCATTTCCTGCTCGGCATGGCCTACACGCTGAAAACCGGCGACCACATCCGCATCGACATCTTCAGCACCAAATTCAGCCCCCGGACCCGCGCGGTCATCGACCTGCTCGGCTACACGGTGACGCTGCCGCTGATGCTGTGGCTCACCTACGCGCTCTGGCAGCACCTGATGATCGGCTATTCGCGAAACGAGCACAGCGGACAGTCGGCGATGAACATGCCGGTCTGGCCTTTCAGGGTCGTCTTCCTGCTTGCCTTCACCCTGTTCGCGCTGCAGATCGTGGCTGAAATCATCAAGACGGTCCGCGGCTACAGGGCGGCCGGCCCGGCCGGGAACGTTGCGGCCGAGGGTAGCACCTGATGGATTACCTCCCCTTCCTGATGCTGCCGGTGGCTTTCGCCCTGATGTTCCTCGGGGTGCAGGTCGCCTTTGCGATGATGATCACCGCCGTGCTGTTCGGCCTGGGCATCTTCGGCAACCGCGTGATCTTCCAGTTCATCGAGAAGATCGAGGACATCTCCTCCAACTTCGTCTTCGCCGCGGTGCCGCTCTTCGTGTTCATGGGCGCGATGCTCGAGAAATCCGGCATCGCCGACAAGCTTTTCGAGGCGATCCACATCTGGACGCGGCGGCTGCCCGGGGGCCTCGCGATCGCCACTGTGCTCATGTGCATCATCTTCGCGGCCTCGAGCGGCGTAATCGGCGCGACCGAATCGGTCGTCGGCCTGCTGACGATTCCCGTCATGCTGCGCTACAAGTACGACAAGGCGATGATCTCCGGCACCATCTGCGCCGGCGGGTCGCTCGGCACGATCATCCCGCCCTCGGTGGTGGCGGTGGTCATGGGGCCGCTGGCAAACGTCTCGGTGGGCGACCTGCTCTACGGCATGGTGTTCCCGGGGCTGATCATGGCCTTCCTCTACATCGTGTACATCCTCACGCTTTGCATCCTCAAGCCGGAGAGGGGACCGCGCATCCCGCCAGAGCCGGGCGACCCGACGTTCAAGGAAAAGGTCTGGATCACGACGCGCAACCTCGTGCCGCCGCTCTTCATGATCTTCGCGGTGTTGGGGTCGATCCTCTTCGGCTGGGCCTCGCCGACCGAAGCCGCGGCGATCGGGGCGCTCGCTTCCGTCGGCCTCACGATCCTCTATGGCCGATTCGCCTGGGGCGGGCTGTACGAGGCCCTCATCAAGACGCTCAAGATCACCACCATGATCATGACGGTGCTGCTCGCGGGCACCCTGTTTACCGGCGTGTTCATCGGCGGCGGCGGCATCAACACTGCAAGCATACTCATCAACAAGCTGCAGCTCACGCCGTGGATGCTGCTCGGGCTGATGATGCTGATCATCTTCATCGCCGGGTTCTTCCTCGACTGGATCTCGATCGTGCTGATCTTCGTGCCGCTCTTTACGCCGCTGGTGGTGGCCGCCGGGTTCGACGCGATCTGGTTCCTGATCCTGTTTCTCATCATGATCCAGACCTCGTACCTCACCCCGCCGATGGCGCCGGCGATCTTCTACCTGCGCGCCGTCGCGCCGCCCGAGGTCACGATCAAGGACATGTACTGGGGCGTCGTCCCTTTCGTGACGCTGCAGTGCGTAACGCTGGTCATCGTGATGATTTTCCCGATCCTCGTCACCTACCTGCCCTCGGTGATGCTCAATTTCAAGTAAGGCTTCAAGTAAGGAGGCTTATCCATGACACCCGAACAAATCCTCGCCATCCCTCCCCGCGTGCTCAAGCAGTCGCAGCGCGAGGCGTATTTCAACGACGGCTTCATCATCCTCGAGAAAGTCATCGGCGATGACTGGATCAGGAAACTGCGCGATGCCACCGACGAGCTGGTCGAGCGCAGCCGCAAGGTCGCCGTCTCGGACGCGATTTACGACCTGGAGCCGGACCACAAGCCGGACGCGCCGCGCCTGCGCCGCGTCTCGAACCCGACCGAGCAGCACCCGGTGTTCTGGGAGTACTGCACCAAGTCGGTCATGCCCGAAATCGTCGCCGACCTCGTCGGGCCGGACGTCAAGTTCCATCACTCGAAGCTCAACTTCAAGTGGTCGAAAGGCGGCGAGGAAGTGAAGTGGCACTACGACATCTCGTTCTGGCCGCATACCAACTACTCGCCGCTGACCATCGGCACCTACATCTACGACTGCACGATGGACCAGGGCCCGGTCGGCTTCATCCCCAAAAGCCACGAGATCGATCCGGTGCTCAGCCAGTACGATTCGGAGGGCAAGTGGGTCGGCTGCCTGTCGGATGCGGACATCGCGAAGATCCACACCGAGAAGGCGGTTTACGCCGTCGGCCCCGCGGGCTCGCTCACGCTGCACAACTGCCGCACGATCCACGGCTCGCCACGCAACGACTCCGACCTGGGGCGGCCGCTATTGCTCTACACGCTCACTTCAGCGGACGCTTTCCCCTACACGGTCAACCCGATCAAGCCAAAGCACGACCAGGCCATCATCCGCGGCAAGCGCGCCGCCTTCGCGCACCACGACCCGCGCCCCTGCCTGATCCCGCCGGACTGGTCGGGCGGCTACACCTCGATCTTCGCCCTGCAGCAAAAGGAAGAGTAAAAAGGGGCCAGGCTCGATTAAAGGATTAAAGGGGCCAGGCTCAAACCTGACTAATTAAAAGGCGTCAGGTTTGAGCCTGGCCCCTTTAATCGGTTTGAGGCTGGCCCCTTTATTACAGGAGGCGCTTCAGCTTCTCGGCTTCTTCCGGGTTCATCGAGTAGCTGTGCTCCG
>JANMDK010000120.1:0-1736 GCA_031376265.1 Pseudomonadota bacterium
GAAGAACTGCTGCGCATGATCGTTGCCGATCACGATCCAGACGTCGGGGTTGAGCGCCTTAAGGCCGTCGCCGATCTTCTTCGCCACCTTCTGGACTTCGGCGATCGTCGCCTTGTCTTCGGTCTCCGGCTGGGTGAAGAACTGCGGCGCGTGCGGCAGCATCGCGCCGCCGAGGATGTAGGAGTTCGACATCGTGGGTTCTACTGCTCCATCCTGAAGTTGGCCGCCTTGCCGGCGCGCGACCAGCGGTCGATCTCGTTCCTCACGTGGAGCGCAAGCTCCTGCGAGCTGCTGCCGACCGGCGTCGCGCCGAGCGACTTGAGGCGCTCGCGGAAATCCGGCGAGTTGGTGGCCTTGGCGACCTCCGAGCTCAGCTTGTTGGTCACGTCCAGGGGCATGCCCGCCGGACCGAACACCGCGTACCACGCCATGACCTCGAAGCCCTTGTAGCCCTGCTCGGAGAAGGTCGGCACGTCCAGACCGGCAAGTCGCGCGGGGGCTGCCAGCGCCAGCGGGCGCAGCTTGCCCGACTTGATGTACGGGTCGGCTGCGGTGGCCCCCACCGACATAAAGCTGATCTGGCCGCCGACGAGGTCGACCATCGAAGGCCCGACGCCCTTGTACGGCACATGGGTCGCGTTGAATCCCGCCAGGCTCGAGAACAAGGCGCCGGCGAGGTGGTGCGGCGAGCCGTTGCCGGCCGAGCCGTACGGCAGGCCCGGCTTCGCCTTGGCCAGCGCAACGAATTCCGCCAGGGTGTTCGCCTGGACAGAGGGATGGACGACCAGCACATGCGGGATCGTCGTCACCAGCGAGATCGGCGTGAATTCCTTGACCGCGTCGTAGGGCAGCTTCGGGTTGAGCGCGGGGTTGATGCCGTGCGTGGTGGTTGCGCCGAGCAGCAGCGTGTAGCCGTCGGGCGCCGCCTTTGCCACTCGTTCCGAACCGATCGCACCCGCCGCGCCGGCGACGTTCTCGACCACGACTGCCTGGCCGAGGCTATCGGACATCTTCGCCCCAATGCCGCGCGCGACGAGGTCGATCTCGCCTCCCGGCGGAAAAGGCGCGATGAGGCGGATCGGCTTGCTCGGAAACGGCTGCGCCTGCACCGCCCCCGCGAACAACAATAAAAGGGGCCAGGCTCGAAGCTGACGTCGAAATTTGGTCATGTGGATGAGATCCGGAAGAGTTGCAAGGTTTGAGCCTGGCCCCTTTTAGACGGGGATGGCGAGGAGCGTGTCGATGCGCTCGGAATCGAGCACCGCGCTGCGTTCGCGGAGAAGGAGCTTCCCATCGCGCTCGACGATCAGGTCATCGTAGAAGCCGGCGACGAAGACGATCATTTCGCCGGTGCGCATGGTGCGGATCACGGCGAAATTGGTGTGCACGCGCCAGCCGCCCTGCTCCTCGCCCTTGATGCGCAGGCTGGAGGTGAGGTGACGGTAGATCTGCGTTTCGTAAATGTTGGCACGGCGAAGCGAAAGGATCCGGTCGCTCACCATGCCGCGGCCTTCGCAATGCATGATGCCCGCGGGCCACTTGTTGCGATATCCCTCCCTCGTGATGATCCGGTAGAGGCAGTCCTCGGTGAAGAAGGCCGGCCATTCCTCGAGCCGGGCTTCGTCGATGCAGTCGGCATACTCCGCCATCAACCGCTCGATGCGGTCCTCAATACGATCGTCTGTACTGCGCGCCACGCTAAATACCCATCAGGCCGCGATAGGCCTTCCAGAACC
>JANMDK010000134.1:0-19606 GCA_031376265.1 Pseudomonadota bacterium
GATGCGCCAGAACGAGAAATCGGCGAGCTCGAAATTGATTGCCGAATCCGGGAAGCGCGCAAGCCACGCCTCCTTCAGCCGCGCGTGGTCCGCCGAATCGTTCGGCAGCGCCGCCGCTTCGCCGCGCAGGGTCACGCGCTCCAGCACCTGCGGATTGCGCGTGCCGTCGTCGGTAGCGGCGATCGAAAGTGAGACGCGAGCATCCGCAATCATGTCCTGCGTATGCCAGGCGAGCTTGCTCACATGCACATGAAAGGCGGAGAAATCCGGCGCCGGCAGGTACAGCACCATCGACACCAGCGGCGCGCCCTGCCGCAGCGTGCCAAGCGCGGCAATGCGCTGGCTGCGCAGCAGCGCGGCGAGTGTGCGGCAGCTCTCAGAATCCATAGGGGGATTGTAGTATCCTCGCCCGACCTTCCGGGGACCTCCCGGCAAGTGGGATCCCTCGGGAAGCACGCTTTGCGCTACGAACTGCTGGTCGGCCTCCGCTATACACGCGCAAAGCGCCGCAATCACTTCATCTCCTTCATCTCGCTCATCTCGATGGCCGGCATCGCGCTGGGCGTCATGGCGCTGATCGTGGTGCTGTCGGTAATGAACGGCTTCCAGAAGGAATTGCGCACCCGCATCCTCGGCGTGGCCTCGCACGTGCAGATCTCGGGCGTGAACAACAAGCTCGCCGACTGGCCGGCGGCGGTGAAGGAAGTTTCCAAGCACCCTCGGGTGGTCGGCGCAGCGCCGTTCATCAATGCGCAGGGACTGCTTTCGTTCGGCCAGACGGTGCGCGGGTCGATCGTGCGCGGCGTAATTCCCGAAATGGAAGACAAGGTCGCCGAGATCGGCGCGCACATGAAGGCCGGCCGGCTGGATGCGCTCAAGGCCGGCGAATTCGGCATCGTGCTCGGCTCCGAGCTTGCGCGCGCGCTCGGCGTGATCCACGGCGAGAAGGTCGTGATCATCGCGCCGCAGGGGCAGGTGACGCCGGCCGGCGTCGTGCCGCGGCTCAAGCAGTTCACCGTGGTCGGCATCTTCGAAGTCGGCATGTTCGAGTACGACTCGGGCCTGGCGCTGATCCATCTCGAGGACGCGCAGAAGCTCTTCCAGATGGACGACTTCGTCACCGGCGTGCGCCTCAAGCTAGACGACTTGTATGCGGCACGCACCGTGGCGCGCGAAATCATGGCCAGGTTCGATGCCAACACCTTTGCCACCGACTGGACGAAGAGCCACGCCAATTTCTTCCGCGCCGTCGAGATCGAGAAGCGCGTCATGTTCATCATCCTGCTCTTGATCGTCGCGGTGGCCGCGTTCAACATCGTCTCGACCCTGGTCATGGCGGTCACCGACAAGCAGGCCGACATCGCGATCCTGCGCACGCTCGGGGCGTCGCCGGGTTCGATCCTGCAGATTTTCATCGTGCAGGGCGTGCTCATCGGGGTCATCGGCACCCTCATCGGCCTGGTCTGCGGCGTGCTGGTCGGCTTCAATATCGACGTCGTCGTGCCGGCGCTGGAGAGGGTTTTCAGCGTGCAGTTCCTCTCCAAGGACATCTACTACATCAGCGACCTGCCTTCGGACGTGCAATGGTCGGACGTGGTGGTGATCGCAGTGGTGTCGCTCCTGATCTCGTTCTGCGCCACGCTTTACCCCAGCTGGCGCGCCTCGCGCGTGAACCCGGCCGAGGCGCTGCGCTATGAATGACCCGGTGGTGAAGCACGGCGGGCCGGCGCTCGCCTGCCGGGACCTCGCCAAGACCTACGAGTCCGGGCCGCTGAGCGTGACGGTGCTCTCGGGCGTCGACCTCGACGTGCACGCCGGGGAGCGCATCGCGATCGTCGGCAAGTCGGGCTCGGGCAAGAGCACGCTGCTGCACCTGCTGGGCGGGCTGGACGTGCCCTCGTCGGGCAGCGTGCTGGTGCAGGGCAGGGATCTCACTTCGCTGGGCGAGGCCGAGCGCGGGCGTTTTCGCAACGAAACGCTCGGCTTCATCTACCAGTTCCACCACCTGCTGATGGAATTCACCGCGCTCGAGAACGTCGCCATGCCGCTGCTGATTCGCCGCGTGGATCGCCAGAGCGCCCTTTCGCAGGCGCGCGAGGTGCTGGAGGAAGTGGGCCTGGGCGCGCGGCTCGAGCATTTGCCGGGCGAGCTCTCGGGCGGCGCGCGCCAGCGCGCGGCCTTTGCGCGCGCGCTCGTGACGCGCCCGGCGTGCGTGCTGGCCGACGAGCCGACCGGCAACCTTGACACGCATACCGCGGACGCGGTGTTCGAAACGATGGTGAAGCTGTCCGAATCGCACGGCACCAGTTTTGTCATCGTTACGCACGACCTCGCGCTGGCCGCGAAGGCGCAAAGGATCCTGCGGCTCGAAGAAGGCCGCCTGCAAGCCGCTTCCTAGGGGGGAGCCGAAGTGCAATTCCTGTCGGTACTGGTATTCCTGCTGCTGTGCTCGGTCGGCCTGGGCTGGTTCGCCCGGCGCATCGGCCTGCCGTACCCGATCGCGCTCGTGATCGGCGGCGCGGCGGTGGGGTTCGTGCCGGGCCTGCCGCAGCTCGAGTTCGACCCGCAGTTCCTCCTCGTGCTGGTGCTGCCGCCGATCCTCTATCAGGCGGCGCTGCTCACCTCGTGGCGCGACTTCAAGGCCAACCTGCGGCCGATCGGCATGCTCGCCATCGGCTTGGTCATCGTCACCACGCTCGCGGTCGGCGCGACGCTCAAGTATTTCGTGCCCGACATGCCGTGGGCCGTGGCCTTTGCGTTCGGCGCGATCGTCTCGCCGCCGGATGCGGTGGCGGCCACGGCGATCCTCTCGCACCTCAACATGCCGCGGCGCATCGTCACCGTGCTCGAAGGCGAGAGCCTGGTCAACGACGCGTCGGGCCTCGTGATCTACAAGTTTGCGGTGGCGGCGGTCGCCACGGGCGTGTTTTCGCTCACCGACGCGACGCTGCAGTTCGGCGGCCTCGCGATCGGCGGCATCGCCATCGGCATGGCGGTCTCCTGGGTCTTCATCCGGCTGCACCCGCACCTCGGGGACGCTTTCATCGAGGTACTCATGGCGATGTCGGTGCCGTTCGTGGCCTACATCCTCGCGGAGACGGTGCACACCTCGGGCGTGCTCGCGGTCGTTGCGGCCGGCCTTTTCCGCGGCCGGTTCTCGCCCAAGATGGTGTCGGCCGAGATGCGCATCCTCGCGCGCTCGGTGTGGAACATCCTCGTCTTCCTGCTCAACAGCCTGATCTTCATGCTGATCGGCATGCACCTCTCGGTCATCACCGAGCGGCTATCGGGCTACACGGTGGGCCAGCTTGCGCTGTGGTCCTTCAGCGTCAGCGCCGTCGCGATCCTCGTGCGCATCCTCTGGGTATTCCCGGCCAACTGGATCCCGCGCTGGGTCGTGCCGGGCCTCGCGGCGCGCGAGAAGGCGGCGCCGAACCGCGAGCTGTTCATCGAGGCGTGGTGCGGCATGCGCGGCATCGTGTCGCTGGCCGCCGCGCTCGCGCTGCCGGTCACGGTCCAGAGCGGAGCGCCTTTCCCGCACCGCGACCTCATCGTGTTCCTGACCTTCGTGGTGATCCTCGTCACGCTGGTGGGCCAGGGCCTGACGCTCGCGCCGCTGATCATGCGGTTAAAGCTCACTTCGGACGAAAGCATCGCCGAGGAGGAGCGTCACGCCCGCACCGACATGGGCCGCGAGGCGATCAATACCGTTGAGAGAATCGCGAAGGAAGAAAACTTTTCGCCGGAAGTGGTGGCCAGGGTGCGCGCGGAGTTCGCCGAGCGACTCGCGCTGGCCGAGGCGGATTCCTCGCCCGGCGCGGTGGACGCAGAGCAGGCGCGCCGCCTGCGGATCGCGGCGATCAGGGCCGAGCGCAAGTCACTAATCCGCGCCTGGCAGGAGAACCACATCAGCGACGACGTCCTCCACCACCTGGAGGAAGAGCTCGACTACCAGGAGTCGCGGCTCTAGTTTTCGCGGTGTCATCGCCCGTCCGGGTGATGCAAAAAAATCCGCAATGCGCAACTATTGCCGTGCATGCGCGCGCCCTTTTTGGTGTAATGCGCGCGAACCTATAAAAACGCACAGGGATGGATCGCTTGAAACATTCGAAATTGATGCGCGCGCTGCGCCTGCCGCTGGCCGCGCTGGTTGCGGGCCTGCCGCTGGCGGTGCTCGCCGCCCCCCCGGATGAAATCAGGTCGCTCATGGAAGCCGGCAAGGCCGCCGAAGCCTATGCGCTCGGCAAGCAGTCGCCGGATTTCCTCGGCGACCCGGCCTTCGACTTCTACTTCGGCGTGGCCGCGATCGAGACCGGCCATGCGGGCGAGGGCGTCCTGGCGCTCGAGCGCTACATCCTGCAATTCCCGGACAACGTCTCGGCGCGCCTGCAGCTCGCGCGCGGCTATTTCGCGCTGAACGAGGACGCGCGGGCTCGCGAGGAGTTCGAGGCGCTGCGCAAGCTCAGTCCCCCGCCTGCCATTGTCAGCACCATCGACCGCTACCTCGACGCGGTCAGGCTGCGCGAGACGCGCTACACGACGAGCACGGGCCTCTACATCGAGGCCGGCATCGGCCACGACAGCAACGTCAACAGCGGGGTGGCGAGCTCGAACATCTCGCTGCAGAACCTCGGCCCGGTGGTCGTCGGACCAGGCGGCCTGAAGATCAGCGACACCTTCACCACGATTGGCGCCGGCGGCTACATCAGCCACCCGATCCGCCCGGGCATTGCGCTGTTCGCCAATGCCACCGGCGAGCTCAAGAACAACCTCAAGGATTCCAACGCCCAGTACGACCTCGGCAGCTACGCCATCGGCGGCGGCGTGTCGGTGCTGCGCGAGAAGAACCTGTTCCGCTTCGGACTCAACGACGGCCTGATTACGCTGGGGACCGCGCGCTATCGCAGCTCGCTCGGCGGCTCGCTCGAATGGCAGCACCAGCTCGACGAGATCCAGTCTTTCAGCCTCGGCCTGCAGTACGCGAGGCTCGAGTACACCGGCGCGAACAGCCCGCGGAACGCCGACTTCTCCGGCGTGTCGGCCGGCTATCGCAGGCTTTTCCCGCATGCCTGGCAGCCGGCAATCACCGTTTCGCTGAACGCCGGCGAGGAAAAGACGCTCGATTCCACCCGCAACGACCTCGGGCGGCGCCTCTACGGCGGCCGCCTCGGTGTCAACTTCACCCCCGCGGCGAAGTGGGGCGTGTCGGCGGGCTACTCTTTCCAGAACAGCGAGTACATGGCGGCCGATGCAATCCTCGGCGTGACGCGCGAGGACCGCTACTCGGCCTTCGATGCCGCCGTGAGCTACCTGTTTTCGCGCAACGTTTCCTTCCGCGCCGAGGCCATGCTCGCCAGGAACCGCTCGAACGTCGAGCTGTTCACCTTCCCGCGTGAAACCATCGCTTTCAAGGTTCGCTATGAATTCAAATAATCGGATGAAGAAAAGCCCGCTATCGGCGCTGCTGCTTGCGGCCTCGATGCTGGTTCCCTCGCTGGCCTCTGCCCAGGAGGCCGCTGGCCGCGTGCTGATTGCCGTCGGGAACGTGACGGTCGTGCGGGGCGCCGAGCGGATCGCCGCGCAGCGCGGCACCGAAGTGCGCACCGGCGACACGATCCAGGTCGGCGCGCAGTCGAACACGCAGCTGCGGCTCACGGACGACTCGATCATCTCGCTGCGCCCGGACACGACCTTCCGCCTCACCGAGTACGCGTTCGCCGGCAAGAAGCCCGAAGAGCAGCGCGCCTTCTACAACCTCGTGGCGGGCGGCGTTCGCACCGTGACCGGCGCCATCGGCAAGCTGCGCCAGGACAACTACGGTATGAAGACCGATACCGCGACCATCGGCATCCGCGGCACGCACTTCAGCCTCGTGGAGTGCAACAACAGCTGCCGCAACCCGGACGGCTCGGCCGCGCCCAACGGAACCTATGGCGGCGTCACCGACGGGCGCATCTCGGTCAGCAACCAGGCCGGCGAAACGGTGTTCGGCTCCGACCAGTTCTTCCAGGTCGCCAGCGCCAGCTCGGCCCCGCAGCAGCTGATCGCGCCGCCGCAGTTCCTGCGCGACACGCTCGAAGGCCGTTCGCGCAACCAGCGCCCGGCCGGCGCGCCGGTGCAGGCCGCCACGCCATCCACCACGACGCAGGTTTCGGGCACGCAGGTCGCCTCGGCCGGATCCGATCTTTCCGGCGTGCTAGCGCCCACCGGCTCCGGCGCCGGCACTTCAGACAGCGGGCTTGGCGCGTCGGTCACGACGACGACCGCGCCGGTCGTCCTCGCAACCAACGTGTTCCAGGCCACGACAGAAGCATCGACGACCGGCCCCGCGGCCGTGCTCCAGCCCACCAGCACCGGCACCGTTTTCTACCGGCTGCAGGGCCCGTTCAATATCCCGGTGAGCTGCAGCACGCCGCCGTGCAAAGCCGTAGTCGCCGGCGACGTCACGCTCGGCGTGAACCTCGCCCTGCAGCGCGCCGGGCTCACGGCCAACCTGCAGTCGAGCGGCGGCGACAGGCTCAACGTGGCTTCCCCCTCGGCGGCGTCCGGTTTCCCGATCTCGGTCAGCAGCGGTCAAGTGACGTTCAGCGGCACCTTCAATCTCGCGGACTTCCCGCAGAACCAGGGCGCTTTCCGCTGCTCCACTTGCGGCCCCGGCAACACGCCCGGGTTCGTGCAGTTCATCAGCGTGGCCGGCACGATCAGCGGCGGCGTCGCGTCAATAAAGCTGACCGCTGCGGACTCGACCGAGACGTTCTCGATCCCGCTTTCCCTCGCGCTTACGACCCCGCCGAACAACTTCGTGGCCGCCAACGCCACGCCGCGTCAGGCCGGCGGCGTCGACGCGCGCTCGAATGCGTTCTGGGGCGTGCAAGTCGACCCGCAGGGCAGGCTGCTCGGCGCGGGCCCGACCGTCGGCGGGCCGCTTTCGGCCGTAGGCACGGCGCTCAACACGATCAACGGGTCGGCGCCCACGGCCGGCAACCTGGTCTGGGGGAACTGGTCAGGCGCAGGCTCGCAGATCACCGATTCGAACTATGCGAGCTTTACCACCGGCTCGACCGCATTCGAGCCTTGGATCACGGGCACTGCGCCGAACACGCTGCCGCCTTCGCTGGGCACATTGACATACACGCCCGTGGGCAACTTCATGCAGGGCACCGGCGTGCTCAATAGCGCGAGCCTCACGGCCGACTTCGTCGCGCGGTCGCTCAACCTCGCGATGAACGCGACGAACCCGTCGGCGGGCAACACCTTCCAGATGAACGCCACTACAGGGTTCTCGACCATCAGCGGGCGCTTCTCCGCCGGATTCAACACGGTGACTTGCTCGGGTCCTTGCGGCGGCGTCAGCGGCGCGACGCCCGGCGGCTCGTTCGCTGGATTCTTTGCCGGCCCCAACGCCGAAGGCGCGGGCCTCGTGTTCAGCACCGGGTTCGGCACCGGCGGCACCGGGGTGACCGGCGTCGTCGGGTTCAAGCGCTAGCAACGCTAGTACACTGCGTGGCATGGGAAATCCAGCCACGCGGTTAGCATCGGTTCTTCTGCTTTTGGCGCTGGGCCTGCTGTATGGCGGGTCTGCCTTCGCGCAGGCACCCGTCGCCCGCTCCACAGGGCAGATGCTTTACCTCCCGATCTATTCACACGTCTGGCATGGCGACCTCGACAGCCGCGGCGAGCCGGCCAAGGCGCTGGTGTCGATCTCGGTAAGCATCCGAAACACGGACCCGGCCAAGCCGATCCGCGTCAGTTCGGCGCAGTATTTCGACACGGATGGCAAGCGCCTGCGCGAATACTTCGCTTCGCCGCGCGTCATCGCGCCCATGGCTACGATCGAGCTCTTCATCCCGCGCAGCGACGACACTGGCGGCTCGGGGGCCAACTTCGTCATCGTCTGGCGCTCGGAAACGCCTGCCAGCCCGCCGATCGTGGAGGGCTTCCACGCCAACCTGCCGGCAGGCCGCTCGATCGCCTTCACGACCACCGCGCGGCCGATCCCGCCCGAATAGGCGGCGTGCCCGCTCAGGCGGCGACGAGCCGCTCGAGCTGACCCCGGCCTTCGGGGTTGACCATGACCACGAGCGTAGTACCGGGCCCGACCATGAAATCTGCCGGCGGGTTGAATTTCCATTCGTCCCGCACCCTCGCAGCGAGCAGGATGTAGTCCGGCGAGACCGCCATCAGGGTGCCGAGCGGGCGCTCGGCGAACCCCTGCGGAATGTCGATCTCCTCCACCCGCAGGCGGTTGTCCGAGCGAAGCATTTCGTCGAGGAAATTGACCACGCCCGGCCGCACCATGCTCGAGGCGATGCGCATGCCGCCGGTGAAATCCGGCGAGACGATCGCATCGGCGCCGACGCGCTTGATCTTTTCGATGTTGCGCACCTCGTGGCAGCGCGCCACCACGCGCAGGGCCGGGTTGAGCTGCTTGGCCGAAAGCGTGATCAGGAGGTTCTTGCTGTCGTCGCCCGTGACCGCAAAGAGGCCCGCAGCACGCCCGATGCCGGCGCGTAGCAGCAAGTCGTCGTCGGACGAGTCGCCGTGCAGGCAAAGGGTGCGAGGGTACTTTTCGTGGAAGGCGTCGATGGCGGCCTGCGAGTCCTCGAGCGCGACGAAGGCCCGGTCGGTCACATGCAGCTCGTGCGCTACGTTGGTGCCGACGCGGCCGATGCCGCAGACAATGTAATGCTGCTTGAGCTTGTCGATCCGGTCCTGCATGCGTCGCCTCCTGAGGGCTTCGTTCAAGTCGCCTTCGACGATGAAGGCGGTGAGCTTGGATGTTGCGTAAGCGACATTGGTGATGCCGATCGTGGCAATCACCATGAGGAAAATCCGCCCGCCGGGGCTGTGGGTCAGGTCGATCGTTTCGCCGAAGCCGATGGTGGCCACGGTGATGAACGTCATGTAGACCGCGTCGAGGATCGTAGCCTTGTAGCCCGACACGATCCAGAAGCCCGCCGAGCCGACCACCATCACCGCGACGAAAAGCAGGAACGGATTTCGGAAGGAAATGTAGAAACGGACGGCGAGGCTGGTCGGGCGAAGGCGCATCAGTGCGGCTCTTTTTTGGCGGCGCGTCTGCGCCGGCGCGCGCGCCAGGCGAAGGCAACCTGCAGCCGCCAGGCGAGCTTGACGGCGAAGTATCCGACGGCGGCGAGCGCGAACGCAAGCGCAGGCAGGCCGACTGCGAGAGGCTTGCCGAGCGAGACGCACCAGTGGAAGAGCGCAACCATCGAATCGCCGAGCTGGAGCCAATTCATCTCGTACGCCGGGATATTGGCCGTACCCATTGGCTCGCCGAGCAGGAATGCGCCAAACTGATGGGCAAGCAAGTACAGCGGCAGGATCGTGACCGGGTTCGTGTAGAGCGTCGTCAGCAACGCGACAGGTAGATTCACCCGCAGCGGGATCGCGAGAAGCAGCGCTCCCAGCATCTGCAGCGGCCCGGGGATCAGCCCCGTGAAAAGGCCGATCGCCACGCCGCCGGCCACCGAGTGTCGGTTAAGGTGCCAGAGGTTCGGGTGGCCCAGGAAGCGCCCGAACCGGCCGAACCAAGGGTGCTCGTGGATCGAGGCATGAGTCGGCAGGAAGCGGCGGAAGTATTTGCGGGGCATGGGCCAATGGGGCGTCAGCGGGACGCGTTCAGGGCCGTTAGGGGAGAGGGCGATTTTACGCGGGGCCGCTACCTGGAACTGTGCGGCACCGTCCCAATTCGCCCGATTCCTCTCATTGCGACGGCGTCCGATGCCAGTTCCGCAGTCCCTGACCGTCCTCATCCTCGCGTTCGCCGGCGGCGTGTGGTGTTTGCAACAGCAATCCGTCCTTCCAACGCTTGATGTGGACACTAAATGGCTGTGGGCGGCCGCAGCCTTTGCGCCGCTGGCCGCGGTTGCCCGATTGCGCAAGCCATTGCTCATTGCGGGGTGCTTCGCGCTGGGGTTTGCCTGGGCGGCGGGACTGGCGCACCTGCGCATGGCCGAGCGCCTTGCGCCCGAGCTCGAAGGCCGCGACCTCGTCGTGGCCGGGGTGGTGTCGGGGTTGCCGGCCATCGGCGAGCGCAGCGTGCGCTTCGAGTTCGAGATCGAAAGCGCGCAAGGGGGAAGCGCCAAGCTTCCGTCGAAGGTGATGCTGTCCTGGTATCGCAGCGGCATCGGCTCCCCGGAGGAGTCGGCGGCGATGCTCGACGACCCTTCCGGCGTGCATCCCGGCGAGCGGTGGCTCTTCACCGTGCGGCTCAAGCGGCCGCACGGCAGCGTGAATCCGTTCGGTTTCGACTACGAGGCCTGGCTGCTTGAGCGCGGCATCGGCGCCACCGGCTATGTGCGGCAACGAGGTGAGCAGCGCAAGCTCGGCGAGCGCAATTCGCTCTTCGACCGCATCGAGCAGCTGCGCGAAGCGGTGCGCACGCGTTTTCTCTCGGTGCTCGGCGAGTCCACGACTTCAGGCGTGCTGGTGGCCCTGGTCGTCGGCGACCAGCGCGCGATCGATGCGGACGACTGGCGACTTTTCAGCCGCACCGGGGTAACGCACCTCATGTCGATCTCCGGGCTGCATGTCACGCTGATCTCCGGCCTGGTCGCGGCGCTGGTTTCGTTCGGCTGGCGGCGCAGCCCGTCGCTCGTGCTGAAGCTGCCGGCGAGAAAAGCGGCCGCGGTGGCGGCCACCGTCGCGGCGCTCGCCTACACGCTCCTTGCCGGTTTCGGCGTGCCGGCCCAGCGCACTTTCTTCATGGTCGCGGCCGTTGCCGCGGCGCTCTGGTCGGGCCGCATTTCATCGCCGTCGCGCGTGCTGGCGCTCGCGCTGCTTGCGGTGCTCGTAGTGGACGCGTGGGCGGTGCTTTCCGCAGGGTTCTGGTTGTCCTTCGGCGCGGTTGCGCTGATCTTCTATGTCTCGCATGGGTGGAGCGGCGAGGATTCGTGGCTCGGGGCATGGGGGCGCGTGCAGTGGGCGATCACCGTTGGCCTCGCGCCCGCGGCGCTGCTGCTTTTCTCGCAGGTCTCGCTCATCGGGCCGCTCGCCAATGCGGTGGCGATTCCGGCGGTCAGCGGGATCATCACGCCGCTGGCGCTGGTGTGCGCCTTCGTCCCCGTCGATGCGCTGCTGCTGTTCGCCGATTGGCTCACCGGCTGGCTGATGCGTTTTTTGGAATGGTGCGATTCTCTGCCGCTGGCGTTGTGGCAGCAGCCGGTGCCGCCGCTCTGGACCGTGCTGGTCGCGGGGGCCGGGGTTCTCTGGCTGCTTGCGCCGAAAGGCGTTGCTTCGCGCTGGATCGGGTTGCTGCTTTTCCTGCCGGCCTTGCTGTTTTCACCGCCGCGGCCGGCGCAGGGCGAAGCCTGGGTGACCGTGCTCGACGTCGGCCAGGGGCTGGCGGTCCTCGTGCGCACCGCGGACCATGCGCTGCTCTTCGACTCGGGCCCGGCCTATGCCGAATCGGACAGCGGCGAGCGGATCATTGCGCCATACCTGCGCGCGGTGGGCTCGTCGCGGCTCGACGCGATGATGGTGTCGCACAACGACATCGATCACAGCGGCGGCGCGCTTTCGGTAATGCGCGATGCAGAGGTGGGGCGTTTCCTTTCGTCGCTCGAACCCACGAATCCGATCGCGCAAGCTTCGGGCGCGCCGCACCGCTGCGTGCGCGGCGAGCGATGGGCCTGGGACGGCGTCGAATTCTCGGTGCTTCATCCGGCAAAGGACGACTACGCCAGCGGGGAATTCCGTCCCAACGACCTTTCGTGCGTGCTGCGAGTCTCCACCGCGCACGGGTCGGTCCTGCTGACCGGCGATATCGAAAAAGCGGCGGAGGGGCTGCTCGTGCAGCGCGACGCCGCGCAGCTGAAGTCGGAAGTTCTCCTTGCACCGCATCACGGCAGCCGGACGTCTTCCACGCCGGCTTTCCTCGCGGCGGTGAAACCACGTTTTGTGGTCGTCCCGGTCGGATATCGCAATCGCTTCGGCCATCCGCGCGCCGACGTAGTCGAGCGGTACGCCGCAGCTGGCGCGCAGGTGCTGCGCACCGACCTGGACGGGGCGGTGACGGTCCGGTTTTCCGGTTCGGGCATGGAAACCATCGGCCAACGGGTGGCCGAGCGCCGGTACTGGCGGGATGCCCGCCTATAATGGATTCGCGGTGCTGGCGAGGCCGCAACCAACCGGAGGAGCAGCCATGGCTAAATCGTCAGCCGAAGGGGTTTACAAGATCGTCGAAGTCGTAGGATCGAGCAGCACTTCGTGGGAAGACGCGGCGAAAAGCGCGGTAAAGACAGCGTCGAAATCGCTGCGCGACCTGCGCGTTGCCGAGATCACCAAGCTCGACGTCAAGATCGACGACGGCAAGATCACGGCTTTCCGCGCGCGCCTGTCGCTCTCGTTCAAGTATGAAGCGTGACTTCGAGGACTGACCTTCGCAATCGGCCCGCGCGGGGGCGCATCGCCGCTCCCGCCGGCCCTTTTTTTACCTGAGCCCGTCCCATGATCCCGGAACCACGCCAGCATTTCGTGCAATGCCTCTCGCCCAAGGGGCTGCACCGCATCGCCTACCTCGAATGGGGCGACGCCGCCAACGACAACGTGCTCGTATGCGTGCACGGGCTTACGCGCTGCGCGCGCGACTTCGATAATTTTGCCCGCGCGATGAGCGACCGCTATCGCGTGGTTTGCCCGGACGTCGCCGGCCGCGGCAACTCGGGTTGGCTGGCCGACCCGATGGGTTACCAGATCCCGCAGTACGTTTCCGACATGGTCACGCTGATTGCGCGGCTCGATGTTGAGAAAGTCGACTGGGTTGGCACGTCGATGGGTGGGTTGATCGGCCTGGGGCTTGCGGCGCAGCCGGACACGCCGATCCGCAAGCTGGTGCTGAACGACGCCGGGCCAGTGGTCACCAAAGTTTCGCTGGAGCGCATCGCCACCTACGTTGGCGTGGCCCCGGCTTTTCCGGGCATCGAGGCGGCCGAGCAGTACATCCGCGCAGTCAGCGCGAGTTTCGGGCCGCACACCGATGCGCAGTGGCGCTTCCTCACCGAGGTCGTGGTGCGCAGGCAACCCGACGGCAGCTACAAGATGCACTATGACCCGAAGCTCGCCGAACCTTTCAAGCGCCTGATGCCCGAGGGCGACCTCGAGCTCTGGCCGCTTTATGATGCAGTGCGGAGCCCGATGCTCGTGGTGCGGGGCGCGGAGTCGGACTTGCTCACGCGGGCAACCTGCGAAGCCATGAAAACGCGCGGTCCCAAGGCGAAAATCGTCGAAATCGAGGGCGTTGGGCACGCCCCGACGCTGATGCACGCGGACCAGATCGAGGTCGTCCGGCAGTTCCTGGTTTCATAGGGGCAGGGCACGCGTTACACCTTGAAACACATTGTTACCAAACCCCTCCATCGCCGAGGGGGAATCTTGGTACTGTGCTGTCCTAGGTCAACCCTGCAACCAGAGAACCTTCGACACCATGCAAACCAAACCTAAAAGCCGGGCAAAGCTGACGATCGCCCTCGCTGCGCTGATGATTGGCGCACTGGCGAGCGAATCGGCTCTGGCGCATGGGTATCGCCGTGGCGGCGGCCCCCGCATCGGCTTCTACGTCGGCGCGCCGCTGCTCGCGTACTCCATGTATCGCCCGTACTACCGTCCCTACTACTACTCGCCGTACTACTACCCGCCGGTCGCGCCAATGGTCGTGCCGCCGCCGGTCTACATCGAGCAGCCGCAAGTTCAGCCGCAAGTGATCCAGCCGCCGGTGCCGCAGAACTACCAGCAGTTCGCGCCGCAGTACCAGCCCGAGCCGCAGTCGCAGTCGTATCAAATGCAGCCGCCGCAGCAGCAATACCAGGACGCGCAGCAGCAGTCGCAATCGTCCAATACCTGGTATTACTGCGCCGAGTCGCAGGCCTACTATCCCTACGTCAAGCAATGCGCAGCCGGCTGGCAGCAGGTCGCCCCGCAGGCGCGCAACTAAGAAAGCCATGCTCAATAAAACCCTCAAGCTGTCCCCGTTGCTCGCGGTGCTGGTCCTCGGCGCTTGCGCCACGATTCCTCCCGGCCCGCGCGTGATGGCGCTTCCGGGCACCGGCAAGAGCTTCGATGAATTCAAGGCCAACGACTACGAGTGCCGCCAATACGCGGAATCGCAGACCGGCATGAACCCGAACGATGCGGTTGCCAATAGCGCGGTCAGCGGCGCCATCGTCGGCACGGCAGTCGGCGCGCTCGCCGGCGCGATGATCGGCGGACACGGCGGCGCGGGCGTTGGCGCGGGCATGGGCCTGGCCACCGGCGCGATCGCCGGCTCGGGCGCGGGCGGTGCATCGGGGCGCAACTTCCAGCAGCGCTACGACGTCGCCTACCAGCAGTGCATGTACGCGCGCGGCAACAAGGTGCCGGTTGCAGGGCGCATGGAGTCTCCCCGCCCGGCGTACGGTCCGCCTCCCGGCTACTATCCGCCGCCCCCGCCGCAGGGCTACAGCCAGCCCCCGCAGGGCTACTACCCGCCGCCTCCGCGGCAGTAGGCCCGCCGAGCCGCCCCGTGCGGCACACTCGAAACCCGCAAATGCAGCGCCTGCATCTGCGGGTTTTTTATTGGGCGATAATCGCCGCATGTATACCCAATCCATGGATACGCCCGGGCAGGTGGAGAAGACCGCCGCCCCTTCGACGGCCGAGGAGCAGCACTTCCAGGCCACCGTCGACGCCGAAGGCAAGATCGAGCCGCGCGACTGGATGCCCGAGGCCTATCGCAAGACGCTGCTGCGCCAGATCTCGCAGCATGCGCATTCCGAGATCGTCGGCATGCTGCCCGAGGGCAACTGGATCTCGCGCGCGCCGAGCCTCAAGCGCAAGGCGATCCTGATCGCCAAGGTGCAGGACGAGGCGGGGCACGGCCTCTACCTCTACAGCGCCGCCGAAACGCTCGGCCAGTCGCGCGACCAGATGATGGATGCGCTGCATGAAGGACGAGCCAAGTACTCGTCGATCTTCAATTACCCGACCCTCCAGTGGGCGGATGTCGGCGCCATCGGCTGGCTCGTGGACGGCGCGGCGATAATGAACCAGATCCCGCTCTGCCGTTGCTCGTATGGCCCGTATGCGCGCGCCATGATCCGCGTCTGCAAGGAGGAATCCTTCCACCAGCGCCAGGGCTTCGACATCATGCTTTCGCTCTCGAAAGGAACCGGGGCGCAGAAGGCCATGGCGCAGGACGCCCTGAACCGCTGGTGGTGGCCGGTGCTGGCGATGTTCGGCCCGCCGGATGCGGACTCGGTGCACTCGGGCCAGTCGGCGCGGTGGAAGATCAAGCGCGTGTCGAACGACGAGCTGCGGCAGAAATTCATCGATGCGACCGTGCCTCAGGCGGAATTGCTCGGGCTCACGATGCCGGACGACCAGCTCGAGTGGAATGCGGAGCGCGGGCACTACGACTTCGGCCCGATCGACTGGGACGATTTCTGGCGCGTGGTCAACGGCGACGGCCCCTGCAACAAGGAGCGGCTCGCGGCGCGCGTCAGCGCCTACGAAGAAGGCCAGTGGGTGCGTGATGCGGCAATGGCGTATGCCGAAAAGCAAAAGGCACGTCTTCAACGGGAGGCCGCATGAGCGAAGAGAAAAAGCCGGGGGGTACGGGGGGCGGCACGCCCCCTGTACGCGACTGGCCATTGTGGGAAGTTTTCATCCGCAGTAAGCAGGGCCTGGATCACAAGCACTGTGGAAGCCTCCATGCGACGGATGCCAAGCAGGCGATCCAGATGGCGCGCGACGTCTACACGCGGCGCAACGAGGGCGTGTCGATCTGGGTGGTGCCCTCGTCCTCGATTACCGCCTCGGACCCCGGCGACCGGGAATCCTTCGTGGACCCGATGGCCGACAAGATTTTCCGCCACCCGACGTTCTACGAACTCCCGGATGAAGTGAAGCACATGTAATGAGCGCGAAGGTCGACACGAAGGTGGACTACCTCCTTCGCCTTGGCGACAACACCCTGGTCCTCGGCCAGCGCCTCGCCGAATGGCTCGGGCATGCGCCGGTGCTCGAGGAAGACATCGCCTCGGCGAACATCTCGCTGGACCTGGTCGGCCAGGCGCGGCTGTGGCTCACGCTCGCCGGCGTGCTGGAAGGCAAAGGGCGCGACGAAGACAAGCTCGCCTTTCACCGCGACCAGCAGCAGTACCGCAATTTCACGCTGCTCGAGCTGCCGAACGGCGACTACGCTTATACGATCGTGCGCCGGTTCCTCTTCGACACCTGGCACTGCCTCGCGCTCGAGGCGCTGACCCGATCGAAGGATGCCGACATCGCCGCCATCGCGGCAAAAGCCAGGAAGGAGGCGGACTACCACCGCCGCCATAGCAGCGACTGGCTGGTGCGCCTGGGCGACGGTACCGGCGAGTCGCACGCGCGCATGCAGGCGGCGCTGGAGGTGCAATGGCGCTACACGGCGGAGTTCTTCAATGCGGATGCCATCGACCGCGCCATGGCCGAGTCCGGCGAAGGCTTCGCCCCCGAAAGCCTGCGCGCGCATTGGCTCGAGGAAGTCTCGACCATGCTCACAGAGGCGACCCTGAAGGTGCCGGCCGAGGCGAAATACCTCTCGCGCGGCAAGGAGGGCGAGCACAGCGAGCACCTCTCTTACCTGCTGGCCGAGATGCAGGTGCTGCAGCGGGCGCACCCGGGCGCAACGTGGTGACATGCGAGGCGGGCTGTGAGGCGGCCTGGGCCGTGCTGCGAGGCATCCCCGACCCCGAGATCCCGGTCATCAGCATCGTCGACCTCGGCATCGTGCGCGGCGTCACGGTAACCGGCAGCGCAGTGGAAGTTGCGATCACGCCGACGTACTCGGGCTGCCCTGCGCTTCACGCGATCGAGGAGGACATCGGCGCCCGGCTGCGCGAGTCGGGATTCAGTAAGGTCATAGTCACGCAGCAGCTCTCGCCCGCGTGGACCACGGACTGGATCGCCGCGGATGCGCGCGAGCGCCTGCGCGGCTACGGCATCGTGCCGCCGATCCGCACGCAGGGCACGGATTCGCATCGCATCCACATCTTCTCGCGCGGGGTCAATTGCCCGCGCTGCGACTCGGAAAACACCGAGCAGCTTTCGGCGTTCGGCTCGACTGCGTGCAAGGCGATGTACCGCTGCATCGACTGCCGCGAGCCCTTCGACTACTTCAAGCCGCTGTAATGAGCACCCCCCATTTCCACGCGCTGCGCGTGACCGACGTGCGCCGCGAGACCGCCGAGTGCGTCTCGCTAGCCCTTGAAGTGCCGCCGGCGCTCGCCGACAAGTTTCGCTTCGTGCAGGGCCAGTATCTCAATGTTCGGCGCGAGACGGGCGGCGGCGAAGTGCGGCGCTCGTATTCGATCTGCTCGGGGCTCGATGACGGCGAGCTGCGCATCGCGGTCAAGGAAGTGCCGGAAGGACAATTCTCCGTCTGGGCGAACCGGGAGCTCCTGCCCGGGGCCACGCTGGAGGTGATGCCGCCGGAAGGGCGTTTCTTCGTGCCGCTCGACCGGGCGAACGCAAAGCACCATGTCGCCTTCGCCGCCGGCAGCGGCATCACGCCGGTCCTGTCCCTGGCGCGCACAGTGCTCGCGCGCGAGCCGAACTCCCGCTTCACGCTGGTCTACGGCAACCGCACGCTCGCCTCGGTGATCTTCAACGAGGCGCTGGAGGACCTCAAGGACAAGTACATGTCCCGCTTCGCCCTCTATCACGTGTTCTCGCGCGACGTGCAGGCGGTGGAGCTTTTCAATGGGCGAGTGGATGGCGCAAAGGTGCGCGAATTCCTCGGCACGCTGATCCCGTCGTCGACGATCGACGAAGCGTTCATCTGCGGCCCGGCCGTCATGGGCGACGAAGTGAAAGCCGTGCTGGAAGAGCAGGGCGTGCCGGCCGGGCGCATCCACCTCGAGCGGTTCGGTGCGCCGCCGGCGGCGGCGGGGCGGCGAAAGGAAGTGCCCACCGCGCCCTCGGGCAGGACGGCGAATGTCACCGTCATCGTCGATGGCCTGCGCTACGAACTCGACCTGCCCGAGGGCGGCTCGAGCATTCTCGATGCAGCGCTCAAAGCCGGCGCCGACCTGCCTTACGCCTGCAAGGCCGGCGTCTGCTGCACCTGCCGCGCGCGCATCACCGAAGGCGAGGTGCGCATGGACGCCAACTACACCCTCGAGGCCGCCGAAATCGCCGCGGGCTATCGCCTCGCCTGCCAGTCGCATCCGATAACGCCCAAGGTCACCCTGGATTTCGATCAGCGCTAGCCTGGATTGACAATAGCTGCCTGAGCAGGCAATTTACTGCCTCGGCAGCTAATTTGGCGGTGCAGCAATGGGCCTCTATCGGGCGGAAACCTATCGCGTCGAGGACAGCGTCGGTTTCATGATCACGCGCCTTCGCGCCGCGATCTTTGCGTCCGTGGACCGCGAGATTTCGCCCTGGGGCGTGTCCTCCGCGCAGGCGGCGATCCTCATCTACATCGCGCACGGCCGCGGTAACCGCGCCGCCGACATCGCGCGGGACTACAGCTACGACACCGGCTCGATGACGCGCATGATCGACCGGCTGGTCAAGAAAGGCCTGCTGCGCCGCGTACGCGACGACGCCGACCGGCGCGCGATGCTGCTCGAACTCACGGCCAAGGGTCAGAAGCTTACCGAGCGCCTGCCCGCCGTGGCAGCGCGTGCGCTCAACAGCTTGCTGCGCGGCTTTTCGCGCGGCGAGCTCGACCAGCTCAAGGGCCTGCTCGGGCGAATGCTGGCCAATGTGGAGTAGCCGCCTTTCCATGGCCCTTGCCTGCGTGCTGCTCGCAGGCTGCGTCACGCCGCAGGGGCGCCAGTCGACCGCGGCCCTGCCGGTCGAGCCGTTGAGCCTCGAAATGACGCAAACATTGGGCGGGTCGGCTGCCGGCGAATGGCCGGGCACAAGCTGGTGGACCGCTTTCGGCGACGCGCAGCTCGACCAGCTTGTCGGCGAAGCGCTGTCGGGCAGCCCGGCACTGCGTGTTGCGCAGGCACGTATCGCGCAGGCGCGCGCGCTCGTGGACGCGGCGCTTGCGGCGTCGTCCCCGGGCATCATCGGCGGCCTCGACATCACCCGCCAGCGCTACAGCATCAGCGGCACCGTGCCGCCGCCGGTGGCCGGGACCGTCCGGACCACGAGCCGGCTGGCCATGGATTTCAGCTACGAGCTCGACTACGCCGGCCGCTATGACTCGGTCATCGCCGCAGCGCGCGCTTCGGTGTCGGCCGCGTCCGCAGACGCCCATGCCGCGCGGCTAACGCTGTCGTCTGCGATGGCGCGCGCCTACTTCCAGCTGCAGGGCCTGTTCGCGCTGCGCGAAATCACGCAGCGCGAGCTGGCGCAGGCGGCGCGCCGCATCGCGTTGACGAAACAGCGCTTCGCAGCGGGGCTCGACACCGAGGCGGTCGTGAGCCGCGCGGAGTCGGCGCCGCCCGAGTTGCGCGCCGGCATCGCCCAGCTCGATGCCGCCGTCGCGCTTGCGCGCAACCAGCTTGCCGCGCTCGCCGGGCAGGGGCCGGACCGCGGGCTGAGGATCGTTGCGGCCGCATCCGTTCGTCCCACGCAATCGGCAAGCCATGCGCTCCCCGAGGCGCTCCCC
>JANMDK010000157.1:0-6703 GCA_031376265.1 Pseudomonadota bacterium
GCGGCAGAAGTAGTAAGAGGCCGGCGGCGAACCTTGGGGAGAAGCGGCCTGCGCAGCGGCGGCGGCCGCTTGAGCCTTGCAGCGCGCCAGGTCGATCCTGTCGTAGGTGTAGTCGGGGCTGTTAACGTTGTCCGTGGGCACCTTGTTCAATTGCGCCTCGGTGCAGGGCTCCGACGGCTGGGGCGCGTAGCCGTACGCCGGGTACGAAGGATAGCCATAGTTCCAGTACGGGTCGTAGAACGGATCGTAGAGCCCGCCCATCCCGAAGCCGACGCCGACGCCAATGCCAATGCCGATGCTCACTCGCGGGCCATGGTGATGCCCGCCACGGCCGGCCGCCGAGGCCAGCCCCGGCGCGGTTGCGATCAGTGCCGCCGAGAGGGCGAGAGCGATTGCACGCAGTTTCATTTCCTGTCCTTCCTGTAGTGGAAGCGATTTGACGTTTGCACCGCAAAATAATTCCGGATCCGCGGCGCGGATTGGTAACAGAGTGGTTACAACTTTGCTCTAATCGGGGACAGACCACGTTTACGCCAGCGGGCGAATTAAACGTGGTCTGTCCCCGATTCTTTTTGCTTCGATTCTTTTTGGAGGCCCCATGCCACAGCTCGTCGAGTACCGCGTCATCCAGAACGTCGCGGAAATCACCATGAACCGCGCGCCGGTCAACGCGATCGACCATCAGCTCACGCGCGAGGTGATCGACGCGTACAAGCGCGCCACGACGGATGACTCGGCGCGCGCGGTGATCCTCACCAGCGCCCTGCCGACGGTGTTCTCGGCCGGCGTCGACCTCAAGCTGGCGCTCGATTTCGACGGCCAGGCGCTGCGGCGCTTCATCGAGGTCTTCTACTACGAGATGCACGAGGTGCTGTACAGGCTCGGCAAGCCGGTGATCGCCGCAGTCAACGGCCACGCACGCGCGGCGGGCGTCACCTGGGCGGTATCGTGCGACATGATCATCGCCGCAGAGGAAAGCAAGTGGGGCTACCCGGAGATCGACGTCGGCCTGCTGCCCGCAATGCACCTGGTGCACCTGCCGAAGATCGCCGGCCGGCATCGCGCGGCCGAGCTGCTCTTCACCGGCGACATCGTTTCGGCGAAGAAGATGCACGAGCTCGGCGTGATCAACGAAGTCGTGCCGCGCGCCGAAGTCCTTCCACGCGCCCGCGCCCTGGCGCGCCGGCTCGCGAAGAAATCGCCGATCGCGATGAAACTGCTTCGCGATGCCTTCGTTCGCGCCAACGATCTCGACTACCGCCGCTCGATGGAGGGCGTGGTCGAGACGATGTGCGGCCTCAAGGACTCGGCCGATTCACGCGAGGCGCTCAGGGCTTTCGTCGAGAAGCGCGAGGCGAAGTTCCAGGGGAAGTAACCGACGAACTAGCCGCGGCCACGGCGGCCGTCGCCTCGGCATCCCGCCGCACCTCCTCGTGAAGCCACGCGGAGAAGGCGTCGACCTCGGGGCTCGACGCGGTGCGTGACGACCGCACCAGGAAGTAAGCCCGCGACGACGACACCGCTTTGCCAAACGGCGCGACCAGCCGTCCCTCGCGCATCAATTGCGAGAGCAGCGGGAACCGGCCGAGTGCCACGCCCTGCCCTGTGTTGGCCGCCTGAACGACCTGGTCGTAGCTGCTGAAGTAGAGCGCCCCGGCAGGCTTGAATTCCGCCAGGCCCAGCGCATGCGTCCACAAGGTCCAGTCGAGCCACGCAGCGCGCTCGTCGTTGAGGTGCAGCAGCACGTGGCGGCGCAGGTCGGCCGGCGCTTTGAGCGGGCGCTGCGGATCCGCAGCCAACGTCGGACTGCAGACCGGCATGACTTCCTCGCCCATGAACTGCCTCGCGCCCTTCATCGCTTCGACCAGCGCGTAGCGCACCGCGATGTCTATCCCGGATCTTTCCAGATTCACGTAGTCGTTCGAGGCCGAGATGCGCACGTCGATGTCCGGATGCGCCTGCGTGAATGTCGCGAGGCGCGGGATCAGCCACACCGACGCGAAGCCCGGCGTGCTGGTGATGGTGACCGTGTGCTCCTGCGGCGCGGCTTTCATGCGGTCGGTGGCGTCCTGCACCTGCTGGAGGACTTCCTGCGCCACGCGGAACAGCACCTGCCCGTTCTCGGTCAACAGCAGCGCGCGGGTGCGGCGTTCGAACAAGGGGCTGCCGAGGCTCTCCTCCAGCGCCTGGATCTGGCGGCTCACCGCCGACTGGGTGAGGAACAGTTCCTCCCCGGCCCGGGTGAAGGACAAATGCCTGGCCGCCGCCTCGAAAGCCAGCAGCAATTCCAGCGGAGGGACGTCCCAGCGGGATTTAGGCATGCTTCCAGCGCATGTATGGATTCCGAATGAGCGTTTGTCGCACTGCAACGGCAAGGCCGAAAATGCCACTCATCGTCGGATGCCGATCGGCTCCGAACATAAATGCGTGAAGAGCATGCGTCAAGGAGGCTCTAATGAACCTGCAAATCGAATCCGGCATTGTCGAGGTCCAACCCCGCGTTCTCGTGCGCATGCACGTCGAACCGGGCCTGCGCATCACAGGCATGAGCGGCACGTCCTGGGTCACCGTGGATGGCGACCCCGAAGACCTGATCCTCGAGCCAGGCGACACGCACGCCTTTAAGCACGGCGGCCGCGCCTTGGTGCAGGCGCTGGGTGGCCCTTCGCAGTTCACCCGCGAAGACGGAATCGTCGTAGAGAGCTAGGCGGCGGGTCAGGCAGACCGCAGGCGGCGCTCGTCCGCGGGCAGAAGGCCAGCCCGCACGAGCGCCTGCCGGATGCGGGCGATCTCCGCCTCCGAGCATTTCACCAACGGCGGCCTCACGACCGCGCGCGGCAGCTTGCCCAGGAGCACCAGCGCCTCTTTCATGCGGTTGTGCATGTCCACCGGCGGATCGGCGTAGAACACTTCCGCAGTGGCGGAGATGCGGTCATGCAGTTTCTTGGCGGTGGCCAGGTCATCGCCCTGCACCGCGCGAAAGAGCTGCGCCTGCAGTGGCGCGATCACCGAACCACTTCCCGACAGCAAGCCACTGCAGCCGAGCACCAGCGAGCTGAACAGCCACGCGCTGTGCGTCGAGAGCACGTTGACCGCCGGCTGCATGGACTGCAGCGTGCGGATATGCCGCTCATGCTGCACCGGGTGGTTGCACCAGTCCTTGATCGCCCGCACCGTGGGCACCGATTCGATCAACTTGAGCAATGTCGCCATCGGGTAGCCCTGCCCACCGGCGAGCGGGTACTGGAAAGCGATCAGCGGCAGGCCGCTGGCATCGGCAATGCGGCGGAAGTGCTCGATCACCATCTCCGGCCGGTGACCCATCGTGAAGGGCCCCGGCGGGAAGACCAGCAACGCAGACGCCCCGCCCTCCGCCGCCATCTTCGCGATGCGCGCGGCTTCGAGGCTGCCTTCGGCATAAATCCCATGGACGATCGGTACCTTCGCGCCAACCTCGTCCTGCGTAATCTCCAGCACCCGCCGCTGTTCGTCGAAAGTGCAGGATGCAGCTTCGGTCGAGTGCGCGTTGATCGTGATTGCCGAGATGCCCTCGGTGGCCGTCACATCGCGCAGGTGGGACCGGAACGAAGCCTCGTCGATCGACAGGTCGTCGAAGAACGGCAGCAGCACTGCGGGAATCACGCCATGCGGGACGTACTTGGTGTGCCGTGCCATGGTTGCCTCCTACTCTTTAAGGTCGTCCAGCGCCGCTTCGAGATGGGCCACCTCGGCCCACGCCCACACTTTCCAGTCTTCCGCTGTGACTTCGATCCAGTTGATGCCGGCGTTCGGGATCTCGAAATCGCGCTGCGACGACAATCCCACCGCCCGCGCATGGCGATACACCATCTCGAGCACGCCGCCATGCGTGAAGACGAGGATCTGCTCCCCCGCGTGGCGCCCGATGATGTCGGCCACGACCTTGAGCGAGCGGTCGTTGAAGCCGCGCAGCGACTCCCCGCCCTCGAAGTCGAAGTCCGGGTCCTTGTCGCGGAAGCGCGCGTACTGCTCGGGAAATTTCTCGCGCACTTCCACATACGTAAGCGTCTCGAACATTCCGTAGTGGCGCTCGCGCAGTTCCGGCAGGTACGTGACGGGCAAGGCGAGTTTCTTCGCCGACGGCTCGCACGTCTGCCGGACGCGGATGAGGTCGCTGCAGTAGATCGCGGAAAAATCCTGGCCGCCGAGCGCCTCGGCCGTGGAGCGTGCCTGCGCGCGGCCGACGTCGTTTAGCGGGATGTCGAGCTGGCCCTGCACGCGGCCTTCGGCGTTCCAGGCCGTCTCGCCGTGACGGACCATGCAAATGCGGGTTGCTTTCATCGCGTGGAATTCAAAGTTCAGTCTGCCTTCACGTTGTTTTCCTTCACGACCTTCGTCCAGCGATCGGTCTCGCCGACGATCCATTTCTGCAGGCCGTCGGGGCTGCTCACGACGAGGTCCATGCCCAGCTGCTCGGTCAGCTGTTTCTTCAGCGCCGGCTCGTTCAGCGCCTTGGCCAGTTCGCCATTCAGCTTGTCGACGATCGGCTTGGGCGTGCCGGCCGGCGCGAGGATCCCCCACCAGGCCACCGCCGAGAAGCCGGGAAAGCCCTGCTCCTGCAGCGTCGGCACGTCGGGCATCGTGTGGGAGCGCTTCTCGCCGGTGGTCGCCACCGCGCGCAGCTTGCCCCCCTTCACGTTGGCGCCAACCGCGGCGACCGAGGCGATGCCGGTCTCGAGCTGCCCGCCGATCGCGTCGGTCATCATCGGTCCGCCGCCCTTGTACGGGACATGCACCGCCTTGAAGCCGCCTTGCTGCTGCACGATCATCATCGACAGGTGCCCGAGGCTGCCGCTGCCGACGCTGCCGTAGTTGATCGCATCGGGCCTGGCCTTGGCGGCCCTGATCACGTCCGCGAACGTCTTGTAGGGCTTGGAAGGCGCGGTGACGATCGCCATCGGCGCGGTGCCCACGAGCATCACCGGCGAGAGGTCTTTCAGCGTGTCGAACGGCATGTTGGGAATCAGCGAGGGATTCACCGCATGCGTGTCGAAGACGACGACGAAGGTGTAGCCGTCGGGCGGCGATTTTGCGACATACGCGGTGCCGATCGAGCCGGACGCGCCGGGCTTGTTCTCGACGATGAACTGCTGGCCGAGCGACTCGGTGAGCCTCACGCCAAGCAGCCGCGCCAGCGGATCGACCGAGCCACCCGGCGGGAAAGGCACCACGAATTTCACCGGCTTGGCCGGCCAGGCCTGCGCGAATGCGGGCTGCGAAACCGCCGCGGCCGCGGCAACCAGCGCCGTGGCGGCGAATCGCAGAACGAACCGCCTGCTTGTTTTTATCGTGCTTTCGACCATGCCTTTGCCTCCGTCCTTTTCCTAAAGCAGCTGGAGCGCCATCATCACCATGCCGACCACCGACACGACCCAAGCGAGCGTGCGCAGCCAGGGAAACCCGGCGAGGTAGATGAGCGCATAGGCGAGGCGCCCCCAGAAGAAAAGCTCGGCGCCGAGCACGGTCATCTGGTTGCTCTTGCCCGCGGCGATCACCAGGAACACGAGTGCGACGAACAGCACCATGTTCTCCATCATGTTGAGGTGCGCGCGGCGCGCGCGGCCGGCCCAGCCTGCGAGCGGCGGCATGTTGTCGCGATTTCCGGCCAGCGTGACCAGCCCGACCTGCATGAACGCGCCCTGCGCCGAGACCAGCATCTGCACGAACATCAATACGACGGCCCACAACAGCAGCATCATTTCCGGTTTCATGGCGGCCCCTCCCCTAGGAAAGACCGGAGCCTAGCGCGCCAGGCGGGAATTCGCCAGTTCCAGCCGGTCGACGACGTTGCGCACCAGCGCGCGCGTGAGCGCAAGCTGCGCGCCGAGGCTCATCCTGGCCAGCGCCTCGGGCACGAATTCCGCCAGCATGATGTCGGTGAGCGACTCGACCGTCGCATGGCGCGGCAATTCGCCGCCGCGGATATAGGCCATCTCGCCGAAGCACTCGCCTTCGTCGATGGTGTTCAAGAGGCGCCCCTGCCGGATGACCTTGACCTGCCCCTGGGCAAGGAAGAAGAAGCTCTGCCCCGCCTCGTTCTCCTTCACCAGCGGCGTCGCGCGCTTGACGCGCGACCAGGCGCCGGCGCGCGCAAGCTCCCAAAGCTCGGAATCGGCCAGCGCGTTGAGCATTGCGACCCGCTTGAGCGCCACGTATTTCTCGCTGTCCGAGATGACGTCGGCGGGAAGTACCAGCCGCACGATGTTCGAGAGGTCCATCGCGAACGCCGCCCAGGAGTCGTAGCGGTGCTCGGGCTTCTTGCCCAGTGCCTGCAGGATGACGCGGTCGAGGTCCCTCGGCAGGTCGGCGCGGATGGACGACGGCGGCGCCGGCTCGTCGCGCAGGATGCGGTTCAGCAGCTCGTCCATCGTGCTGCCAGTGAAGGGGCGCGAGCCAGTCAGCAGCTCGTAGAGCGAAACGCCGAGGCTGTACATGTCGCTGTGCAGGGTCAGTGTCCGCCCCTCGATCTGCTCGGGCGACATGTAATAGGGCGAGCCCATCGCCGCGGTTTGCGAGGTGTGCGACTTGCGCAGCAGCGCGGCGCCGAAATCGGCGATCTTCACGTCCGTGCCTTCAGAGATCATCAGGTTGGCCGGCTTGATGTCGCGATGGACGATGCCTTCCTTGAAGGCGTAGTCGAGCGCGCCGCAGCACTTGAAGCCGA
>JANMDK010000229.1:0-3503 GCA_031376265.1 Pseudomonadota bacterium
GGACGTCGCGGCCGCGGTGGGCGTGGTCGTGATGGCCGTCCGCGTGAAGGTGGCGCGACGCCGGCCGAGGGCACCGCTGCGGTCGACGCGGCCGCGCCGGCAGCGGCTGCCGCCTCGGGAGCACCTGCATCCGCTCTAGCCGCAGCGCCCTCCGGGCGACCGGCACCGCGTCAGCACCATGCGCCACGCCCCACCGGCGACCAGAGCATCGGCGCCGCCGGCATCCGCCTCACGCGCGACGAGGCGTTCGCGCTCGTCCGCGATGCGGTCGCCGCCGTGGTCACCGGGGACGATCCGGTCCCCAGCGAGAAGGTACGCGTGAAGGCCCATCAACTCCTCGGCCGCGACAGCGAGTCGCTCTCCGAGCGCAACTTCGCGCGCATCCTCAAGGACGCGCACGACGCCGGCATCGTGGATCTCCGCAAGCGCGGCGACGCGTTCGAGGTCACGGCTGGCACCGGTGCGGCGAGCATCGCCGATCAGCTCGCGGTCGCTGAGAAGGCGGCCACGCCGGTCGCGGCGCCGTCGGCACCGGCTCCGCGCGGCATGGGACAGCGGTCGGTCCCGAGCAAGGGTCGTGGTGGTGCCAAGCCTGCCGTACCGCAGGGGCTCCTGATGCTTGGCATGGTCGAAGAACCGGCCGCCCCTCCCAAGGTGATGGTCGCCGCGGTAGAGGCGGATGCGCCGAAGAAGGGAAAGCCAGCGGCCAAGAAGTCCGCGGCCAAGGCACCGAAGGCCGAGAAGGCCGAGAAGCCGGCCAAGGAAGCGAAGGAGCCGAAGGCCAGGAAGAAGGCGGCCAAGTAGCTCTGGGCGATCAGCATCTCTGTACGAACGAAGCGGGGCGGCCGGGATCATTCGGCCGCCCCGCTTTCTCGTTCTTGCGCTTCGCGTTGAGGGTGTCGGAACCCGGGACTAGCTTATCCCGATGACCGCACTCGCCGACCTCCTCGCCGGATTCCGCGCCGCCGCCGTCACGGAACGGGAGAAGGGGACCTACTTCGAGGAGCTCATCCTCGCCTACCTCCGGAACGAGGCCAGCTACAGGGATCTCTACAGCGACGTCTGGAGCTTCGCCGACTGGGCGAAGGCCCATGGCAAGGACGGCAAGGACAAGGGCATCGATCTCGTCGCGAGGACGCGCGACACCGACGAGTTCCACGCCATCCAGTGCAAGTTCTACGCGCCCGACTACAAGCTCCAGAAGGCCGACATCGACAGCTTCTTCACCGCCTCGGGCCAGAAGCCGTTCGTCCATCGCCTGATCGTCAGCACCACCGACCACTGGTCCGCCAACGCGGAAGACGCGCTGCACGGCCAGCAGGTCCCGGTCAGCAAGATCACGCTCTACGATCTCGAGAACAGCCAGATCGATTGGGTGAAGTTCAAGCCGCAGGCCAAGGCCGCCCCGCCGCTCAAGCCCCGGAAGTCCCCGTTCGCGCACCAGCGGTCTGCCATCGAGGACGTGCTCACCGGCCTCAAGCAGGCCGACCGCGGCAAGCTCCTCATGGCCTGCGGCACGGGCAAGACCTTCACCGCGCTCAAGATCGCCGAACGTCAGGCCGGGGAAGGCAAGCGCGTGCTCTTCCTCGTGCCGAGTCTCGCCCTGCTCTCGCAGTCATTGACCGAATGGACGCAGGAGAGCGGGGTCGGTCTCCACAGCTTCGCCGTCTGTTCCGACAGCGACGTCGGCAAGAAGAAGGCGGCCGACGACGACACCGTCCGGACCTTCACCCACGAGCTGCGCTTTCCGGCGACCACGGAGGCCAAGCGGCTCGCCGAAGAGGTGCAGGCGCGCCACGACAAGCAGCACATGACCGTGGTGTTCAGCACGTATCACTCGATCGACGTCGTCCACCGTGCGCAGGCGAAGTTCGGCCTCGCCGACTTCGACCTGATCGTCTGCGACGAGGCGCACCGCACCACCGGCGCCACCTGGGCCGACGAGGACGAGAGCGCCTTCGTAAAGGTGCACGACGCGGGCTACATCAAGGGCCGCAAGCGGCTCTACATGACGGCCACGCCGCGCATCTACGGCAACGCGGCCAAGGCCACCGCCGACAAGGAGAACGTCGCGCTCGCCTCGATGGACGACATGAAGCAGTTCGGCGAGGAGTTACACCGTCTCAGCTTCTCCGACGCCGTGCAGCGCGGTCTGCTGGTGGACTACAAGGTCATCGTGTTGGCCATCGAGGAAGAGCACGTCAACAAGCGCCTGCAGCGGCTGCTGGCCGACCCGGACAACCAGCTCAAGGTGGACGACGCCAGCAAGATCGTCGGCTGCTGGAAGGCGCTCGCCAAGCAGGGGCTCCGCGAGTGGGGCAACTACGACGGCCCGATGCGCCGCGCCGTGGCGTTCTGCCAGGTCATCAAGCCCACCACCGGTGCCAGGAAGCACAAGGTGAGCTCGATGAACATCGCGGCGATGTTCCAGTCGGTAGTCGAGGCCTACCAGCAGTCCGCGCCGCCGGAGGAGCAGGCGGTCTCGCTACGCTGCGAGGCCGAACACGTGGACGGCGGCATGAACGCCGGCGAGAAGGAGGCCAAGCTCGCCTGGCTGAAGGCGGCCACCCCGGACGACACCTGCCGCATCCTGAGCAACGTCCGTTGCCTGAGTGAGGGCGTGGACGTACCGGCGCTCGACGCCGTGCTCTTCCTCACGCCGCGCAACTCGCAGGTGGACGTGGTGCAGTCCGTCGGCCGCGTGATGCGTCGGGCGCCGGGCAAGGACCTCGGCTACGTCGTGCTCCCCGTGGTCATCCCTGCCGGGATGACGCCCAACGAGGCGCTCGACAACAACGAGATCTACAAGGTCGTCTGGCAGGTGCTGCAGGCGCTGCGGTCGCACGACGACCGGTTCGACGCGATGGTCAACAAGCTCGACCTGATGCAGGTGCCGCCGAGCAAGATGGAGGTCATCGCCGTCACCGACCGGATCCAGCCGAAGCAGCGGCAAATGAAGCCGGCGGAGCAGGCGAAGGGCGCCTACGGGATCGGCAGCAAGGCCGCGCCCAAGGGTGACGCGTCCCACGCTAGCCAGACGCACCTCGAGTTCGAGATCGGCGACATCGAGCGCGCGATCTACGCCAAGCTCGTGCAAAAGGTGGGCAACCGCCATCACTGGGAAGAGTGGGCGAACGACATCGCCCGGATCGCGCAGACGCACATCGACCGCATCACCCAGCTCGTCGCGAACCCGAAGCACAAGACGGAACGCGCGGCCTTCACGGCCTTCGCCACGGAGCTTCGCGATGACCTGAACGACAGCATCACCGACGCGGAGGTCATCGAGATGCTGGCGCAGCATCTGATCACCAAGCCGGTCTTCGATGCCATCTTTGCGGGGCATGGATTCGCCGACCGCAACCCGATCTCAATCGCGATGCAGCAGGTACTCGACGTGCTGCACGAGCACCATCTGGAGAAGGAGACGGACACGCTGCAGGGCTTCTATGCCAGCGTGCGGATGCGCGCCGAGGGGATCGATACGGCAGAGGGGCGCCAGA
>JANMDK010000253.1:0-1588 GCA_031376265.1 Pseudomonadota bacterium
CGCCGCCGATGCGGCGCGCGAGATCGCCGTAGGTGAGGGTGCGCCCGCGCGGGATCGCGCTGATCTGCTTCCAGACGTCGCGCTGGAACTCCGAGCCCTTCACTTCGAGCGGCAAGTCGAACGGCGCGTCCGGGTCGATCAAATACCGCTGGATCTGCTCAACGGCACGCTCTGCAAGCTCGCCCCGGGGCGCCACCAATGGCGTTTCGGGCGGCAAGTAGCGGATGCCGGTAAGCACCTCGTCGCTGATGTCAATCGCCACGCGCATGCGCGGGAATTCGATCACGGCCGCGTACCCGCTCATTCCGCGAGCCCTTCGATTTTCGACAGCAGGTCGTTCGGCACCTCGATGCCTTCGGCGGCCTTTTTCTCGGCGGCGAAGCGCTTGGTGCCGGGCAAGCGCACGCCCTCGTCCGCAAGCATCGCCGCGATGATCGCCTCGACCCGATCCAGATAGCGCTCGCGACCGGCAAGCGAGTCCGGATCGACTGCGAGAAACAGCTGCCCGATGCGCGGCTTGTTTCCCTGCTCGGAAAAGAACGAGTCGGCCTCCTGCCCGAAAGCCGATCCAGTGAGCGCGGAGCAGAAGAGCTCGAACATGAGCGCGAGCATCGCGCCTTTGGAGCCGCCGATCGGGTAGAGGCTGCCGCGCTCGATGGCTTCTTTTGCATCGGTCGTCGGCTTGCCGTGCCGGTCCATCGCCCAGCCCTCGGGAATCGGCTCGCCTTTCTGCATTGCGAGCATGATCTTGCCCCGCACGACCGTGGTGAGCGCAAGATCGATCACGAGGGGCTCCGCATCCCGCCGCGGGAAAACCGCCGCCACCGGATTCGTGCCGAAGAGGGCTTTCGTGCCGCCCCATGCGGGAATTGCCGCGGGCGAATTCGTGAAGGCGATGCCGACCAGCCCGGCGGCGGCGACATCGAGCAGGTGGATGCCGAGCACGCCCATGTGCGCACTGTTGGTGATTCCCGCGACGCCAATGCCGTTTTCCTTTGCGCGTGCAATCGCCTCGCGGATCGCCAACGCGCAGGACTCGTAAGGCAGCGCATCGCGGTTGTCGACCAGGCACGCGCCCTTGGCACGTGAAGAGACACTGGGACTCGCCTTGCCGTCGGCCCGGCCGGACCTGAGCATCGAGACGTAGAACGGGACGCGGGACATGCCGTGCGTCGGCAGGCCCTGCTCCTCGGCGCGCACGAGGTGGCGCGCCGTGGCTTCGGCCATCGCATCGTTCGCACCGGCCCTTTGCAGCGCCCGGAAGGCGAGCGAATGCAGCTCGCGGGACGTCTTCTTCATGGCGGAATTCTACCCGCGGCTGTGCAGGGCGCGGCTAGAATACCCGTCCCGAATCCGGCTCAGCCGTTCACCCCAGGAGGCTCCACATGGGCAAGATGATCGAACTCACCGCTGCCGACGGGCACAAGCTCGCGGCTTATCGCGCCGAGCCTTCCGGCAAGCCGCGCGGCGCCGTGGTGGTGATCCAGGAGATCTTCGGCGTCAACAGCCACATCAAGTCGGTCGCCGACGGCTACGCGGCAGACGGCTACCTGGCCATCGCGCCGGCGATGTACGACCGCGTGCAGCG
>JANMDK010000266.1:0-32651 GCA_031376265.1 Pseudomonadota bacterium
GTGGCGCGTCAGCAACTCGTGCAGGAAGACCTTGTTGTTGCACTGGAGGATCGACTCGGGGTCGTCGATGACGACGAGGCCCAGCGCTGCGGCCTTGCGCGCGAATTCATAGGTATGGTCGTTGAGGTTGGTCGTGTCCCGGATGAACAGTGCGTGGTATTCGTGAAGCCGGTCGATCGAGTGCTTGTCGATGATCGAGGCGCGCATGCCGAGCTTGGTGGCCGCGCGCACGAAGCGAAGCAGGGCTTCGGGGTTGGACGGCGCGTCGGTGGCCTCGTTGTGGAGGATCGCCACCGACGGGCGGCCTTCGACCTGGACGCGGTGCACCCTGCGGGCGCCTGAAACCACGTGCGTGGCGGCCCGCACTAGGGCCGCCCGGTGCGACTCGGGCACGTCGGCCAGCGCGATGGCTTCCAGCGCGTCGAGCTTGCCGCGGCCGTCGACGAAACGGAACCTCGTCCTCAGCAGCGGAAACCGCACAAGCGCGTAGGCGCGTCGTGCCAGCGGCTCGAACCGCCCGGTCGGGTCCGCGCCGAAATAGGCGTCCACTTCGAGCGTGTCCGAATCCGAGGGCGCGGCGCCCAATTGCGCGAGCAGCGGCTCCATTTCCTGCACCAGCAGGTCGAAGACCGGCCTGGAGTCGAAATCCTCGATCGTGCGCAGGTTCGGCACTGGCTGGTGCCCGCGCGCCTCCGCCAGCATCGAGACATAGAACCCCTGGCCCTGGTAGCGCGTAGCGTCACAGAGGTTGTAGACCTTGTCGTAGGCACCGGTGTCGTAGGGCGCCCCGGCGAGATAGCGCGATGCAACGGCAACATCCGCACCGGGAATTTCATGGGGCCAGAGTTCGGCGCGCTCGACGACAAACAGTGCCTTCTGCATTTTCGTGGGCCTTGTTCCGGGTCAGCGTGACGCGCGGGGTTCGCCGGACGCGCCGCGGCGGCTGCGGGCCTAAGCCGGCAGCGCGTCCTTCTCTTCTTCCCAGTCGAGCTCGCCCGAGGCCTCGGCGTGATCGAAGCGGCGGCCGGCCTCCTGCCAGTTGGCCACGAGCCACCACCCTTCGAGGAAATCGGGCCGCTTGTTCTGGTGCTTGAGGTAGTACGCATGTTCCCAGACGTCGTTCACTACGATCGGGAACTGTCCCTGCATGATCGGGTTGTCATGCCCTTGCGTCGTGGTGACCGCGAGCTTGCCGCTGTCCGCGTCCCTCACCAGCCACACCCAGCCCGAGCCGAAGAGCTTCTCGCCGGCCTGGCTGAACGCTTTCTTGAACTGCTCGAACCCGCCGAAGTCGCGGTTGATTGCGTCTGCGAGGCGGCCTTTGGGGGCGCCGCCGCCGTTCTTCGGCGACATCGCGCGCCAATACATGCAGTGGTTCAGGTGTCCGCCGCCGTTGTTGCTCACCGCAGTGCGGATCGCCTCCGGCACCTGGTCCAGGTTGATCAGGAGCCAGGCGACGGAGCGCTGCTTGAGGTCGGGATGCTTGTCCAGCGCCTCGTTCAGCTTGGTGACGTAGGTCGCATGATGCTTGTCGTGATGGATCTGCATCGTCTTGGTGTCGACATGCGGCTCGAGCGCCGCATAGTCGTACGGCAGCGGGGGAAGCTGGTGTTTCATGAGGTTCCCGGGGCTCACGCGTTCGCGGTCCACGTCGGCACCTGCGGTGTGCGCGGCAGCGGCACATTACGCGGGACCGAAACGCCGTCCAGCGCAAACGTCGCGGGTGCCGGTACCTGCGGGCTCAGCAGGCGGCCGAACTCGCGCTTGATGCCTCGATAGCACTCGCAAGCGCGCGTCTCCAGCCGGCGGCGGTCGAGCACCGTGATGCGCCCCCGGCCGTTGTGGATCAGGCCGGCGGACTGCAGCTCGGCGGCTTCCTTGGAAACGCTTTCGCGGCGCACGCCCAGCATCCCGGCGATCGACTCGTGGGTGATCTTGAGCTCGTTCGAGGGCAGGCGGTCCAGGCTCGAGAGCAGCCAGCGGCAGAGCTGCTGGTGTACCGAGTGGTGGCGGTTGCAGGCGGCGGTCTGCGAGATCTGCGCAAAGAGCGACTGCGTGTAGCGAAGCAGGATCTGCTGGACGGTCTTCGAGCCGTGGAATTCCTCCAGCAGCACGTTGCCTTTCATGCGGAAGGCGCAGCCGGCGCAGCGCACGACCGCGCGGCTCGGGGTGGTCTCGCTTCCCATGAAGAGCGGCACGCCGATGATGCCTTCGTTGCCTACGGCCGCGATCTCGTCGGTTGCGCCGTCTTCCATCATGTAGACCAGCGAGACGATCGACGTCGTCGGAAAATACGCGAAGCGGATGCGGCTCTCGGACTCGTAAAGGACGTCGCCGAACTTGAGGCTCACCATCTCGAGACTGCCGAGGAGATGCTCGCTGCCGGCGGCCATCAGGGATGCGAGCAGATGGTTCGGGTGCGAATAGTCGGTGGTACGCATGGCAAGACTCCAATCGTTTGTTTGACTTTCGCTTGGGTCGGCCATCGTCAGGACCTGCTGGAATTTCTTCATTGGCACTCCCCGTATGCTTAAGTAACTTGGCGCACGGAACTCCGCCGCCACGGACCCATAATCGGGCACTGCCGCTTGGTCCTCTATCAGCCGTATCCTTATCCTCTTGTAGGACAAATCCCGACATTGTCCCGGTGCATAAAAAAAGCCGCCCGCGGGCGGCTTTTTCACGTGCGTGCTTCGACGCTACCTGAGCTTGTTGACGGCGAGCAGCCCGGCCACGAGGAAGATTGCGAAAAGGACGAGGAAAATGAAGAACAGGATCTTCGAGATCTCGGCGGCGCCGAGGGCGATGCCCGTGAAGCCGAAGACGCCGGCAACGACGGAGACGAGGAAAAAGATCAGGGCCCACTTCAGCATTTGTAGCTCCTTGACGATGACGCCGGCGGCTGGCGCGCGAACAGGTTGCGAATGCGGCAACGGTACGCGTCGCGCCGGAGAACCGATATCGGCGGAGCGAGGTTCTTTCGGTAAGTGCCAGGACTACAAGCCGGAAAATCCGGGCCCGGGCATAAAGCCGATCGGTTGGCGACCAGGCATGCAAATATTGCGCTCGCCGTGTACTTTTAGCCGTCTTCACCCTGCGGGGCGGCGAGGCCCTTGACGATGAGGCGCAGCCGCTCGAAGTCCTCGCTCTTCGACAGGAAGTAGTCGGCGCCCATTTTCATCATCTTCTTGCGCTGGGCAGGGTTCGTGTAGTTCGTAAACACCACGACGACGGGGCAATAGGGCACGTCCGAGCGCGCCGACTTGAGGACCTGCGAGCCGTTGCCTTCGGCCAGGCCGAGGTCGAGGATGATCACGTCGCACTCGTCTTGCTGCAGCGCCTCCACCGCGCCGGACTCGGTTTCGGCATAGCCCACCACCTTGACGCGGTTGGAGGTGGCGATGGCCTCGATGAGGTGCTCGCGGATAATGGCGGAGTCCTCGACCAGCAGGACCTTGAGCGGTTCCGAGCGCGGCGCGACGCGGTTGCCGAGCGCGGCGTCGGGAAGCTTGTTCTGCTGGGGGAGCGGGCGGGTATTCGTTGTGGTCATTTTGCGTCTCCATCCTCTGTCTGCAGGGATTGCGGGCAGTGTAGACACGCGCCCAGTGGGGCTATGTCGGAAACGCTACCAAGATGGCGGCGGTGTTTGTCCTACGTCGCTGTAGGTCCGCATCGGCATGCAACTTGCTCGTGGAATCCCCAGGAATCCCATCAAGGACGCCCATGAAAGCCAAGCCGACCCAAGCCCCGAATCGCTCCCCGTCCTATCCTGGCGTAGTCCGGGGCCCGGTGGACGGGAAGCCCTCCGAGCGCGACACCGAACTTCCCCACGAGCGGGACGAAACGACCGGGCCGGAGGAGGGCACCACCCCGGATCCGGCCGCCAAGCAAGCCTACAAAGACCTCGAAGCGGGGCAGGCCGACACCGATTTGCGCGGCACCGCGCGGCAGGTTTACAAGCGCTCGCCCAAGGCGGCGACCAAACCCAAGGCGGGCTGACCGGGCTGCGACGGGGCGCCCAGGCGCTTCGCATGTCGGTGCATTCCTACCGGCGCTGATTCCTCCCACCGATGGGCCGCCGCGCGGCGCTCGCCCACACTGCGGCCGGTGACACCCACTCAAAAATCCGCGCTGGCCGAGGCGAATCCCGAGTCTGCGCAGGACGCCGCGGACGCGGGCCTGGTTTATGTCTCCGATTCGCTGCCGGGCATCCGGCGCCTGCGCCGGGGCAAGCGTTTCGCCTATGCCGGTCCGGGCGATCGCCCGATCGCCGACGAGAAGGTCCTGGCGCGGATCGCGAAGCTCGCCATCCCGCCCGCCTACTCAGACGTCTGGATCTGCACTAATGCCCGCGGCCACATCCAGGCCACCGGACGCGATGCGCGCGGGCGCAAGCAATACCGCTATCACGCGGAATGGCGCGAGGCGCGCGACGACAACAAGTTCGGGCGCATGGCCGATTTCGGCGCTGCGCTGCCCAGGCTTCGCCGCCGGTTGCGGCGCGACCTGGCGCTTGCCGGCCTGCCACGCGACAAGGTGCTCGCAGTCGTCGGCACGCTGCTGGACACGACCTGGGTGCGCATCGGCAATCCCGAGTATGCGCGGGACAACAACAGCTTCGGGCTCACCACGCTATGCAACCGGCACGTGAGCTTCATCCGCGACCGCCGGGCGGTGCTGCGTTTTCGCGGCAAGGGCGGCGCGGACCACGAAGTCGAGGTCGACGACCGCCGCATCGTGAAGATCGTGCGCCATTGCCAGGAACTGCCGGGGCAGCTGCTCTTCCAGTACATCGACGACGACGGCCAGCGCCGCGCGATCGATTCGGACATGGTCAACGACTACCTGCGCGATGCGATGGGCGGCGAATTCACGGCGAAGGACTTCCGCACCTGGTTTGCGACGATGCACGCGATCGCGCTGATGGCGGCAACGCCTTTGCCGGAAAAGGCAAGCGAGCGTGCAATGAAGGCCTGCATCACCGCGGCCATCAGGGAAGTGGCGCGCGAGTTGCGCAACACGCCGGCGGTCTGCCGCAAGTCCTATATCAATCCCAAGGTGTTTACCGCGTGGCGCAGCGGCGCGCTCCACAAGGTCACCGCCGCGCACGGGCGGGGCGCGCGCAGCGCCGAGCGCATGGCGATGAGTTTCCTCGGCGGCGGGCCGAAAGGCGCGAAAGTTCGCGTGCCCCGCGCAGCGCCGTCAGTGCTTGGCCTGCTGGCTGTCGGCAGTCCTACAAGAAATCCCGCACCAGGCCGACATTCACGCACCTTGAATGCGCCTAGATTCGGCGCATGACGCTGATTCGCCTGGAGGAGGTTTAAATGAACACCCTGATGCGTGCCGCCGCTGCCGTGCTGGCGAGCGTGGTCCTCAACATCCCCGCCGCCCTGGCCCAGTCGGGCGACAAGCCCCTGATGCTGCTGGCCAACCCGCGGCTCGCCGACCCGGTGTTCGGGCAGACCGTCCTCCTGACTGCGCCGCTGCGTGAAGGCGCGCGGATCGGGGTGATCATCAACCGCCCGACCGAGCATCCGATGGACTCCCTCTTCCCGGATCACAAGGTCCTCAACCGGATCAAGGATCCGGTGTATTACGGCGGCCCGATGCTGCCCGAAGTCATGGTGGTCTTGTTCCGCAGCGAAAAGGATCCCGGACAAGGCGCGATCAAGGTGGGTAACGACTTGTTCCTCGCGCTGGGCGCGCCGCTCATCGAGAAAATCCTCAAGGAGTCGCCGGCTAAAGCCCGCTGCTACATCGGCAGCGTGCTCTGGCAGGCGGGCGAGCTCGACGACCAGATCAAGGAAGGCGCGTGGTCGATCGTGCAGCCGGACAACGAGATGATCTTCAGCCGCAATCCCGAGAACCTATGGGAATCGCTGCAGCACAAGTCCAATCAGCTCACCGCGCAGCGCCAGTTGCCCATCCTGACGGCGGCTCTGACGCATTAATTCCCGCAGCGCCTGCCGCAACATTCGCCCGGGCGCCCCGGGCGTTTTTTATTGCGGAAGCGTCGGCCTGTCCTGGGAGGGCAGGAGGGTGCGGCTGACCCGCACCCCCACCAGTGCCGCCAGCGCGGCTGCCAGCACATGCGCGGCCCCAAAGGCCACCGCGGCGGTCATCCAGGGCACGCCGAACGTGATCGCAGCCGCGAACAATGCGCCGATCATGGTGACCCATGCCATCGACGCCAGCGCGAGGCCGAACACGCACCAGCCGATGATCCATGAAGCGCTCCGGCCGCTTCGAACCGAATTGGCCAACAAAGGGGACAGCGCGCCGGAAACGAAGCTGCGTTCCGATTCCGGAGGCGTCGCGGGGGAAGTGCGGGCGGGCCGGATTGCGTAAACGTTGCTCTCGGCGGTTGCTGCATTGCGGATCACCGGTGATCCCCGCCGAGCGTCCTGGCTGCGCTCGGGATTGCGATTCGGGAACCAGCCGTTCCCGGGTGCGAGGCTCGCCATTAGAGGGCCTCGCGATGGCTAGCGTAGACGTTGCGCATGGGGGTTTCCGTGCCTGCTTTAGAGGTTTAAGCGATTTTGCCGGGGGCGCCGCAGCCGACCAATTGCCTGCCGGCGGAAATCGGCGTCAGAAAAACGCCGACATCCCCGTAGGCGGCGGGCAGCCGTTCCGGTTGGTGGTGTACCGCACAGAACGCCGTTTTCGCCTCGCGCTAAGGTGGTTTGGCGCGTGCCTTCGAATCCATTTCTTAACCGGCGCGATAACTCGCTTCACCGAATCGAAAACAAAGAACCCACGAACTTTCGGAGAGACCTTTCCATGTATTTCCTTAGAAGGCGGCATGGCCGCAAGCCGGGCTCTGACCAACGCCGCGACAAGCCGCCCGCCGTCGCGCAGCAGCAGCACCAACCTCAGCCACCCGCCATGCCGATCTATGCGGAGCCGGAGGAGATCTCGCCTCCGCAACCGGTCATCAAGACCAAGCCGCGGCGCGCCCGCGTCGAATTGGGCGAAGACGATGTCAAGCCCGCGGGCACTTTTCGCGCCGGTACCCTGCATATCGCGCGGGCCTCGGAAGGGGCTGCACGGCACGACTAGCGGGGCATCGCAGGAATGTAACGAAGCGTACGGACGCTCGTAGGCGGGAATCCGATGATGCGGCATCCAGCCCCGACCGCTGTTCCCGTCGGCGCGCACGCCACTGAAGAGGAACGCTTGATGAGCCAGATCGTTGCCGGAAATTTCCCCAACAAGGCGCAGGCCGACAGCGCGATCCAGGCGTTGCTCTCGGCCGGCATCGGCGCCGCACACATCTGCACGTTCCGCGTGAACCCGGCGGATCAGCCTGCGACTTTTCCGATCGGCGGTGATGAATACGCCTTCCCGGTGGCGACCGAGGCCGGCAGCGGCGCCCTGTCCGGCGCAGACATCGGCAGCGTCGTGGGCCTGGGCGCAGGCGTGCTGGTGGCCGTGGAAGCACCGCTTGCGCTGGAGCGCGCCTTCGCCGCCGACGTCCTGAAGCAGCGCGGCGCCCGCAACGTGGAAGAGACCGAGGGCGTCTGGGAAGACGGCAGCTGGGTCGATTTCGACGCCACCCCGGAAAAGCCGGCGAACGAGAGAAGCTAGCGCCTCCCGCTGGAAAGTACCTCGGCGAGTAAGTTCCCGTCCTACAAAGAAATAGGCGGTTCTCCAATCGCTTCCCCCAGGAATCGTATCTAGACTGAACTTGCACCTTCACTCGTTAGGGAGTCGAAAAATGCAAGCTCAGAGAGTCACCCGCACCCCCAAGAACCGCATGCCCCCCGGCCTGATCGACCGCAGCGACGAGGAAGAGATCCTCCTCAAGCGCTGGGCCGCCGCCGACGGCGAGTACGTCGATGACGAGCTCGATTGGGATGATCCGCTCGATGCCGCGCTCGGCATGGAGCTCGCCGGATTCCGCCCGGGGGTCGACCAGTACGATGCCTGAAGCCGGCCCCTGCACGGCGCGGCGCCGGAGAAATGTCAGTAAGTTCCCCGAAGAGCCGCGCCAGTACCAGGGTTTGGCCGCAGGAATGTCAGTAGCGACCGGCGCGGTCAGTGCGCGCCGAGCACCCTGTCGAGGACCCAGTTGTTGAACACGTGGACCAGCGGCTCCGCGTGGGAAAGCCGCCCCGGCTTGGAAAACGGGGAGGCCAGGCCGATCTGCTGCAAGGCCGAAATTTCGTTGTCCTCCGGGATCGAGATGTCCCAGCGCTTGTAGTAACGCTGGACGACGTCCTCGAAGTCCGGGCGCTTGGTCACCTCCTCGGGGAAGCAGGAGCCGACGATCAGCTTGGTTTTCGACGCCGAGAGCGGCTGCAGCTCGAGCCACCACATGCAATCGGTCGTCGCGCCGAACATGGTGCTCGGGAAGATCAGCGGGTAATAGCTGCCGATGGCTGCCTTGCCGGCCAGGGTCGGTATCCGCGGAAATCCTGTATCGCCAGTAAGCAGGGCTCGCGTGCCTTCATGTTCCTTATGGAGCGCCATCCACTGGCCCTTTGCGGGCACCACCGTCGGGAACACGCCTTTCTGCCGCGAGAGCGTGGAGCGATGCACCGTCGGGACGTGATACGCCTCCATCGCATTCTCGACGTAGATCTTCCAGTTGGATTCGAGCGTGTACTCCCTGAGGCGCACGCACTTCATCTTCTCGAAGTGATAGCTCGACAGCACGTCCGGCAGGTCGACCAGGTATTCCTTGAGCGGCCCGGCGTTTTCGTCGAGGCTGATGAAGATGAATCCCGCCCACACTTCCAGCTTGAGCGGGATCAGCGGGAAATCCTCCATGCGGAAACCCGTGGTCTCTTCCATCTCCGGCGCGACGATCAGCCTGCCTTCGAAGTCGTAGGCCCACGAGTGGTACGGGCAGCGGATCGCGTTGCAGTTGCCGTCGCCGCGCAGCATGGCCGCGCCGCGGTGGCGGCATGAATTGGAGAAGGCGCGGACCTGGTTGTCCTTGCCGCGGATCACGATCATCGGGACGCCTACGAAATCCACCGCGAAATAGTCGCCGGGATTCGGGATGCGGTCGGCGCGGCCGAAGAAATTCCACTCCTTCATCCAGATCGTCTCGACCTCGCGGCGGTAGAACTCTTCCGAGGTATAGGCCCAGGGCGGCAGCGTGCTCGCCTCGGCGAGCGGTTTGCGCACGCCTTCGTAATGCCGCAGATCGAAAATGTCGGGACTCGCGGGCTGGCGAACCGCGGAATGAGCTGCGAGGACTGCGGGGGCGAGGACTGCGCTCATCGAAACACTCCGGAAATCTCCCTGGATTTGGCTAGGATACCGTTTTCCCCCGGGAGCCCGCCATGCAAGATCAACATCTCATCCCCGCCCGAAAAGGGGCCGCGGCCCGCATCAGGAAAGGGCAGGTGCTCAAGGTCATCAACACGCACGGCTCGCAGGTCGTCGACTTCTGGGCCTTCAACGAGTCCGACCTCGGCGAGTGCATGTCGATGGAGCATTCGCGCGCCTCGCTTTGCTCGATCATCCCGAAGACCGGCGACGTGCTGATCACCAACAAGCGAAGAGCGATCCTCACGATCGTCGAGGACGCCTCGCCCGGCATCCACGACACGCTCATGGCCTCGTGCGACGTCTACCGCTACCAGCAGCTCGGCTGCAAGGAATTCCACGACAACTGCACCGACAACCTCGGCAACGCGCTGCAGGCGATGGGGCTCAAGCGCGTGGTGCATCCGAGCCCTTTCAACCTCTTCATGAACATCCCGGTCAGCGGCGGCGTGAAGCTGTCGTTCGAGCCGCCGGTGGGCAAGCCGGGCGACTCGATCTCGTTCCGTGCCGAGATGGATGCGGTGGTGGGGTTCTCGGCCTGCCCGCAGGACATGCTGCCGATCAACGGCAAGGATTGCGTCATCCACGACGCGCATTTCACAATCGCATAACCCGGAAGGAACCACATGGACGACGAGAACTACGATCTCATCATCCGCAACGCGGTCATCATCGACGGCACGCGCGCGCCGCGCTTCGAGGGCGAGATCGGCGTGCGCGGCGGACGCATCGCCAAGGTCGGCCGGCTGGGCAAGGCGCGCGCCGGGCGCGAGATCGACGCCGGCGGAAAAATCGCCTCGCCGGGATTCATCGACTCGCACACCCACGACGACCGGCTGCTGCTGTCGTCGCCGGACATGTCGGCCAAAGTCAGCCAGGGGGTCACGACCGTGGTGTCGGGCAACTGCGGCATCAGCCTTGCGCCGATGACGCATTCTTCCGGCCCGGTGGCCCCGCCGCTGGATCTCCTGGACGACACCGGCAAGTGGTACCGCTTCCCGACCTTCGCGGCCTATTTCGAGGAGCTTGCGTCGAAACCCGCGGCGACCAACTTCGCCGCGATGATCGGCCACTCGACACTGCGCGTGATCAACATGGACAACCTCGACCGCCCGGCCAGCGCGGCGGAGATCGCGAAAATGCGCGCGCAGGCGCACGAGGCGATGGCGTCGGGGGCGATAGGCGTTTCGACCGGCACGTTCTACGAGCCTGCGTCAGCCGCGCCGACGGAGGAGATCGTCGACATCTGCCGGCCGCTGACGGAATTCAACGGCCTCTACGTCACGCACATGCGCAACGAAGCCGAGAAGGTGATGGAGGCGCTGGACGAAACCTTCCGCATCGGGCGTGAGCTCGGCGTCAAGGTCGTCATCTCGCACCACAAGGTGGCGGGCCTCGCGAACCACGGGCGTTCCACGGAGACGCTCGCGCACATTTCCAGCCAGATGGAAAAGCAATCGATCGGCCTGGACTGCTACCCGTACTGCGCATCCTCGACCATCCTCACCTGGAGCCGCGTCGGCGCGGCGTCGAAAGTCCTGGTCACGTGGTCGAAGCCGCATCCGGAATTCAGCGGCATGGACCTTGCGGACGTCGCAACAAAGATGGGGCTATCGCAACAGGATGCAGTCGCCAAGCTGCTCCCCGCCGGTGCGATCTATTTCGCAATGGACGAGAAAGACGTGCAGCGCATCCTGTCGTTCGAGAAGACCGTCATCGGCTCGGACGGCCTGCCGCACGACGCGGCGCCGCATCCGCGGCTGTGGGGGACTTTCCCGCGCGTGCTCGGCCATTACAGCCGTGACCTCGGCCTGTTCCCGCTCGAAACGGCTGTCCACAAGATGACCGGTCTGACGGCCGCGACCTTCGGGTTGCCGGACCGCGGCGTGATCAAGGAGGGCGCCTTCGCGGACATTACGATTTTCGATGCCGGGCGCGTTGCCGAGGCCGCCACGTTCGCCAAGCCGATCCAGGCCGCGCATGGGATCGACACCGTGATCGTCAACGGCGAAGCAGTGTGGCGCGAAGGCAAGCCGACCGGCGCGCGGCCGGGACGGAAGGTTTCCCGCGCGCGCAATACGAAAGCTGCTGCCCCAGGCTGATCTTCGCTATTCTCGGCCCGGAAGACCGGCGGCAAATCCTGTGGGATACTGCAATGCGCCTGTTTCGCTTCGCCTGAGGAGGTCGGATCATGCAGATCAAGGAAATTCTTCGCGTCAAAGGGACCCGGCTGCTTTCGATCGGCGCCGACGGGAAAGCGGCGGAAGCGATCAAGATCATGGCCGTGGAAAACCTCGGTTCGCTGGTCGTGATGGAAGGCAGCCGCATGCTCGGCATGCTCACTTTCCACGAGATCCTGCAGGCGCTGCACAAGGGCAACGGCACCCTCGCCGACGCCAGGGTCGGCGACATCATGGTGAAGGAGCCGGTCACCGCGACGCCGGACATGGAAGTCAACGACCTGCGGCGCACGATGCTCGAAACCGGCGCGCGCTACCTTCCGGTGCTCGAGGGCGGCAAGCTCATCGGCGTGATCTCGTTCCGCGACGTCGCGAAAGCGGTGCTCGAGGAGCAGGACTTCGAGAACCGGATGCTCAAGGGCTACATCAAGAATTGGCCGGCCTGACGGGCGCTTGAGCCGCCGCAACTTTCTCATTGCCGGCGGCGCTGCGGCTGGCCTTGCAGGCCTCTCCGCCTGGAAGCTCTGGCCTGAGCAGGGGATCTGGAACCCGTGCCTCGGGCCACTGCCGAGGCATCTCGCGGATCACGATCTGGTCAAGGCGGCGTGGGAAGCCATCGATCCCGCGCTCATGTGGGATTGCCACGCGCACCTGGTCGGCATCGGCGATTCGCCGAGCGGCATCGAGCTCAACCCGAAAATGCGCAGCCCGATGAGCCCTGAGCATTTCGCGCGGCGCGTTTTCTTCCTCAATGCAGGCTGCGCAGAAGTTGCCGGGCGAAGCGTGGACGAAGCCTATGTCGAGCAAATGCGCGTCTTGCTGGGCGCGTTTCCGCCGGGCGTGAAGTCGCTGCTCTATGCCTTCGAGCGCACTTACGATTCGAAGCGCCGGCTGGATCCGGAGTCCACCGATTTCCATGTGCCGGATGCTTATGTCCGCGATACGGCAAAACGCCATGCGGACCGCTTCGAATGGGTCGCGTCGATCCACCCGTATCGCGAGGATTGCGTCAAGGCGCTGGAGGAGGCGAAGCGCGACGGCGCGCGCGCGGTGAAATGGCTGCCTTCGGCGATGGGCATCGATCCGGCAAGCGACCTTTGCAAGCCTTTCTACGATGCGCTTGCCCGGCTCGACCTGCCGCTGATCACGCACGCCGGCCTCGAGCGGGCGGTGGCGGGCACCGACCGGCAGGAGTTCGGCAACCCGCTCAAGTTGCGCAAAGCCCTCGTTGCCGGCGTGCGGGTCGTCGTCGCGCATTGCGCTTCGATGGGCGAGGACCGCGACATCGACCTGGGAGAGAACGGGCCCTACGTCTCGAGCTTCGAGCTTTTCGCACGCCTGATGAACGAGCCGGCGCATATCGGGCGACTCTTCGGCGACATTTCTGCAATCACGCAGACGCGCCGCGCGAAAATCGCCCTCGACCGGATCCTGCGCACGCCGGCCTGGCATTCGCGGCTCATCAATGGCTCGGACTATCCGCTGCCCGGGCTGATGCCGATTTTTTCGCTCGACTACCTCGTCTCGGCGGGGCTGCTGGATCCGAAGGCGGCGCCGGTGCTCAGCGAGATCCGCAAGCACAACGTCCTGCTGTTCGATTTCGTTACCAAGCGCGCGCTGCGCGCGGGCGGCGCGGGATTGCCGGCTTCGGTGTTCGAGACGAGGGGGTTCTTCGATCGACTTGTTCGACGCGGCTAGCAGAACGGCGCAAGAAAGCCGCTGGACGGGCCGCCGCAGCGCGCCGGGGAATTCGACCTCGCATGCTAAACTCGAACCGATTTTCCTGTTGGAATTCAGGCGGTTTCGATGTCAGGCAACTCCTTCGGCACGCTTTACTGCGTGACCTCTTTCGGCGAATCGCACGGCCCGGCCTACGGTGGCGTCGTGGACGGCTGCCCGCCCGGCCTCGAGCTAACGGCTGAGGACCTGCAGAAGGAGCTCAACCGGCGCAAGCCCGGCACTTCGCGGCATGTGACCCAGCGCCGCGAGTCGGACACGGTGGAGATTCTTTCCGGCATTTACGAGGGCCGCACCACCGGCACCGCCATCGGGTTCGTCATCCGCAACGAGGACCAGCGCTCCAAGGACTATTCTGCGATCGCGGAGAAATTCCGTCCCGGCCACGCCGACTACACCTATTGGATGAAGTACGGCGCGCGTGACCCGCGCGGCGGCGGCCGGGCGTCCGCGCGCGAAACGGCGATCCGCGTCGCGGCTGGCGCGATCGCAAAGAAATGGCTTGCCGGGCGCTACGGCATCCGGGTGCGCGGCTATCTCGCGCAGATCGGCGACAAGCCGATTCCCTTCCAGGATTGGGAAGCGGTCGGCGGAAATGCCTTCTTCGCGGCTAATGCGGCCATCGTTCCCGAGCTCGACGCTTACATGGACGCGCTGCGCGAGTCCGGGGACTCGTGCGGCGCCCGCGTCAACGTCGTGGCTGAAGGCGTGCCGCCGGGATGGGGCGAGCCGGTCTACGGGCGCCTGGACGGCGACCTCGCGGCGGCAATGATGTCGATCAACGCGGTCAAGGGCGTCGAGATCGGCGCAGGTTTCGCATGCGTTGCGCAAAAAGGCAGCGAGCATGGCGACGAGATGACGCCGAAGGGATTCCTCTCCAACAACAATGGCGGCACGCTTGGCGGCATCTCGACCGGCCAGGACGTGACTGTCTCGATCGCGCTCAAGCCGACCTCGAGCATCCGGATCCCGAGGCGCACGATCGATGTGCACGGCAACGCCGTTACGGTCGAAACCACCGGCCGCCACGATCCTTGCGTCGGCATCCGCGCCACGCCGATCGCCGAGGCCATGCTGGCCTGCGTGCTCATGGACCACGCGCTGCGCCACCGCGCGCAAAATGCTGACGTCAGGCCGCCGACCGCGCCGATCCCCGGTAATGTGCGCTGAAGTACGGAAGCTGGTGGAAAAGCCCCCCAAAATCAATTACAGTTGGATTTCGCGAAATTCGCCGATTCGCGAAAGCCGCGAACAATCCGTCGACAACAATCCGCGTGAGGCACCGACATGAGCACTAACAAAGGGCAGCTGCTACAAGACCCGTTCCTGAATACGCTGCGAAAGGAACATGTCCCGGTGTCCATCTACCTGGTCAATGGCATCAAGCTGCAGGGCCAGATCGAGTCTTTCGACCAGTACGTCGTCCTGCTGCGCAACTCGGTCACCCAGATGGTCTACAAGCACGCGATCTCCACCGTCGTTCCGTCGCGCGCGGTCACCCTCGCGCTAGACGCGGGCGCAGACACCTAGCCTGAAGCCCCCCGAAACGGTTCGCCAGACGCCGTTCCGGTGTCAGCGAAACCGTCCTGATGTCCGATAAAGAAGCCGCCGCAATCCCCCGTTCCCGCAAGGCCATCCTCGTTTGCCTTGATTTCGGCCGCGACGAGGGCTTCGCCGAATCCATGGAAGAGATCGCGCGCCTCGCCGAGAGCGCCGGCGTCGAGAAGCATGTAATCGTGCAGGGCAAGCGTCAAAAGCCCGATGCGGCGCTGTTTGCGGGTTCCGGCAAGGTGCAGGAGATCCGCGATGCCGTCGTCGCCCAGGGCGCAGGCACGGTGATATTCAACCACCACCTCTCGCCGGTGCAGGAGCGCAACCTCGAAAAAAAGCTCGAATGCGCCGTCATGGACCGCACGCGCCTGATCCTCGAGATCTTCTCCCAGCGGGCCAAGACCCACGAGGGCAAGCTGCAGGTGGAGTTGGCGCAAATGGAATACCTGTCGACGCGGCTGGTCCGCGGCTGGACCCACCTCGAGCGCCAGCGCGGCGGCATCGGCCTGCGCGGCGGCCCGGGCGAGACGCAGCTCGAGCTCGACCGTCGCCTGATCGGCCAGCGCATTAAAACGCTCAAGGCGGAGCTCGAAAAAACCCGCCACCGGCGCGGCGTCCAGCGGCGCGCGCGCTCGCGCAAGGACGTCTTCTCCGTTTCGCTCGTCGGCTACACGAACGCGGGCAAGTCCACGCTGTTCAATGTCCTCACCCACGCCAAGGGATACGCGGCCGACCAGCTTTTCGCGACGCTCGACACGACCACGCGGCGGATCTTCCTGCAGGAGGTCGGGGGACAGGTGGTGATTTCGGACACCGTGGGCTTCATCCGCGACCTGCCGACCAGCCTGATCGCCGCTTTCCGGGCCACACTGGAGGAGACGGTGCAGGCCGACCTGCTGCTGCACGTGGTCGACAGCGCCTCGCCGGTGCGCGACATGCAGATGGCCGAAGTCAACAAGGTTCTCGCCGAAATCGGCGCCGACAAGGTGCCGCAGGTGCTGGCCTACAACAAGATCGACCTCGCAAACGACGGCAAGGGCACCGCGCCCGGGGTGGATCGCGATGAATATGGTAAGATTTTCCGCATTCGCGTTAGTGCGCTGACCGGCGCCGGAATGGCAGGGTTGCGCAGCGCGATCGCGGAACTGGCCCCCGGACGCTTAAGAGCAACACCGGCCGATCCCACCATCCATCCTGAACTGGCGTGACCACATCCGTATGTCGCTGAACGACCCAAACTGGGGACGCGGGGGCTCTCGCGGGCCGCAAGGCCCCGGAGGCGGCAAGCAAGGGCCGCCCGACCTCGACGAACTCTGGCGCAACTTCAACCGCAAGCTCACCGACCTCTTCGGCCGGCGCGGCGGCGGCGGTGAACCAACGCCGGGCGGCGGGGGACCCAACTCCGCGCAAATCGGCGGCGGCGCCGGCATCCTCGTCGCGCTCGTGATCGCGGTGTGGCTCGCGAGCGGCTTCTACATCGTTGTCGAAGGCACGCGCGGCGTCGTGCTCACCTTCGGCAAGTTCGCCGAGGAGACCCAGTCGGGCCTGCGCTGGCGCATGCCTTGGCCGATCCAGAGCCACGAGATCGTCAACCTCTCGCAGGTGCGCACGCTCGAGATCGGCTACCGCAACACCGTCAAGACCAAGGTGCTCAAGGAGTCGCTGATGCTCACGGACGACGAGAACATCGTCGACCTGCAGTTCGCGGTGCAGTACACCGTCAAGGACGTGCGCGACTACGTTTTCAACAATAAGAAGCCCGACGACGCGGTCATGCAGGCGGCCGAGACTGCCGCGCGCGAGATCATCGGCAAGAGCCGCATGGACCAGATCCTGTACGAGTCGCGCGAAGAGATCGCCGTCAAGACCCGCCAGCTAATGCAGGTGATCCTCGACCGCTACAAGACCGGCGTGCTCATCTCGAGCGTCACGATCCAGAACGCGCAGCCGCCGGAGCAGGTGCAGGCCGCCTTCGACGATGCGGTCAAGGCGGGCCAGGACCGCGAGCGCCAGAAGAACGAAGGCCAGAGCTACGCCAACGACGTGATCCCCAAGGCGCGCGGCACGGCGGCGCGCCTCATGCAGGAAGCCGAGGGCTACAAGCAGCGCGTCATCGCCAACGCAGACGGCGAGGCGTCGCGCTTCAAGCAGGTGCTCGCCGAGTACTCGAAGGCGCCGGCCGTCACGCGCGAGCGCATCTACCTCGACACGATCCAGCAGGTGTTCTCGTCGACCACCAAGGTGATCACCGATTCCAAGGGCAGCGGCAACCTGTTGTACCTGCCGCTCGACAAGCTCATGCAGAAAGGCGGCGAAGCCGCCGCTCCCGAAAGCACGGTCATGAAGCCGGGTGCTACGCCCGACGTGGTGCCGCCGCCCGAAAGCGGACCGCGCTCGCGCGACGGCGGCCTGCGCAACCGCGAAAGGGGAGACCGCTGATGACACGCCTCATCGGACCGATCGCCGCTGCGCTGATCGTGCTGTTCCTGCTCGCGAGCGCGTCGCTCTACACCGTCGACCAGCGCCAGAACGCCATGGTGTTCCAGCTGGGCGAGGTCAAGGACGTCGTCACCACGCCCGGCCTGCACCTCAAGTGGCCGCTGATCCAGAACATCCGCTACTTCGACACGCGCATCCTCACGCTGGACGACCCCGAGCCGCTGCGCTTCATCACGTCGGAGAAGAAGCCGGTGCTGGTGGATTCCTTCGTCAAGTGGCGCATCGTCGACGTGAAGCAGTTCTACATCAGCGTGCAGGGCGACGAAGTGCGCGCGCAGAAGCGCCTGCAGCAGACGATTTCCGACGGCCTGCAGGCCGAGTTCGGCAAGCGCACCGTGCACGACGTGGTGTCCGGCGAGCGCGAGCACATCATGGACGTGATGCGCGAAAAGGCCGACCTCGACGCGCGCAAGATCGGCGTGCAGATCATCGACGTGCGCTTGAAGCGCGTCGACCTGCCGCAGGAAGTGAGCGAGTCGGTCTACCGCCGCATGGAGGCGGAACGCAAGCGCGTGGCCAACGAGCTCCGGTCCACCGGCTCAGCCGATGCCGAGCGCATCCGTGCGGATGCGGACAAGCAGCGCGAAGTGATCCTGGCGGAAGCCTATCGCGACGCCCAGCGCATCAAGGGCGACGGCGACGCCAAGGCGTCGGCCACCTACGCGCAGGCCTTCACGCAGAACGCCGAGTTCTATTCGTTCTACCGCAGCATGGAAGCGTACCGCTCGAGCTTCCGCGGCAAGAGCGACATCATGGTCGTCGACCCGAGCTCGGATTTCTTCAAGTACCTGAAGGACCCGACCGGAAAGTCCGCCGGCAAGAAATAGAGATGGAAGGCCGCCATGCTCACCACCTTCCTGATGGCGTTCGCCCTGATGCTGGTCATCGAGGGGTTCTTTCCCTTCCTTTCGCCCACCCTCTGGCGTGAGACTTTCCGCCGCATAACCCAGCTGTCCGACGGCCAGATCCGCTTCATCGGCCTCTCCTCGATGATCGCCGGCCTGATGATCCTGTACTTCGTTTCCTGATTCCCCGCACCACATCCCATGCGCACCTGGCTGCTGCCCGAGTACATCGACGACATCCTGCCTGCCGAAGCGGCGAGGATCGAGCGCCTGCGCCGCCTGGTGCTCGACCTTTTCGGGACGTGGGGCTACGAGCTGGTGATGCCGCCGATGCTCGAGTATGTCGAGTCGCTGCTCACCGGCACCGGGCACGACATGGATCTCCTCACTTTCAAGCTGGTCGACCAGCTCTCCGGCCGCATGATGGGGGTGCGCGCCGACATCACGCCGCAGGTCGCCAGGATCGACGCGCACCTGCTCAATCGCGCCGGGGTGACGAGGCTCGCGTATTCCGGCAGCGTGCTCCATACGCGGCCTGCAACCCCGGCCGCAACGCGCGAGCCGCTGCAGATCGGCGCGGAGATCTACGGCCACGAGGGCGTGGAAAGCGACGTCGAAGTGCAGCGCCTGCTTTGCCGGGCGCTGGAGATCTGCGGCGTGCGCGGCGCGCGCATCGACATCGGCCATGTCGCGGTCTTCCGCGCGCTCGTCGACCGCGCCCAGCTAGGCGACGAGCTCGAGTCGGAATTGTTCGAGGCGCTGCAGAAGAAGGACATACCTTCGCTGCGCGCGATGATCCGCCGCGCCAAAGGCATGGATCGCACGACGCGCGACGCGCTGCTGCTGCTGCCCGCGCTGTATGGCGGCAAGGAGGTGCTCGCGCGAGCCGAGCGGAAGCTCCCGCGCATCGCGGCGATCACGAAGGCGATCGCGTCGCTGAAGAAGCTGGCGAAGGTGTGCCCGATCCCGATGAGCTTCGATCTCTCGGAGCTGCGCGGCTACCACTACCATTCCGGCGCGGTGTTCGACGCGTATTGCGACGGCGTCGCAGGCCCGGTCGCCCGTGGCGGGCGGTATGACGACGTCGGCCGGGCTTTCGGGCGTCCGCGTCCGGCCACCGGGTTCTCGATCGACCTGCGTGAGCTCGCCGGCGCCGCCGCGCCGGTGAAGCCGCGCGGCGCGATCCTTGCGCCGGCGCCGAAGGCGGACGCGAAGCTCGCCAAGAAAATAGAAGCGCTGCGGGCCCGCGGCGAGATCGTCATCGAAGAACTCCCCGGCCACGAGAAATTCCGCGCCGAACTCGGCTGCACCCACCGTCTTGCGCGCAAGGACGGCGCATGGTCGGTGCAGCGCATTGCCAAACCACCCAAGAGACCGAAGAGATAAATTCCCATGGCTGATAGCGCCAAGAACGTAGTCGTCGTCGGCACGCAGTGGGGCGACGAAGGCAAGGGCAAGATCGTCGACTGGCTCACCGACCATTCGCAGGGGGTCGTGCGCTTCCAGGGCGGCCATAACGCCGGCCACACACTCGTGGTCAACGGCAAGAAAACCGTCCTGCGCCTGATTCCTTCGGGCATCCTGCGCGGCAACGTCACGTGCTACATCGGCAACGGCGTGGTGATCTCCCCGGATGCGCTGATCCAGGAGATGGACGAGCTCATCGCAGCCGGGGTCGAGGTCGCGCCGCGCCTGCGCATCTCGGAGGCCTGCCCGCTGATCCTCGCCTACCACGTGGCGCTCGACCAGGCGCGCGAAAAAGGCGCCTCCAAGCTCGGCACCACCGGCCGCGGCATCGGCCCGGCGTATGAAGACAAGGTCGGCCGGCGCGCGATCCGCCTGCAGGACCTTTTCAAGCCGGTGCGCTTCGCCGAGAAGCTCGAAGGCCTGCTCGACTATCACAATTTCGTGCTCGAGCATTACTACCATGCGCCGCGCGTCGACTTCCAGAAAACGCTGGAAGAGTCGCTGGCCTCCGCGTCGCGCCTCGCGCCGCTGGTGGCCGACGTGCCGCGCGCGCTCTACGAAGCCAACCGCGAAGGCAAGAACCTGCTCTTCGAAGGTGCGCAGGGCACGCTGTTGGATATCGACCATGGCACTTATCCTTTCGTGACGTCCTCCAACTGCGTTGCCGGCGCGGCGGCTGCCGGCGCGGGCGTCGGGCCGAGCCAGCTTCATTACGTGCTCGGCATCACCAAGGCCTACACGACGCGCGTGGGCGGCGGGCCTTTCCCGACCGAGCTCACGGACGACGTCGGCAAGCACCTTGCAACGCGCGGCCACGAATTCGGCGCGGTCACCGGGCGGCCACGGCGCTGCGGCTGGTTCGATGCCGCGGCGCTCAAGCGCTCGATCCAGATCAACGGCGTATCGGGACTCTGCATCACCAAGCTCGACGTGCTCGACGGCGTCGAGTCGGTCAAGATCTGCCTCGGCTACGACGTCGACGGGAAATTCTCGGACATCCTCCCGGTCGGTGCAGAGGAACTCGCGCTCTGCGTGCCGCGCTACGAGGAGATGCCGGGCTGGCGGGAGAGCACGGTGGGCGTGAAAACGGAATCGGGATTGCCGAAGACCGCGCGCGATTACCTCGCGCGCATCGCGCAACTCACCGGCGTGCCGATCGACCTCATCTCCACCGGGCCGGACCGGGAAGAGACGATCGTCCTGCGGCATCCGTTCGAGTAGTCGCCGCAGAAATTGAAACGCCCCGGAGGCCGGGGCGTCTGAAATTGAAACGCCCCGGAGGCCGGGGCGTTTGTTGGAACGTCCTCGTAAGCCGGGGCGTTCGGTTGAAGGAACGGTCAGCGCCCTTTAGCGTTCTTCCGCTTCGGTAGCCGTCCAGGTTGCCTTATCCACTCTTGTTTAAGTGCTTGGTCCGGTTCGTCATCCAGTCTCCGGTAGTTTCGAGTGTGGTGGAAACCTGCTTCCACGCGATTCGATGCTAGGCAACCGTCCCGGGGCGGTAAGTGCGTTGGGTCACACAGCAGGAAATTCGCCGCATCGTGTGCTGATGCACTGAGCCGGATCTGCTGCACCGCAACCATGGCGCACTTTCAAATTCCACCGGAGTGAATTTCCCAATGAGAAGTTTCATCACGGCGCTCGTCTGCGTCGCCTCGGTCGGCGCGGCGATCGCGGCCGCCTCGGACATGAAGCGGGGCGAGCGCAAGTTCCTCGAGGCCGTGGCCCGTCACAGCATGGCCGAGATGCAGACGGGAAAGATCGCCCAGGCGCGCGCCGAGAACAGGGAGGTCAAGAATTTCGGCAAGCTCATGGCGGACGACCACGGCAAGGGCTACCAGGACGTCGTGCAGCTGGCCAAGGCGAAAGGCATCTCGCTGCCCGGCGAGCCGGACGCCGCCCACTGGAGGCAGGTCGACAAGCTCAAGACGCTTTCGGGCGCCGAGTTCGATCGCCAGTACATGGCGGCGATGGTCAAGGACCACGAAAAGGACGTGAAGGCGTTCCAGAAGATGTCGCGGGGCGCGAAGGACCCCGACGTCAAGACGTTCGCAGCCAAAACCCTGCCGACGCTGCAGGGCCACCTCGCGATGGCGCGGGATCTCAAGGCGTCGGCCGCAAAGGCGAAGTAGCGGCGCGAAAGGCCAGCACCGTGCCGCAATGCTCGCGGCACGGGCCGGACTGCCTCAGTCTCAGGCCGCGGGCGTCACCGCGTGGCTCAGGCTCGACTTCGGCTTTGGCGGATCGGTCGGCTTCTTGTCGCAGCCGGCCAGGCCGAGCGAAAACAGCACGATCAGCGGCAGGATCAATTTTTTCATTCCAGTCCTCCTTGAGAGTTTCGTGGCGCCCCGGGTTTGGATTGTGGGCCGGCCTACGCTAGTCCTGTCCGCAGCCGGCTTCGGTGCGCTTGCGCACAATGGCCTCCGCGGGCGTCCGGCACCATTCCTCGACCCATTCGCAGCCTTGCCTGTTCGCGCATCGCGAGATGGGCCCACACGAGAGGAATCGAACCATGGCAACACGCAACCCCCCCACGCGCGGCAAGTCCAAATCCGCCTCGGACAGGCCGAGCGCCCGCTCACGCGATTCCGCCATGCCGGATGCAGCAATGCGCAAGGCCCAGGCCACCGACGCCCTGGCTGCGGCAATGCCTTTCAACGCGACCAAGGCCGCGGAGCACGGCCACGGCGACATGCCCGAGGGCCCGACGGTTCAACCTGAGGATCCCGCCGCAGGCGGCAGCACGCTCAGCGAAGCCAACGAAGACGAAAAGGTCGGCACGCGCGCGCGGGACGGCTTCAATCCTGCCAGCCTGCCGCTGGACCGGGTGCGCGTCGACTCCGGCGGCCGGATGCTCACCACCAACCAGGGCGTGCCGATCGCCGACAACCAGAACTCGCTCAAGGCGGGGCTGCGCGGTCCGACGCTCATGGAGGACTTCATCCTGCGCGAGAAGATCACGCATTTCGACCACGAGCGTATTCCCGAGCGCATCGTGCATGCGCGCGGCTCGGGCGCGCACGGTTATTTCGAGTGCACCAACTCGATGAAGAAGTACACCAAGGCCGGGCTCTTCACCGAGCCAGGCAAGCGCACGCCGGTGTTCGTGCGCTTCTCGACCGTGGCCGGCGGCGCGGGTTCGGCCGACACGGTGCGCGACGTGCGCGGATTCGCGGTGAAGTTCTACACGGAGGAGGGCAACTTCGACCTCGTCGGCAACAACATCCCGGTGTTCTTCATCCAGGACGCGATGAAATTCCCCGACCTGGTGCATGCGGTCAAGCAGGAGCCGCACCACGGCATGCCGCAGGCGGCAAGCGCGCACGACACGTTCTGGGATTTCGTTTCGCTGATGCCGGAATCGACGCACATGCTGATGTGGGCCATGTCCGACCGGGCGATTCCGCGCAGCCTGCGCATGATGCAGGGCTTCGGCGTGCACACCTTCCGGCTGGTCAACGCGGCGGGCGATTCGGTGTTCGTGAAATTCCACTGGAACCCGGTCCTCGGCACCCATTCGCTCGACTGGGACGAGGCGGTCAAGATTGCCGGCGCCGATTCCGATTTCCACCGGCGCGACCTCTGGGAGGCGATCGAGGCGGGCGAATACCCCGAGTGGGAACTGGGCTTCCAGGTCTTCACCGAGGCGCAGGCCGACAAGTTCAGCTTCGACGTGCTCGACCCGACCAAGCTCGTGCCGGAAGAATTGGTCCCCGTCATCCCCGTGGGGCGCATGGTGCTCAACCGCAACCCGGACAATTTCTTCGCCGAGACCGAGCAGGTGGCCTTCTGCGCGGCGCACATCGTGCCGGGGATCGACTTCAGCAACGACCCGCTGCTGGCCGGGCGCATCCACTCGTATATGGATACGCAGATCTCGCGCCTCGGCGGGCCGAACTTCCACGAGATCCCGATCAACTCTTCCGTCGCCCAGGTCCACAACAACCAGCGCGACGGCATGCACCGCCAGGCGATCCCGCGCGGCCGCGTGAACTACGAGCCGAACTCGCTCGGCGGGGGCTGCCCGTTCCAGGCCGGCGCGGCCAAAGGGTTCACTTCTTTTGCCCAGCCGATCCGCGACGACAAGGTGCGCGGCAAGCCGGAGAAGTTCGCCGAGCACTATGCGCAGGCGACGCTTTTCTGGGAGAGCCAGACGCCGATCGAGAAGGCGCACATCGTCCGGGGCTTTCGCTTCGAGCTGACCAAGGTGCAGGTGCCCGCGATTCGGGTGCGCATGGTGTCGTCGTTGGTGAATGTGGCGAAGGAACTCGCGCAAGGTGTGGCCGAAGGCCTGGGCATCGATGTGCCCGAGGCCATGCCGAGAGCATTGGAGCGTGCGGTGCGGCCGGAAGTGAAGGCGTCGCCCAAGCTCTCTCTCTTCGCGCGCCCCGGCGACGGCGGCATCCGCACGCGACGCGTCGCGATTTTTGCAGCCGACGGCGTGGATGGCGAGGCGCTCAAGGCATTGCACGCGGGCCTGCTGAAAGCCGGCGCGGTTCCCCGCGTAGTGGGCGTGCGTCTCGGACAGGTGCAGTCGTTGCAAGGCGACTCGATAGACATCGAAGTCACGCTCGAGACCAGCCCGTCGGTGGTCTACGACGCGCTGGTCGTGGCGGGCGGCCATGCGGCTGCAACCGCGCTCGGCAATGTCGGGCAGGCCGGCGAGTTCATCAAGGACACCTACCGGCACTGCAAGCCGATCCTCGCCCTCGGCGACGGGCGCGCGCTGGTCGAGAACTCGGGCGTTCCCGTGCGGCTCGAGTCCGGCGATCCGGATCCGGGGCTGCTGCTCGGCGAGGACGGCCAGGCCGCGGCGATGCTGGCGGACTTCATCCAGGCGATCGCGAAGCACCGGCACTTCGAGCGGGCGATGGACCCGCCAGGCGTATGAGCCCGAAGGGGTGAGGCCGCGCCGGACGGATTCCCGCGCCAGTTCCGAGCAGGCGGCGCGGCGCGTTGACCCGCATCCCGTCTGGTATTACCATCGTAGTACCTTGAATCCGCGACCGCCGATGCCTGCCGTCACGCTCAAATTGCCGCAAGAACTCAAAGCCCGGATCAACGAGCTTGCCGCCGCCAGCGGAAAATCGCCGCATGCGTTCATGATCGACGCGCTCGCATCGCAGATCGCGAGGGAGGAGCAGCGCGGCGCATTCGTGGCTGCGGCGCTGCAAGCGCGCCAAGAGGTGGCCCGCTATGGCCAGGTGATGGAAGCATCGGAAGTGCACCAGTGGCTCCTCGCACGCGCAGCAGGCGCCAAAGCGGCCCGCCCGCGCGCCCGCAAGCTCGTCAAGCGGGCTTGACCCGCCTTTCCTATTCACCGCGTTCGATCCTGGATCTCGAACGACTGCATGATTTCATGGCGGATGAAGACCCGGGTGCGGCGCGTGCCGTCGTCGATAGCCTCGTCCATGGCTTGGCTGTGCTGGAAAGGCATCCGAGGGTAGGTCGGCCCGCGGAGGAGGGAATGCGCGAACTCGTGATCTCGCACGGCAGATCCGGATACGTGGCCCTGTATGACTATCTTGAACCGATCGACACAGTGGTCGTTCTTGCGGTCCGGCACCAGCGTGAAGCCGGGTATGACTGAGGCGGCCGCGCCTGTCCGGCATGTCGCTGTCTGCACCGATACAGGCAATCAGCCATGAGCGAATTAAAGTCACACGATCTGGAATCCACGTTCGCAGTGCTCGAACCCGGGGCAACTGCCGTGCCGGTGGAAGTCACCCCGACGATCTACGAGGACCTCGATCGGTGCTTCGACAACTTCCGCGACCATCGCCTCGTGTCGATCTACACGTTCGATTCCGACTGGCCGACCTGGGAGATGCACCCGGCCGGTGACGAGGTGGTTTGCCTGCTCGAGGGCGAAGCCGGCATGGTTTTCGACCGGGGCGGAACGGAGGAAACGGTTACGCTGACCAAACCGGGCTCGTACGTGATCGTGCCGAAAGGCACCTGGCATACCGCCAGGGTTTCCAGGTCGGCGCGCATGCTGTTCATCACGCCGGGTGAGGGCACGCAGAACCGTGCGCTTGCGGAAAAAGATCGACTTTAGTTTATGCGGAGTCAATAGCCATGCGGCTTTCCTGCCAGTTGAATTTCCAAATAAGGAAAATATCGAGCTTTGTGCTGGCTGTGGCCGTGTTGGCGCCGGGCGCCGCCGTGGCGCAGTGGCCTTCCAAGCCGATCGCACTGGTCGTCGGCAGCGCACCCGGAAGCGCGCCGGACGTCTATGCGCGCGCCATTGCCGATCCGCTCGGCAAGCTGCTCGGCCAATCGGTCATCGTCGACAACCGCACCGGCGCCAACGGCAACATTGCGGCGGAATGGGTGGCGCGCGCGCCGGCCGACGGCCACGCGCTCTGGGTGCCCGCCCAGTCGCAGATGGAAATCAATCCCTCGGCCTACGCCGACTTGCGCTGGAAGCCGGCCGACTTCACCGCCGTCATCAAGGGGGTGGAGGCGCCGAACGTGCTGGTCGTGCACCCGAGCGTGCCGGCGAGGACGCTTGCCGAGTTGGTCGCCTGGGTCAAGGCAAACCCGGGCAAGGCTTCGTTCGCCTCGTTCAGCCCCGGCACGATCTCGCATTTCCTCGGCCACCAGATGAACGAGCGCTTCGGCCTCGACATGACACACATCACCTTCAAGGGGTCCGGTCCGCAAGTGCAGAGCTTGCTCGGCGGTCATGTGCCGCTCGGCTTCTCGCAGATCCAGACCGGCCTGCCGCATATCCAGAGCGGCAAGCTCGTCGGCATTGCGGTGACCGGCCCAACGCGCTGGCGCCAGTTGCCGGCGGTGCCGACTTTTGCGGAACTCGGCTACCCGGAGTTCACCGCGAGCACCTGGTTCGGCCTGGTGGCGCGGGCCGGGACGCCGCCTGAGGTCCTTGCGAAAATCATCGAGGCCTCCAAAGCGGCGCATGCCGATCCCGCGGTCAGGGAAAGGCTCGAGCAGATGGGGTTCGACGTGACCGGCCAGAGCGGGGCCGAATTCGCTGCGAGCCTCAGGCAAGGCGAGGAGCGCTGGGCGAGGGTCGTGAAGGCGACCGGGTTTCGCGCTTCGAACTGACCCCGCGCGAGGTTCAGTTCATGCTCACCGTGGCGGTCCTCACCACGATGCGCTCCTGCTTGAGCCGCGCCTCGAGCGTCTTGCGGTAGCGCTTCCACCAGGAGCCTTCGCGGGCCTTGCTCATCACTTCGATGACGACGATGGCGTCGTGCGTGCGCCGGCCTTTGTCGAGCCAATCGCCCTCCGCAGGCGAATGTACGTACGCGGTCACCCCGCCAAATCTTGCCGTGAGTTCCTTGCGCACCTGCAGGAACGAGCGCCGCGAAGCCTGCCTTGCGCGTCCTCCCGGCAGAGGCAGCAGGAGCTGCGTGAGGTACATCGCCGGTGATCAGCGCGCGCGTTGCGGGTTCGTGGCCGGCGAGCTCTCGCATTCGAGCCCGCCCTTGTAGTGTCCGGCCGGCGGGCGCTTGCCCTTCTGTCCCGGCGACGGCTGCGTGGCGGGTCGGCCGGTGCGCGCGGCCTGCTGGCGAACCTGTTGCGGGCGATCTTGCTGCTTCTGGTTTCGCGGCTTCTGGGCCATGGCGCGCTCCTGTTCTGGGTGCGCTGATTCTGGGCGCTGCGCGGCCCGCCAGTCCGTCAGCCGCGCCACACAAGCACGAAGGCGTTACGGCCCTTGCACCTAGCCGCCCCGGACGCTGATCCGCCGGGGCTTCGCATGCTCGGCCTTGGGAATCCGAAGCGTCAACACTCCCTGGCGCAGCTCTGCCTGCAGCTTCTCAGTGTCGAGTTCATTCGAAAGGCCGAACGTGCGGCGAAAAGCCGGAAGCCTCACCTCGGCGTGGACTGCGTCCATGCCCTCCGGGTTGCGCAAACCGATCCGGCCCTCGATCGTCAGGGTTTGGGCGTCCACTTCGACTTTCAGCGTTTCTTTCGAAACCCCGGGAAGGTCCGCCAGCAGCGTGATGCCGGAACCGTCTTCGATGACATCGACCGGCGGCAGGAGGCTGGGCTGGCTTTCGGCATTTTCGCGGGCGGGGGCGTTTTTCTGGTCCATGGCTTGTCCTCCGTCAGTTGATGTTGATGCGGCGCGGCTTGCTCGCGGCCGAACGCCTGATGCTGATTTGCAATACGCCGTCGAGGTACTTTGCGTCGACGGTCTCGGGATCCAGGTCGTCCGAAAGGGTAATGACGCGGTGGAATCTGCCGGTAAAACGCTCCTTGATGTGGACGCTGGCTTTGGGCGCCTCCTTGGTCGACCGGGGTTCGATCCGCTCCCCGGAAATGCTTAGGACGCCCCGCTCGAGGTAGACATCGATGCTCGCCGGGTCGAGCCCGGGGGCGAAGGCAAAGATCTCCGCCGAATCGGCGGTGCTGCCGACGTTGATCGCCGGGAAGCCGCCCCGGGCCAGGCCGCGGATGCTGGGCGAAAACGCCGAAGCCTCCTGCACCTGGCGCTGCAGGCGGTCCAGTTCGGAAAACAGGTCACGCGGAAAAAAAGACAGATCCATGGGTTCCTCCTGTTGTGGCTACACGCCGTGGAAATAGGCGCCCGAGAACCGCTTTTCAAGGGGTTGTAATTCTTTGAGTCGGCCCTTATTTCGTGAGGTTCCCGTTCGTCCGCGCGAGGGCGAAGTCTGCCGGGCGGGGGCCGGAAAAATAGGAGAAAGTCGAACTTTAGTTTCCGTAGAATCAATTGCCATAAGCCTCTGAAACCAGTTTGGTTGCTTGTTTTGGCAAGAAACGGCGTCGCCTGTTCGTGATTCTGACGGGGCAGCACCAAAGGAAACCTGTAAAAATTACATGGAGATTCAGCTAACGGATTTGAATAGAATCGCCCCATGCAGCAGAAGGCGCCTCGTGACGATTCAACCCCTGAAGAATCCGCTTCTTCGCTGGAGCAGCTTCAGGCGCAGGTCCGGGAACTGCGGGCCGAGCTGCGTGCGCGCGAAGAAACCGAGCAGAGGCTGCGCCGGCAGCTCGACGAGCTCGCCGATTTCGTGGAGAACGCGGCCGAAGGCCTCCACCGCGTCGGCCGCGACGGGACGATCCTGTGGGCGAATCGCGCGGAACTGAACCTGCTGGGTTACGAGCCCCACGAATACATCGGCCGCAACATCACCGAGTTCCACGCCGACCGCCCGGTCATCGACGACATCCTCGGCAAGCTCACCAAAGGCGAGGTGCTTCGCGACCAGCCGGCGCGACTCGTCTGCAAGGACGGCTCGATCCGCGACGTGCTGATCCATTCGAGCGTGCGGTTCGAGGGCGAGCGGTTCGTGCACACGCGCTGCTTCACGCGCGACGTCACGCACCGCAGGCAGGCCGAGCAGGCGCTGCGCGAGAACGAGAAAAGGTACCGCGCGCTAATGCAGCAGTCGCCGTGGAGCGTGCAGGTCTTCGCGCCCGATGGCCGGACGGTGAGCGTGAACCAGGCATGGGTGGACCTGTGGGGCGTGACGTTCGAGCAGGTCGCCGACTACAACATCCTCCAGGACCCGCAGCTCGAAGCCAAGGGCATCCGCCCTTGCATCGTGCGCGCGTTCGCAGGCGAGACGGTGCAGATCCCGCCCATCGCCTACGACCCCAACGCCACCCTGCCGGGCCGTACGCGGCACGCGGAGCCGGTGCGCTGGGTATCTGCGACGGCCTATCCGGTCAAGAACGACGCAGGCGAGCTCACCGAGGTCGTGCTGATCCACAACGACATCACCGCGAGGCGGCAGGCCGAGGCTGCCCTGCGCACGAGCGAAGTGCGCTTCAGGCTGCTTGCCGACACGATCCCGCAGCTGGCCTGGATGGCCGAAGCCGACGGCAACATCACCTGGTACAACCGCGGCTGGTACGAGTACACCGGCACGACCCTGGAGCAGATGCAGGGCTGGGGCTGGCAGTCGGTGCACGACCCGGAAATCCTGCCTGAGGTGCTGAGGAAATGGCGCGAGTCGATCGCCACCGGGCAGCCGTTCGAGATGGTGTTCCCGCTCAGAGGCGCCGACGGGCGGTTCCGGCCTTTCCTCACGCGCGTCAACCCGTTGCGCAACGACGAAGGGGTCATCCTCAACTGGTTCGGCACCAATACCGACGTGAGCGAGATCAAGGCGATGGAGCAGGCGCTGCGCGACGCCGACCGGCGCAAGGACGAGTTCCTCGCCACGCTCGCGCACGAGCTGCGCAATCCGCTGGCGCCGATCCGCACCTCGCTGCAGATCCTCAGGATGCCGCGCATCGACGCGGCCGCCGCGCAGCAGACGCGCGAAGTGATCGAGCGCCAGGTGAATCACCTCGTGCGGCTCGTGGACGACCTGCTCGACGTTTCGCGCGTGATGAGCGGCAAGATCACGCTCAAGAAGGAAACCGTCGAGCTTGCCAGCGTCGTCGCGCAGGCGGTCGAGACGGCGCAGCCGTTGATCGAGGCGCGGCGCCATCGACTCGAAATCTCGCTCCCCGAGGACGCGCTGCCGGTGCACGGCGACCCGGTCCGCCTCGCACAGGTGATCGGCAATGTGCTCGTCAATGCGGCCAAGTACACCGAATCCGAAGGCCACATCCGGCTTTCCGCGCGCAAGGTTGGCAACCGGGCCCTTCTATCGGTGAGCGACGACGGCATCGGCATCGCGCCGGACATGCTGCCCCACGTGTTCGAGCTTTTCGCCCAGGCCGAGCACGGCACCAAACGCGCGCAGGGCGGCCTGGGCATCGGCCTGACGCTCGCGAGGAATCTCGCCGAGCTGCATGGGGGCACGCTGGATGCGCGCAGCGAAGGCCTCGGCAAAGGCAGCGAGTTCACGCTTTCGCTCCCGCTGGTCGAGACGGCCGCGGAGCAATCGTCCCGGGCTCCGTCGGATGCGCAGACGGCAGTGTCCGCGGGTCACCGCTTGATGGTCGTCGACGACAACGCCGACGCGGCCGAGAGCCTTGCCATGCTCCTTCGGTTGCAGGGCCACGACGTGGACGTGGCTTTCGACGGCGAAAGCGCGCTCGAGATCGTGAAGGCTCGGCAGCCGGAACTGGTTTTCCTCGACATCGGCATGCCGGGCCTCGATGGCTACGAAGTCGCGCGGCGGATCCGCGCTCTGCCCGAAGGCGGCAAAACGGTCATCGCGGCGCTTAGCGGCTGGGGCCAGAGCGAGGACCGCAAGCGCTCGGCCGCGGCCGGCTTCGACCATCACCTGGTCAAGCCGCCGGAGCTGAATCAGGTGGAGGAAATCGTGGCCGGGCTCGGCAGCCGATAACCGACAGGGACCGCGGTGGCCGGATCGCCATTCAATGTTTCGAGCGTAGCGATATAATGGGACATGCAGAATGAAGTAGCGCGCGTCGCTCTGCGCACCCACCTGAAAGCCGCCTCGCACGATCGCGCGTACTGGCTTTCCCGTCCCCCCCACGAGCGCTTTGCCGCCGTGGAGAGATTGCGCCAGGAGGCGACGGGGAAACGTCCGGATGCTGAGCAAGGACTTCAAAGAGTTTGCCTTATTACTCAACTCCATCGGGGTTGAGTACCTGGTCGTGTGACCTTAACGTTGCCGGCATCGAACTGCCGATCATAGGGTTGGAGGATTTTCGCGCCAACAAGCGCGCCTCCGGACGCGCGAAAGACCTTGCCGATCTCGAGGCACTGGAGGACCGCGATTCTGGGCCCGCCTGAATCGTTTTTACTCTTCAGCCGCCCTTGACGCAGAGCACCTGCTTCAGCGTGTGCACCGGCTCGACGAGGTCGGACTGGTTCGCCATGACCTCGTCGATGTCCTTGTAAGCGCCCGGAATCTCGTCGAGCACCGCGTCGTCCTTGCGGCATTCGACGCCTTGCGTCTGGGCTTGCAGGTCGGCGACCGAAAAACGCCGGCGCGCTTCCTTGCGGCCCATCTTGCGGCCGGCGCCGTGCGAGCAGGAGTGGTAGCTGTCCGGGTTGCCGAGGCCACGCACGATGTAGCTGCGCTTGCCCATGCTGCCCGGGATGATGCCGTACTCGCCCTCGCGCGCGCTGATCGCGCCCTTGCGCGTGACCCAGACGCTCTTGCCGAAATGCTTTTCGCGCTGCACGTAGTTGTGGTGGCAGTTGATCGCCTCGAACTTCGGATTGAATGCGGGCAAGTGGCGCCTTAGCACGGCCAGGACGCGGGTCATCATCTCGTCGCGGTTCGCCTTGGCGTAGTCCTGCGCCCAGTCGACCGCGCGCACGTAGTCCTCGAAATGCTTCGTGCCTTCCCTGAAATAGGCGAGGTCGCGGTCGGGCAGCGATGCGCCGGCTTTCTGAATCTCCTCGCGGGCGAGCGCGATGAAGTAGGTGCCGATGGCGTTGCCGATGCCGCGGCTGCCGGAATGCAGCATCACCCAGACGCCGCCCACCTCGTCGGTGCAGAGCTCGATGAAATGGTTGCCGCCGCCGAGAGAACCGAACTGCGCGCCGATCACCTTGGACGCCGGCTCCTTGCGGCGCGCGAAGACCTTGGGGTGCTTGGCCTCCAACCACTGGAAGTCCTTGTACATGGCCTTGGCAGCTTTCTCGTTCTGTTGCGCGGGCGCGTTCGACTCGAAGCCGGTAGGCACGGCGCGTTCGATGTCGGAGCGGATCTTTGCCAGGCTGGTGGGCAGCTGGCTCGCAGCAACGCCTTCGAGCCGAACCGCGATCATGCCGCAGCCGATGTCCACGCCGACCGTGGCGGGCACGATGGCCTCGTCGGTGGCGATGACGCTGCCGACGGTGGCGCCGATGCCGAAATGCACGTCCGGCATCGCGGCGACGCCGTGCTCGTGGATGAACGGCAGGCGCGCGAGGTTCCTCAGCTGCTGCAGCGCCGAGGGCTCGATGTCCTCGGTCCAGATGCGGACCGGGACGCTGCCTGCGTCATGGATGACTTTCATGTCCGTAACATGGGGCCCGTCCCGCAAAAATTAAATGGGGTCAGAGTCGATTTATGTCCGGAATATATTCGACTCTGATCTGACCCACGAACGGTGGACGCCCTAATTGAGGGTCGGTTTAGTGCCTCAAAGTCTAGCGGGCTTGCATAGTTCAACGTTGAATGCCGACGCTGGCGGTTGTAAAAGACCTCCATGTACTCGAACAGGCTTGCTCGAGCCTGTT
>JANMDK010000357.1:0-8078 GCA_031376265.1 Pseudomonadota bacterium
GTTGCGCTCGCCAGGAAGGAGCCCGGCAAGCTCAACTACGGCTCGCCGGGGAACGGCACGCCGCACCACCTTTCGATGGAACTCTTCAAGCAGCGCGCCGGCATCAACCTCACGCATATCCCGTACAAAGGGTCGGATGGCATGATGGCCGGCATCCTCGGCGGCCAGATCAGCGCAGTGTTCATGCCGGTGCACCAGGCGCTCACGAACGTGCAGGCCGGGCGGCTGGTGATGCTCTCGGCCAGCGGCACCAAGCGCTCGAACGCCACGCCCACGGTGCCATCGCTCGGGGAAGCCGCGGGCATTCGCGATATCGACGTCGACATCTGGTTCGGCGTGTACCTGCAGGCAGCCGCGCCAAAAGAAATCATCGCGAAGCTGAATGCGGACGTGAATGCGGTCCTCAGATCGCCCGACGTGATCGAGACGCTGGCCAAGCAAGGCCTCCAGCCGACCGGCGGCACGCCTGCGGAACTTGCGGACCTGACCTCGAGCGACCTCGCCCGCTGGGCCAGGGTGATCCAGGAAGCCAACATCAAGGCGGATTGAATTATGGAAGTCATCATTGTTGGCGCAGGCGTCGGCGGCCTCACCCTCGCGCTCGAGCTTCACGAAATCGGCGTCCCCTGCCGCGTGTACGAGTCGGCGCCGGAGATCAAGCAGGTCGGCGTCGGCGTCACCTTGTTGCCCCACTGCGTCAAGGTGCTCGGCGAGCTCGGGCTGGTCGACCACCTGGCTAAGCTTGCCGTGACCACGCAGGAATCGGTGTTCTTCAACCGCTTCGGCCAGCGCATCCACAGCGAGCCCACCGGCCGCTACGCCGGTTACGAATGGCCGCAGTTCCAGGCGCATCGCGCGGACATCCTGACGGTGCTGCTCGATGCCTTCAAGGCGCGCATCGGCGAGGACCGCCTCTACCTCGGGTGGCAATGCACCGGCTTCGAGCAGGACGCGAACTCGGTCACCGCAAAGTTCGTCTCCCGCACGTCCGGTGAAGAACGCCCGCCGCAGAAGGGCGACGTGCTGGTCGCCTGCGACGGGTTGCATTCGGTGATCAGGAAGCAGCTGCACCCGAACGAAGGCGAGCCGGTGTATTCCGGCGTGAACATGTGGCGCGGCGTCACGCGCTGGAAACCGTACCTCACCGGCAACAGCTACACCCGCGCCGGCTGGCTCACGCCGGGCAAGACGGTGATCTACCCGATCCGAAACAACATCGATGCGGAAGGCCGCACCCTCATCAGCTGGGTCACCGAAGTCACGACGCCCAAGTACCTCAAGCGCGACTGGAACCGGCCGGGCAACATCGACGATTTCATCGGGCCGTTCTCGGACTGGAACTGGGACTGGCTGGATGTCCCGGCGATGATCCGCGCCTCGGACATGATCCTGGAGTTCCCGATGATCGATCAGGATCCGCTGCCCTGGTGGACGCAGGGCCGCGTGACGCTACTGGGCGATGCGGCCCACCCGATGGTGCCGCGCGGCTCCAACGGCGCGGGCCAGGCTATCCTCGACACCGTGGCGCTAAAGAAAGCTTTCCTCGCCAACAAGGACCCGTTGCTGGCGCTCAAGGCTTATGAGGAGATCCGCTCGCCGGCCACGGCCAACGTGGTACTCACGAATCGCAAGAACCCGCCGGACGCGATCCTGCGCGAAGTCTGGCAGCGCACCGGCGACAAGCCTTTTGGGAACATCGACGACGTGATCTCGAAGGCCGAGATCATGGCGATCTCGGACGGCTACAAGAAAGTCGCCGGTTACGACCGGGAATCCCTGCGCGGCGGGAACCCGCCGCCACGGGGATGAGAACCGCTGCGAGAAGGCCCACCAGAGCCGCGTGACGGGAACGAAGGGCTGCGCGCCGGGGGCGGCGGCTTCTGGTTCAACAGCCGCTCGACCACGGCGGCCATGCGCGCCGCCTGGCCTTCGTCCGACGGCGCGGGAATCTCGTACCACTTCTTCACCATGGCCTCGGGCTCGAGGGGCGCGTCGGAAGCTTTCTTGCTGAAACGCTCCTGCAGCTTGGCCAGGCTGCGCACTCGCCTCGCGGCCGCATGCGATTCAGGCGTAGGCATATCGAGCGCAATCTCCAGGTCGAGCAGCAGCGTGTCTCGCGCCGCACGGCCTTTTTCCAGCGCATCCGGCGAGGCTTCGGAAGTCGGCGCGGCTTTTTCGGCCATCTCGGCAAAGCGCGCGGCGTGCTTGTCGCGCTTATTCTGCTCGACTGCGCGCCCAGCTTCCTGCTCGGCCGCGCGCTCGGCATCGCGCTTCGCGCGTTCGGCGTTTCGCTCGGCGTACTGCGCATCCCGCTCCGCGTTCTCCACATCGCGCCGCGCGAACACTGCATCGCACGCCGCACGGAAACGCCGCCAGTGCTTCTGGTCGTCGCCATGCCGCAGCCGGATGCCGGTGGCTTCCTCCTTCCAGCGGCGCTGCAGCGTCCTCGCCGCGCTCATCGCCTCGCCCAGGCCGGTCATTTCCTTTAGCGCCTCGGCCTGCGCGACGAGGTCGGACAGACGCGCGATCTCCTTGCCCCTCGCCTCGTCCAGCCTGGCGTCGATTTTTGCAATCAGCGAATCGAATTTCTTGCGCAGCTTGCGCTCGTCGCCGAAACTGGCCCGCGCGGCTGAGCGCCACTGCTTGGTCATTTCCTCGCGCTTGGCGTCGAATCCCTTGAGATCGTCGCCGGCGCCGGCGAGCCAGGCGTCCCATTCGGTGAGCAGGGCCGACTTGGCGGCACGCGCCGCGTTCTGCGCAGCGGCTTCGGCTGCGCGCTGCTCGGCCACCGGCTTGTAGGCGGCCTCCAGGGCCCGGTCGAATTTCTTCCACAGCGCTTGCGTGGCGCCGCCATGCGCATCGAGGTTCTTCCACTCGCGTCGCAGGAGCGGTACCGCGCGAGCGCGCTCAGCAATATCCGGCTCGCCCTGCAGCAGCGCATCGGCTTCGGCGATCAGCTGCTCGCGCGCCTTGTCGGTGCCCCAGCGAGCCCAGCCCGCGAGGCGGTCTTTTTGCGCACGCGCCCTTTGCAGCCGGCGCATGACCTGCCCGGTCGGCGTGACGCCCCCGAGCAGCTTGTCGATGCCTTTCGAGGCCGCCTCGGCTTCGGCGACGCGTCCTTCCTCGAGATGCGTCTCGAACTCGCCGAGGAGTTTCTGCACCGCCTCGTGGTCGTATTTTTTCTTCGCCTGCACGTTGGACGCGGATTCAGCCGCGAGCTTTGCGGTCTCTTCCGCGATGCGCCGGATTTCCTCCTCCGCGGCGCGGCGGTCCTCCTCGAGCACGACGCGCTCTATGGCCTCGCCGTAGGCGTGCACCCGGTTCTCCACTTCCTCGAGGACCTTGACGAAATTTCGCGCCGCGGGAATGGTCCGCAGCCACTGCGGCGCCGCCGAGGCGGCTTCGACGAGCGTGCTGTGCTGCGCGCTCCATTCGCCGAGCTGGTCGGCATTCGGGTCGACCGTAGTGCGCACTGTGATCAGCAATGCCTCGGCCGACGCCAGCAGCCCGCGCATCTCGATCTGCGCCTGGGTTTCCTGCAGCACCCGGTCGCGTGCCTCTGCAAGCAGCGCTTCGACCTCCACGGTTTCCTCGCCGCCCTTGCCAAGCGAGGCGAGCTCTTTCTCGATCTCCAGCAGGTGATTGATCGCAACCGGCGGTGAATCGAGCAAGGTACGCACCGCCGCGGCGAGATCCACCGAGCGCCGTGCGCGCTCGGTCTCCTGGCGACCGGCCTTCAAACTATCGGCGCAATGCCGGTGTACATGCTTGTCCTTGCTGGACTCCGACAACCTGCGCAGCACAGCCTTTTCGGCGATGCGCTTCGCGGCGGCAAGCCGGACCTCGGAAAAGCGGCTTCTCATGACCACGTCGGCCAGGAGTTCGTCGCCGGCGACGTGCTTGAGCCAGTCGAGCGCAAGCGTCCTGTCGGTCGCAATGGCCGTGGCTTCAGCCCATGCGGACGGCGGGGCATCTGCGGCCGGCGCCTTGGGTTCCACCTGGGCAGGCTCGGGGGGCGGAGCGGCCTCTTTACCGAGGCGCACAAATACGAAATTCTTGTTCATTCAGTCGCGGTTCAAAGGACGCCGGAGGTGCCGCCGTCGAGGTTGATGCTGGTGCCGGTGACATAGCTCGCGGCATCCGAGGCGAGGAAGGTGATGACGTTGGCGACTTCCTCGGCCAGTCCCACCCGGCCGAGCGGAATGTCCTTGGCCATGTTGGCATAGACGTCCTCCACCGGGACGCCTGCCTTGGCGGCTTTCGTCTCGTGCTGGCCCGCCTTGATGAGCCCAATGCAGACCGTATTCACGAGGATCTTGTCCGGCGCGAATTCCTTGGAAAGCGCCTTGGTGAAGGCGAGGCCCGCGGCGCGGGTGACGGTCGTCGGCATGGATTTGGCGCGCGGCTGCTTGGCCCCGATATTGGTGATGTTGATGATGCGTCCCCCGCCCTGCTTCCTCATCTCCGGGATCGAGAGGCGCGCAAGGCGGATCGCGCCGAACAGCTTGAGGTCGAAATCCGCCTGCCATGTCTCGTCGGTGACCGACGTGAACTCGCCCGTGGCCGAAGTGCCGGCGTTGTTGACCAGGATGTCGACCCGCCCGAAAGCTTTGACCGCTTCCGCGACGAGGCGTTCGCAGTCGGCTTTCTTGCCGATGTCGGCGCGCACCGCGGCGACCTTGCCGCCGGCGACGCGGATTTCCGCCGCGACGGCTTCCAGCAACTCCTGCCCGCGCGCCGCGATGACAACGCTGGCGCCCTCTTTGGCGAGAAGGATCGCCGCCGCCTTGCCGATGCCCTGCGTGCCGCCGGTGACGATCGCGACCTTGCCTTTCAATCCGAGTTCCATTGCTCGAGCCCGTGAAAAATTCGTGGCGCTAGCATAGCGCCCCCACATGGTCTTGCCTACAGCATCTGCGGTATGCTGGATCGCATGACGCCCGCCGAAAAATCCGCAGCCGCGAAGGTTGCCGGACTCGATTCCGGCGCCCGTTTTTATGCCGAGCTGCCGGTGGTCACCGACCTCGGCGAATCCACGCGACTCGAAAACTGCGCCCCGCTTCCGGGCGACTGGCATATCGCGCTCTGCGACGTGCGCAATTCCACGATCGCGATCCAGACCGGCTCCTACAAGAACGTGAATTCGCTGGGCGCCGCCGCGATCACCGCGGTCCTCAATGCCGCCGAGGGCCTCGACATTCCTTTCGGCTTCGAAGGCGACGGCTGCGTGCTGTGCGTGCCGCCGCACCTGCTGGAGGACGCTCGCGCCGCGCTTTCGAAAACGCGCGAGATCGCCAGGCAGTCGTTCAACCTCGACTTGCGCATAGGCACGGTGCCGATGAGCGAGATCCGCAAAGGCGACTTCGACATTTTCGTTGCCAAGTACCGGGTCACCGAGCACTACCACCAGGCGGTGTTCTCCGGCGGCGGCATGGCGTATGCCGATACCTTGCTCAAGGATCCGCGGCCCGACAACGCTTTCCTGGTCCCGGAAAGCGTCGAGCCGCGCGGCAGCCTGGAAGGCTTCGAATGCCGCTGGCAGGACGTGCCGAGCCGGCACGGAGAAACCGTGAGCCTGATCGTGCGCTCGCTTTCCACCGACCCGGTGCTGACCGGCGCGCTGTATCGGCTTGTCATGGCCAAGGTGGCCGATATCTACGGCAGCCCGGACGTCTGCCACCCGCTCTCGCTGCCCGACCTGGCGTTCAGCTTCAACGGCAAGCAGATGTCGAGCGAGGCCGGCATCCGCGCCGCCGGCAAAGGTGCATGGGGAAAATGGCTCTGGAAGCTGCGCATGCGCTGGTTCGCGGCGCTCGGCTGGTTCCTGATGAAGTTCGGCCTGAAGACCGAAGAGACCGACTGGAGCACCTACAAAGAGACGCTGATCCGAAACTCGGACGTGCGCAAGTTCAACGACGGCTACCGGCAGATCCTTGCGGGCAACACCGTGCAGAGGAAGGAGCTCGACGCGTGGCTGGACGAGCGCTTCCAGAACGACGAGCTGGTGTATGGGATTCACACGACCAACCGCGCGCAGATGACTTGCCTGGTCTTCAACTACGCCGGCAAGCACATGCATTTCATCGACGGCGCGGATGGCGGGCTTTTCCTTGCCGCGAAGGAATTCAAGCGCCGCCTGGCCGAGGTGAAGCTGCGCGCTCCAGCAGCTTGACCCGCGTTCCAGCCGGCGGAATCTGCGGTAAATTAGGCGCCCTCAGCACAAAGGAGGCAGTAATGAGAAAAACCATCGCAACGCTCGGCCTGGCCGCGATCGCTTTCGCAGCGACGCTTGCGCACGCCCAGCCCTATCCCAACAAGCCGGTAAAGATCGTTGCGCCGTTCGCGCCCGGCGGCGGGTCGGACTTCATTGCACGCCTGATCGCACAGAAGCTCACCGAAAAGCTCGGCACGCAGTTCATCGTCGAGAACAAGCCCGGCGCCGGCGGCAACCTCGGCGCGGAGCAGGCGGTCAAGTCGCCGGCCGACGGTTACACCCTGCTGCTCGTCGCGGGCAGCTATACAGTCAACCCGAGCCTGTACAAGCTCACTTTCGACCCGGTTAACGACATCACGCCGATCATCCAGCTCTCGCAGGGCCCGTTCATCGTGGTCGTGCATCCCTCGGTGCCGGCGAAATCGCTGAAAGAACTCATCGATCACGCAAAGAAGCAGCCCGACAAACTCTCCTATGCCTCCGCTGGCTCCGGCAGCATCACCCACCTCGCCGAGGCCCTCTTCGTCGACATGGCGGGCGTCAAGATCGCCCACATCCCGTACAAGGGCACCGGACCGGCGCTGAACGACACGATCGCCGGCAACACGCAGTTACTCTTCGGCAGCCCCTCGACCACGATCCAGCATGTGACCTCGGGGCGCTTGCGACCGCTTGCGGTGACCACGTCCAAGCGCGTTCCCGCGCTGCCGGACGTGCCTACCATGGCGGAGGCCGGGCTTGCCGGCTATGAGGTGGTGCTCTGGCACGGCCTCGCCGGTCCCAAGGGCCTGCCCAAAGACGTGGTGACGAAAATCAACGCCGAGGCCAACCAGATCCTCAAGGTGAAGGAGATGGAGAAATTCCTCGCCACCGACGGCGTTGCGCCGGCGGGCGGCACGCCGGAGCAATTCGCGGCGACGATCAGGTCCGACATCGAGCGTTGGCGCGCCGTCGTCCAGAAGGCGAACATCAAGGTGGACTGACTTTTCGCCAGGAGGGCAGGAGCGCGGGCTTAGCGGCTCGCCTGGTCGGCCGGTGCAGGCGCCGGACGCGTGCGCGTCTTGGTAACCATGCCCGATGGATCGAACAGCACCAGGTACTCCGCCTGGCCTGCCCTGGGCGCCGCGCCTTCCTTAAGGTGGTAGACCCAGATCTCGTAGCCGCTGTCGAATGTCACGGTGGCTGTCTTGCCAAGTGCTGCCAGCACATCGCGCTTGGTGCTCTTGCCAACGATCACCGCATCTCGCGCCGCAACCGGGGCGACGCCCGCCGCATTGGTGAGCGATGGCGCCTCCGATGGGTTGATGCCTGCACACGCCGCAAGCACGGCGCAGAGGGCCAGCGCTGCGCTAGCCCGTAGCATCGGCGCGCGGGGATTGGCGTCCATCGGCGTCCTCCATGTATTCGAACTGAACCAGCGTGTCGTCCGGCCAGCTGCGATCGCCCAGCGGCAGGAAATAAGTGCGGTCGACGAGCACCTCGCAATCGCAGAAGGGCAGCTCGGCCTTGAGGTTGGCGTCGTAACTCGCGCCGGCGTAGAGCCGGTCGATCGACACGACCTCCCTGCGCGCGCCGTTCACGAGCGTGACGCCGAAAATCGGCCGATCTGCGAAGAAAAGATACTGTGAGTCGACCTGTCCGCAATAGTCCAGCGCGCCCATGATCAGGTTCGCGATCTGCCCGAACACCGGCTTCACGTTGGATACCAGCCCGGCCTCCATGCCAACGAGGCACTCCAGCCGCAGGTCGCCCAGCCGGCGCGTATTCGGCGGCAGGCCTGGCGTGCGGATCTCGGTGCGCCACGTCATGCTGCCCGAGGCGCGGTTGGGGATGACCGAGGCGTTCTCGTCCAATGCTTTCTGGT
>JANMDK010000364.1:0-4329 GCA_031376265.1 Pseudomonadota bacterium
GGCCGGTGGCGCTCTTCCGCCTGGGCCGAAGCGCGCTGGCCGTCTTTCCCGCCGGGCATTCCCTGGTCGAGCGCGAAACGAAAACCGGCGTGCATCACATCGCGCTGGGCGTAGACAACCTCCCGGCCGCGGCAAGGCGCGCCGCCGGCGAGGCATTTGGCGGGTCAACCGAAAAAGGGCTCGAAGGCCGGGGCTGCATCCGCCTGCCACGCGACTCCACGGTGGGCGTGCGCGTCGTGCTGACCGAGCCGCTTGGCCTTGCGTCACACGACGGCGGAGCCGTCTGCAGGATCGACCATCTCGGCGTGGCCAGCGCCGACGTGATGGAAGACGAGAAAGTCTTCTGCGGCAAACTCGGATTCGCGATCGAGAGCCGCCAGACCGACATGGAGGTGCGCATGGCGGTCGAGAGCTTTACCTCGGACAAGTACGGCGTGGTCTACCACAACCGCCCGCCGGAGCCGGTCGGGGGGCTGCGGGTGTACTTCATCACCGTAGGCGACTGCGAACTCGAGTTCCTCGCCAACTTCGACCCGCGCCAGGGCGCGCAGGTGGAGCACGGCAATGCGGGCTCGACCAAGCAGGACCAGGGCGCGATCACGCGCTTCGTGCAGTCCCGCGGCCGCGGCCTGCACCATGTGGCGCTCCGGGCGCGCGACATCGACAACACCCTCGCCTGCATGGCGGAGGCCGGCCTGCCGATGATCGACACCAAGGGACGGCCTGGATCGCGCCGCGCGATGATCGGTTTCCCGCACCCAAAAGCCACCGGCGGGATCCTGATGCACCTCGTGCAGCGCGATGGCTGAAGGCCTGGTCCTTGCGGAGCGGCACGGCCCCTCGCTCGTGCTCACGCTCAACCGGCCGGAGGCCGGCAACGCCATCAGCCGCGAAGTCGCACTGGCGCTGGGCGATCACCTGCGTAATTGCACTTCGGACAAGACGCTTCGCGCGCTGGTCATCACGGGCTCGGGCCCGCGCTATTTCTGCACCGGCGGCGACGTCAAGGCGTATGCGAAATTAAGCAACGCCGAAGAGCTCGATCGGGTGTTCAACCTGATGCGCGACGTATGCGACGCGATCGAGGCGCTGCCCTGCCCGGTCATCGCGGCGATCAATGGCTTCACCGTCGGCGGCGGCGCCGAGCTGTCGCTGGCCTGCGACCTGCGCATTGCGGAGATGTCGGCGCAGATCGGCTTTCCCCAATCGCGGCTCGGCATCATGCCGGGATGGGACGGGACAGAGCGCCTCGTCAGGACCGTCGGGCGAGCCTCGGCCGCCAAGCTGCTCTTCTCCGGCAAGCGGGTATCGGCAGCGGAGGCGCGCGAGCTTCGCCTCGTCGACGAAGCCGTGCCGGATGGCCAGGCGCTCAACCGTGCGCTGGAACTTGCGGCCTCTTTCGCCGAGGTCGCGCCGCTTTCTCTTGGCGCCATCAAAACGGCCCTGCGTGAAGCCGGGTCGTCGCAATCGACGGATAGACTTCGAGCCCGGGCACGCGAAGCGTTCGCGCGCCTCTGGTTTACGCAAGACCACAAGGAAGCCGAGCGCGCCTTCGAAGAGAAGCGCACTCCGGTCTTTACCGGCCAATAGCCAAAGGAAACCCATGCTCAGGATCCTCGGACGCGCAAACTCCTTCAACGTGCGCAAGGTGCTGTGGCTGTGCGACGAGATCGGCCTGCCCTTCGAGCGGGAAGACTATGGGCGCGGGTTCCGGCCCACGAGCACGCCGGAGTTCCTCAAGCTGAATCCGGTCGGCCAGGTGCCGTGCGTGATCGACGACGGCATGGTAATGCGCGAGTCGCACGCCATCCTGCGCTACCTCGCGGCGAAACACCGGGCCGTTGCGCTCTTCCCCGACGACTTGGGGAGACGCCAGCAGATCGAGGCCTGGATGGACTGGGTCGCCTACGACGTCACGCACTCGATGCGCGGCGCCTTCCTCGGCGGCCAGCTCAAGGAACCGCCCTGGAACAATGAATGGTTCGTCGCGCAGGGCCGCAAGGACCTCACCGCGCAGATGAAGCTGCTGGACGAGCAGTTGTCCGCCAACGGACCCTATTTGCTCGGGCAGGACTTCACGCTGGCCGACATCCCCATGGGGCTGGTGGTCAACCGGTGGTTCTCGCTGGCGGAGCTGGAGCGGCCGCCCTATCCCGCGGTGGCCCGCTACTACGAGCTGCTTTCGGAGCGGACGGCGTACAGGAAGCACGGCCGCAACGGCCTGCCGTAGCCAAGAAAGTCAGACTTTCATTCCTGCGGAGTGAATATCCGCGCGGCACACAGGCCAGTTAACTTTCCGTATTTGGCAATAGCTATCCCAGCGCCTGGCGGAAATCCTCGATGAGATCCTCGCAATCCTCGATGCCGGTGGAGACGCGGATCAGCGACTCTGCGATGCCCATGGCCTTGCGGCGCTCGAGGCCCATCTCCCAGAAAATCGTGTGGGCCACAGGAATCGCCAGCGTGCGGTTGTCGCCGAGGTTGGAGGACGACACCACGATCTGCAGGCGGTTGAGGAAATCGAAGCAGTCGATGCCTTCCTTGAGCTCGAACGAGAAGATGCCGCCGTAGCCGCCGGGAAAGAGCGTTTTCGCAAGCCGGTGCTGCGCATGCGACTCGAGCCCCGGATAGTGGACCGCGCCGACCCGCGGGTGCTTTTCCAGGAACTCGGCGAGCGCCTGCGTGTTCGAGCAGGTGCGCTCCATGCGCAGCGCGAGCGTCTCCGATCCCACCGACACATGGTGCGCATCGACGGCAGAGAGCGTCCCGCCCCAGTCGCGCAGGCCTTTCTTGCGGATCTGCTGGAGGCCCCACATCCTCGGCGGCTGGGATTTGTAGTTCTCGGCGATGTTCGGGTACTTCGTCCAGTCGAAGAGGCCGGTGTCGGTGATCGCGCCGCCGAGCGCATTGCCGTGACCGCCGATGTACTTGGTGAGCGCGTTGATCACCAGCCCCGCATCGACCGACTTCGGCTTGAACAGCGCCGGGGAGGTCATCGTGTTGTCGACCATGTAGAGGATGCCGCGCGCCTTGCAGAGCGCGCCGATCTTCGCGAGGTCCGCGACCTGCGTGCGCGGGTTCGCGATCGTTTCGACGAACACGAGCCTCGTTTTGGGCGTCACCGCTTTCTCGACGTTGGCGGCGTCGGTCGCGTCGACGAACACGACCTTGATGCCGTGCGCGTTCAGCGTGCCGAAAAGGCTCACCGTGTTGCCGAAGAGGAACTGGCTTGCGACGACCTCGTCGCCTTCCTTGAGCAGCGAGAGCATCACTGCGCCGATGGCGCCCATGCCGGTGGCGAAGCACACCGTGCCGACGCCGCCCTCCATCTTGGTGACCTTGACCTCGAGTGCGCCGGAGGTCGGGTTGCCCTGGCGGCCGTACACGTAACCCTGCGCCTTGCCCTGGAACACCGCGGCGAGGTCGCGCGCGTCGTCGTAACCGTAGGCGACCGAGAGGTGCAGCGGCTTGTGCAGCGCGCCGTGCTCGATGCCGGCGTCGGCATCCGAGTGCAGGATCGCGGTGGTGAAACCGCGGGTTCTTGCGGTCGTTTCGTCGCGCGGCTTTTCTTTACTCATAGCGTCTTCCCGTCCAGGAATAAAAAAACCCGGCCAACAAGCGGACCGGGTTTCGACGGCACGCTTTAGCTGGATTTATAAGGCGCCCGCAAGCTGTATCAAATCGGCGCAACCAAAAAATTGTACCAGAACTAGTGCACCGCCACCAAGTTGAGGTCGAGCTGGGCGCCGTCGTCGTCTTCCGAATCCCTCGCGGCATCGCGGCGAACCTCGATGGTGCGCAGGTAGTCGCTGGTCACGTCGCCGGTGATGTAGTGGCCGTCGAAGCAGGAAGTCTCGAAATTGACCAGCTTCGGGTTGAGCTTGCGCACGCACTCCTTGAGCGCCTCGAGGTCCTGGTAGATCAGCGCGTCGGCGCCGATTTCGCGCCCGACTTCGTCCTCTGTCCGGTGCGCGGCGATCAGTTCGGCGCGCGTCGGCATGTCGATGCCGTACACGTTGGGGAAGCGCACCGGCGGCGCGGCCGAGGCGAAGTAGACCTTGGCGGCGCCGGCCTCGCGCGCCATCTGCACGATCTCCTGGCTGGTGGTGCCGCGCACGATGGAGTCGTCCACCAACATCACGTTCTTGCCCCTGAACTCCATGCCGATCGCATTGAGCTTCTGGCGCACCGTTTTCCGTCGGATCGCCTGCCCGGGCATGATGAAAGTGCGGCCGATATAGCGATTCTTGACGAAGCCTTCCCGATAGGCGATACCGAGGCCCTGCGCAAGCTGCATCGCCGAGGGGCGGCTCGAATCCGGGATCGGGA
>JANMDK010000034.1:0-6949 GCA_031376265.1 Pseudomonadota bacterium
CGAGGCGCACCAGCGCGTCGCAGATTTTCTCAAGTGGCTTGCGACCGGCGAGGTTGCTCGACACGAGCCTGGCAATGTCTTCATCCGGCACGTACTTGTGGACGCCGTCGGAACAGAACAGGAGCAGGTCGCGCTCGCGGATGTGCGCCTTGACGACCGGCGGCGTGCCCACTGCGCCGGCGCCGACCATGCGGGCCGGGTCGTCGGGCTTGCCGTTGGGAGGCGGCTGCTGGCCGAGCGTGGCGTAGGTCTGGTCGACGGTCAGGCGATGGATCGAGTAGCCGTCGCGCCCGGGCTTGAGCTGGTAGACGCGGCAGTCGCCGACGTTGAGCACGAGTGCGGTGCTCGGCGTCGGGAACCACGCGGCCGCGAGCGTCGCCGCGCCGGCCTGGTCGGTACGGCGTGCGATAGCGGTGCGCACCTCGGCATCGGCAAGTGCTAGCCACTCGACCAGGCGGGCGGGGTCGTTCCGCGCCGATTCCGGGGCGTGCGCGCAATGGTTCAGCAGCACGCTGCTCGCGATCTCGCCATGTGCACCACCGCCGACGCCGTCGGCCACGCCGCAGAACACCGGCTGGTTGGCGGAAGGCACGTGGCAGCAGCAATCTTCGTTCCGCGAATGCGCGCTGCCGGTGGCGGTGGCGTAGGCGGCGGTGAGGCTGCCTTGCGGCCGTTGTTCGGCGATCGGCCGCGGGGCGGACGTGGCCGGCGTCTCGAGGCCGGGGCGGTAAACCGGGGTTTCAGTGTTCATTCGGAGCCCTCCACGGGGCGCAACGTCAGGCGAACGGCCGGCGCGCTTGCCCATTTGTCGCCGAGCACGATCTCCTGGCCGAAGCCCCAGACGAAGCGCTCGGGCAGCGAGCTCATCCCCGAAGAAGTGCCGTTCTTGCCGGTGGCGCGGTTGAGCGTCAGCGCGCCGTTGGCGTCGATCGCTTCGATGACGAGGTGCTCTCGCGAGACGCCCTGGTTGGCGTCCGGCACGACGTAGTTCTGCGCGGTGCCGCGGCCGATCGTGAAAGGCACCGTGAGCACGTCACGGCGCGGGCTGCCGCTCGCATCGACGATCGAGAGCACGGCCAGCGGCCGCTTGGTGGCCGGCGCGACCGAGACCGCGTGGGCGGCCGGCGCAGGGGCCGGCGCGGCCATCGGGATCGAGATGTTCACCGGCACGACCGGCGTTGCGCGCGAGGGCGCGATCGGCGTCGGCACCAGGCCCGCGGGACCGGTCTTCCGCATGATCTGCGCGCGCACCGCCGGGTAGCGGTCGAACTCCGCTTCGCCGCGGTCGCGCCCGAAGCCCAGCATCGCGCCATTGGCCAGCGCAATACGCGCACCTTGCCGGACGCGCTCGCCATCGACCCAGGTGCCGTTGGTGGAATGGTCGACGAGCCAGAGCTGGTGGTTCTCCCAGTGCAGCGTGCAATGCCGCGCCGAGACGTAGTAGCCGCTGATCTCGATGTCGGCGTCCGCCGAGGTGCCGAGCACCGCGGGATAGGCGTCGGCCTCGATCACGCGGGTGCCCGCCCAGCTGCCTGCATCGGGCTGCCTGGCGTCCTGCACCGAGAGCCGCAGGCTCGGGCCCGGCGCGCGGATCTCGTCGATCGATTCCTCGATCAGCGGCTCCTGGCGCATCGTCGGCTCGATCGGCTCGTCGTCGACCGGTGCATGGGCCGCGGGCTGCGCCTTCTTCGCCTCCCAGCGCCCATGCAGGATCACTTTGTAGGGCGGGACCACGGACTGGTTGAGCATCTCCTCGAAAGGATCCGTCTCGGCGAGCTGTTCCGGCGCGAACTCCCGATCGAGACCGAGGAACTGGTCGACGCTCACGTTCTGGCCGACCGCGCCGCCGAGCAGCTTCTTCACCCAGAACACGCGCGATTCCGGCGAGAACTCGCGCAGGAACTGGTCGAGCTCCGGCTCGCCCTGGCGATCGGCCGAGATCTCGATGTAATGCAGCAGGAAGACCTCGTGCGGCCCGATCTCGAGGTGCGAGACGAGGTCGTCGCGCAGGAAGGAATTCACCCGCCGCTCGACGGCGTTGCGGATCGGCGCGTAGCGCGTCGTGGTCGGGCGCACCGGTTCACGCATTTGATCCGATCCCGGGCGCTCATGCTCGCCGGCAAGTCCGATGTCGCTGCGGTCGAACGCGGTGCTGATCCTGTTCCAAAGTCCACTCATGCCGGCCTCCTGTATTCGATTTCGATCTTGTGCGATGCCGCCTCGGTGCCCTTGAACTCGACCGTGCAGTCCGGGATCCCGGCGATCGAGGCCTTGAATTCGCGGACATGCGGCTGCAGGCGGGTTTGCGGCACCAACGTGCTCGAGATGAAGATCCGCACCGTCGCCGGCCCGCGCCTGCGCGCAAGGAACCAGAGGTCGACGAAGTCCTTCATCTCGGTGAGCACGCCGGGCCACGGCGCGGCAAAGGTTTCGATGTCTGCGTTCATGTCTTGCCCGGCTTCTGTGCGGTGGGTGGGGCGGGGCGCAGCTGCGCCATGATGCGGAACGCGAGCTCCGCGCTGAGGTTGGCTTCCTTGTCGCCGGGCGACTGCACCTTGCCCGCCTTGGGGCCGGTGCGATACCAGTTGCGCTCGGTCAGCACCGCAATCGCCTTGTTGAAGCCGGGCTGCGTGTCGTCGGTCCTGAAGAGGGCGATGTACCACTTGTAGGGCTGCTCGTGATTGCACGAGGCCACCGCGTCGGCTTTCTCGCTGCGCGTGGCGCCCCGCATTTTTCCTTCCTGCATCGAGGCGCACTTTTCGCGGATTTCCTTGAGCGTGAGGTCGTCGTTGCCGTACGGCGGCGTGCCGGTCTTGCCGGCGATCCAGTCGATCTTGTTGCAGCTCGGGGCGTCGAATACGCGCAGGCACGCGCTGTGCGCGGTGCCCGGGCGCGAGCCGGCCGGCGCGCCGTAGCCCTTGTGCGACACCATGCCCTGCACGATGAGCTGCGCGTCTTCCTGCGGGATGTCGATCTTCACCGGGTCGGCGAGATGGAACTGGTGCGCGGCGAGCTCGAAGGGCTTCGATTGCGCATCCGTAATCCGGTCGACGAGGAAAGGCAGGCGCAAGCTTTCCTGCCCGTTCGCTGCCGCGCCAAGGCGCGCGAGCATGCCCGCGGCGCCTATCGGAGTCGTGCGCGCGTTGCCTTGGCCCCAGCCTTCGGACTCGATGTAGACGATCTTGCGGTTGTGGCACTTGCGCCAGCCTTTCTTTTCCGCAGTGCCCTTGTAGAAGTCGCCGCGCGCGCAAGCCGCGGCTACGGCCGGGTCGAAACGGAAATCGCGCATGACCTGCATGTCGGAAATGCGCTTGTCCGAGGCGGGCTCGACCAGCAGCCGCCCATAGAGCACCGAGGCGCCGAGCGGCCGGCGCATCGAGTCCTTGCGCACTCGGCCGTTGTCAGCGTGGCCGAACAGCACGTTGAGGCGCCCGCAGCGAAACGACCCCTCCTCGCAGCCCTGGTCCCAGCCGAACTGCATCGCGGCTTTCTGGATCTCGGCCGGGCGCTCGCAGTTGGCCCAGCCCTTGTCGATGCAGAACATGCGGTTGAGGAACGCGATCGAGTCGGAGCTCTTCAACTCGTCCTGCAGGCGCACGAACTGCGGCGCGATTTTCTCGGAGGCGATCCTCGCGCGGTACTTCGGATCCCGCAGGAAGCCGGTGGCCATGATCGGCTTGATGATCGAGCCCGGCAGCGCGTCGGTATAGAGCGCGTGGTTCAGCAGGCGATCCGGCTCGTAGTGGGGCGCGGTCGGCAGGTTCGGGCAGTCGCGCGTGTTGCGTCCCGGGCCGTCGTATTCCTGCCGGTAGCAGCCGGAGTGCGCGCTGCCGAGCGCATCGATGCGGCCGCTCGGGAGGTCGATCACCGCCACCGCCGCCATGCGCACCGCGGCCTTTTCGTACATGAGCTTGGTGAGGTCGTTGAAGGACTGGTCGTTGACCAGGCCGACCTTGCGGCAGCGCTCTGCGTCCCCGGAGTAGCAGGCGCTCGTGTCCTGCACGACGCGCTGGATCCCGGGGTCGATGGTGAGGTGCACGTTGAAGCCGGCATCGACCTTGTGCTTCATGCGGTCGAGCTGGTTCGGGCCGTGCGAGGCGGCGATCGGCTTGCCGATGGTTTTTTCGCCGAGGTCGAAGGGCGGTCCGGCCGGGGTTTCCGTATAGGCGCGGAAGAGGTCCTTCCACGGGAGGCGAATGTTGTCCAGGTCGGCGAGGATCACGTCGAGCGACTCCGGCGGCGCGTGGGCAGGCTCGGCGCGGCGCAGGGTGGACGATGCGTTGGTGTCCAGCGAAGCCATGAAGACGCCGGAGGTATTCTTCTCGTTCACTTCGCGCGGCCGCATCGCGAGGCAAGCCTGGCGGTTGCTCTGGCGCTTGTCGGTCACGTAGAGCAGGGGCGAGGTCCCGGTGCCGCCGTAATAGATGCAGCCCGGCACGCCGCCCCAGGGGTTGCGCTGCTCGAGCACGCGCGAAGGAATGCGGATCGACTGCTCCGGCGCGAAGTTCGCCGCGGCAACCTTCTTCGAGGTCAGCTCGCGCCACGCGAAGAGACCGAGGAGGCGCCCGTCGCGCGCCGCGACCTGGCGGGCCGCGCCGAGCGCATCGCGGCAGGGCACGGACTGGTTGCGGATGCCTTCGGTCCAGCGCGCCATGTCGACGACGTACTTTTCGTTGAGCACGCCTTCTCGATTCTTCGCTTTGTCGGCCGCCATTTCCTCGAGCCGCGTGTTGATCGTGCGCAGGTAACAGGCCAACTCCTCGTGCGGTCCGGCGCCGGCGCAAGGGTTGTTGGTGCGGCGAGTGACGGCTTTCTTCTTCTTGTCTTCGAGCGAGTCGGTGCAGAAGGCGAACTGGCCGCGGACCGATTCGGCCGAGGCGGGCTCAAAGCCTTTCACCGCCTGCAGCGGCACGATCGCATGCTCGAAAGTGCGCAGCGCCTTGAGCCGCTGGGAATCGAGGTACACCGCCTCGACCGGGCGCTGGATCAGCGACCGACCGGCCCAGAGGAAGACGCCAAGCGAAAGCGCGATGAGGATGAACACCGCCAGCGCGCGCTGCAAGAGCGATGCCCGCTGGGGCGGCGGGGCGGTCACAGCGCCCTCCGCGGCAGGCTGATGGCGAGGCCGAGGAAAAACGTGTTGGCCAGCAGCGACCAGGCACCGAAGCTAGCGAACGGGTAAGTGATCCCGGTCAGCGGCAGCCAGCCAAGGTTGCCGGCCACGGTGATCATGAGCTGCGCCAGCGTGAGCCCGACCCAGCACACCGAGATCCACGAGAGCCACGCCTGTTGCGTCGCTTCAGGCGAGCCGAGCGCGACGACCCCGCGGGTCGCGCGGCTGTGGTGGACCACGAGCCGCACCAGCCACATCGCGAGCGCCGCGACCATCAGCAGCGCCGCCACCTTGCCGTACACGCCGGCAAAGGCCGTAAAGATGTAGTCGCTCTGCACCTGGCGCGGCACAGCGCAGCCGGCGCCGGCGTTCTCGCCGCACCACGGCACCGAGCCGAGGCCATAGCCTTCGGCCGGCGCCGATTCCTGGAACCAGGTGATGATCGCCAGCTGGTCGTTGGTCGCGGTGAAAGGGTTGCGCACCGTGGCCAGGCGCTCCGCGATGCGCGCGAGCGGCGCCGGCAGCGCGTAGAGCGCGTACGTGATCAAGTAGACCCAGGCGCCGGCAACGAGCACGCCGACCGATGCACCCAGCCAGCGGCGGTAACCGGCGAGGTCGAAGAAGGCAAACGCGAACGCCGCGCCGAGGAAGATCGACGCGCTGTAGAGCATGACGAAGAGCGGGCCGAAGTCATCCGTGAGCACCAGCCCGACCACGGGAACGGCGAGGACGAAGGCGAGCGGCGCGAGGAACACGATGCCGCGCATTGCACCCATGTCCCCGCCCTTGAACCCGCCGACGCTGGCGCCGCCGCCGGAGAGTGCGAGCGCCGTCTCGCCGCGCACGAGGAAGAACCACGAAGCGCCGAACACCAGCCACAGGCGGAAGATCTCGGAAGTGAGCTGCGTCTGGCTGCGCTTGGTGACGCTGGCCGCACCCAGAACAATGAGCGCGCCCGCGATATACGCGAGCCACGGCAGGTAGCGCCGCAAGCCGATCCCGCGCGGCCGGGTGATCAGGAGGAACGCCCCGAACCAGCGGCCCAGCCGGTCGGCCAGCGCGAGGCGCAGCGGCGCGATCATCGTGAGCAGCACGAAAGCCGCGAACACGTAGACCTGCTGGTAGAGGGCGTGGAAGCGGTTGACGTAGTGCCCGGTCGCCGAGAGGTCGAGCAGCAGCCACCAGCCCATGCCGACGAACAGCACGAAGCCGGCGTAGCCCGTGCGCGAGGAGGGCGTCTGCATCTCCGGCCGTGGGCGCCTTCCCGAGGGTTGTGATGCGGGTTGTGATGCGGGCCGCAGCATCACGCCAAGCAGCAGCATGGCCGCCGCGGCTGCCGCGACGATCTGGAAAACTTCCGGCGCCTTGATGCCGAAGCGCAGCAGCGCGGCGGTTTGCGACGCGCGGTCGCTGATCCACTGAGGGTGGACCTGCGTGAGCCAGCCGACGACCGACCAGGCCAATGCGGCCAGCGGCACGTAGATCCAGGCGCGCAAGCCGGTGCGGCCGATCTGCAGCAGCAGGAGCCCGACCACCGCCCAGACGGCGTAAATCCAGTGCACGCTGGCAAGCAGGCTCTGCGCGGCCACGGACTTGCCGGCGTTGCTCGCGCTCGCGCGGGCCGTGTTGACGATGGTGGCCGCCTGCGAGACCGTTTCGCGCGGCGTGCCGAGCGAAGCGCAGGCCTCGCGCTGCGCCTTGGACCAGACGGCGGGTTTGGTTTCGTCTGCGGGCGCCGCGGCGGCCGAGGCGCGGGCCGCATCGCCGTCGAGCAAGGCGGCGATGCCGAGCAGCGCATAGGCGCGCTCCGGGTTGCCGGCGTGCGCATCGTCGAAG
>JANMDK010000054.1:0-5690 GCA_031376265.1 Pseudomonadota bacterium
AGTGCTCGGGTTTCTTTCGAGGAAGTTCTACCAGCAGGAGGCGGGGCAGTAGGGGAGAAAATGCCGCATCCAGTTTGACCCTAGCGGTTTTGATTTACCCCATCTCTCAGCTGGAGGATTTAACCGCTCAGGCCGTCGAAACCGGCGTGCGATGCGCAACCTCCAAAACCGCTAAGGCAATCCCGCCCAGATCGCGCGCAGCTGGTCCGGGAGGTCCTTGGGCGAAAAAGGCTTCGACACGATGCCTGCCGCGCCAAGCGCCAGCAGTTCCGCATGGTCTTTCTGCGTCGCCTTCGCCGTGATGAAAACCACCGGGTAGCCGGCCGTCTCGGGGATCTCGCGCATCGTCTTTAGCAGCGTCGGGCCGTCCATGCCGGGCATCATCCAGTCGAGCAGGACGAGGTCCGGCTTGTAGGCCTTGATGCCTTCGATCGCCTTGAGCGGGTCGCTCTCGATCATCACGGTCATCTTGCCGATGCGCTCGAGCGACATGCGCACGATGCGCTGGATATCGAGGTCGTCCTCGGCGTAGAAGATGCGGTTGAGCGGGTTGGCGGGCATGGGAATCCTGTGCTTCAGGTGCCGTGGGAGTGGATCGGAAGCTCGAACCAGAAGGTGGTGCCGCCGCCTTCGCGGGGGTCGAAGCCGATGGTGCCGCCCATCATTTCAATGAGGCGCTTGCAGATCGCGAGGCCGAGGCCGGTGCCGCCCTTTGCGCGCGTGTCGGCCGAGTCGGCTTGGGCGAACCGGCTGAAGATGCGCCCGCGGAAATTCTCCGGGATGCCCGCGCCGCGGTCGCCGACGCACACTTTGACTACCCCGTCCTTCTCGATCATGTCGATCTCGACGGTGCCGCCGGCTGGCGAGAACTTGGCCGCATTCGAGATCAGGTTCGTCATGACCTGCAGCAGGCGCTTGCGGTCGGCGTTGACGACGACGTTGCGCACGCCATGGGTGGTCATCTTGACTTCGTAGCGGTCTGCGAAGCCCTGGTTGAGCTTGACCGATTCGCTGACCAGCTCGTCCATCGGCATCGGCTCGGAGAACAGCGTGAGCTTGCCGGACTCGATCTTCTCGATGTCGAGGATGTCGTTGATGAGGTCGAGCAGCCGCTGGCCGTTGCGCTCGGCGACCTCCGTCAACTCGGCCTGGTCGGGGTTGAGGTCGCCGAGCACGCCGGCATTGACCAGCTGCAGCGATCCGATGATCGAGGTGAGCGGGGTGCGCAGCTCGTGGGACAGGGTCGAGGTGAATTCCTGCTTGAGCCGGTCGGCCTCGAGCTGCTGCGTGATGTCGCGGCCTTGCGCGATGATCGACACGATCGTGCCGTCCGGGTTCACCAGCGGCGTGACGGTCCATTCGCAGACCACTTCGATGCCGTCGCGGCGCGGATTGCTGATCTTGAGGCCGGCGATGGACTCGCGCTTTTCGAGCAGGTTGCGCCAGCCCTTGTCGAATTCCTCGTGCCTGTTGGGGCGCACCAGGATCTTGATCGACGCGCCTTTCTCCACCAGCTCGCCCGCCGGGTAGCCGAAGAGGTTCTCGGCCTCGCGATTGACCTCCTTGATGCGGCCTTCGGTATCCAGCTCGAGCACGGCAATTGGCGCGCGCTCGGCGAATAGCGCGAGCTTGCGGCCGGAGGCTTCCACCTGGCGGCGCACTTCCTCGAGCTCGATCAACTGCCGCTCGAGGCGCTGGTTGAGCTCGGTGTAGTCCTCTGTGAGGCGACCGTACGAGACGCGAAGGCGATAGCCGGAGACGAACACCTGGTTGAGGCGGTACGCGACCGAGACGTTGATCGCGAAGAAGATCGGGATCATGAACGAGAGCTCGGTGAAGAGGCGCGAGCCGAAGGTCAGCAGCACCACTTCGAAAGGCAGCATCACCCCGGCGGCGAAGAGCGCGTAAACCCACCACACGGCCGAGAAGAGCGGCAGCCCGCCGGCCGACATGCCGGCCAGCACGAAAGCGAGGAAGACCTGCTGCTCGTCCGTATGGCCGGGGAAGAAAACGGCGCCGGCGAAGCCCCACGTAACGCCGGCGGCAAGGGCGCCGATGGCGAAGCGTCGCAGCCAGATGTCCGGCGCCGTGTCGCGGTTGCGGGCATGCTTGTAAGCGAGGACCAGCAGGGCGCGCGCGAGGCTGACGACCACCATGAGGATGGCCCAGAAGATCACCAGCTCGCCGATCTTGGCCGACGAGTACAGCTCGAACGCGAGGATCGTGCCGATGATCAGCGTCACGAAGATGCCGAGCGGCGCGTTTCGATAGAGCAGGTCGACCTGGTCGGCGAGGACGCGCGAGCGGTCGGAGCGATCGCGTGCCAGGTCTGGCGCCGTGATATTTATGGGATTTGCGGCCATCAGTCGCGCATTATAGGATGAAAGGCGCGCGGGCCCGGTCGCGCCTAAGCCCTTTGGCTCGGCGTAAAACGACAACCTTTGTCAGGGCCGCTAGAACGCCTTGTCGTTGCGAATAATTCCCACCGCGACGCCTTCGATCGCGAGGTCGTCGGTGCGAAGGTCGACTTCGATCGGCTCGAAATCGGGGTTCTCGGCCACCAGCTGGACGATGTGGCCGCGCTTGCGCAGCCGCTTGACCGTCACTTCGTCGTTGACGCGCGCAACGACCACCTGGCCGGCGCGCGCCTCGGCCGTCTTGTGGACCGCGAGGAGGTCGCCGTCGAGGATGCCGATGTCACGCATCGACAGGCCCTTCACCTTGAGGAGGTAGTCCGCGCGCGGCGTGAACAGGTTGGGATCGACCTGGTAGCGGCCCTGCACGTTTTCTTCCGCGAGGATCGGCGAGCCCGCCGCGACGCGCCCGACCACCGGCAGCTCCATGAGGCGGCCGGAGCGGCTGTTGGAGCGCGGGTCGTTGACGCGGATGCCGCGAGAAGCGCCCGAGAGGATGTCGATCGCGCCTTTTTTCTCGAGTGCGCGCAGGTGCTGCTCGGCCGCGTTGACCGAACGGAAGCCCATGCGCTCGGCGATTTCCGCGCGCGTCGGCGGGAAACCCGAGACCTCGGTGAGCTCGCGGATCAGCTGCAGGATCTCGGACTGGCGTTCTGTCAGTTCTTCCACGACGGCTCCTTACTGTGCCCTTGACCAGTGGAATTATATCCAGTAGTTGAAAAAACGCAAGCGCTGCGCGGGGTTACGGGACGGCGGCCCTGCCGCATCACGTACAATTCCGGGTTCAGGAGAACGCTTTTGATCATCCAGTCGCTGCTCGACACCGACCTCTACAAGTTCACCATGATGCAGGTCGTCCTGCATCACTTCCCCGGTGCGGTGGTCGAGTACAAGTTCAAGTGCAGGAACGCCGGTGTGGATCTCACGCCGTACCTCGACGAGATCCGCGCGGAAATCGGCGAGCTCTGCACGCTTCGAATGCGCGACGAGGAGCTCGCCTACCTGCGCAACCTGCGCTTCATGAAGTCGGATTTCGTCGATTTCCTCGGCCTGTTCCACTTCAACGCCAAGTACGTCTCGGTCGAGCCCGATCCGGCGATGCCCGGCGAACTCGACATCACGATCCACGGGCCCTGGCTGCACACGATCCTCTACGAGATCCCGATCCTCGCGATCGTGAGCGAGGTGTATTTCCGCCGCACGCGGCCGTTGGCCACGCTCGACGAAGGCCGCAAGCGCCTCACGAACAAGCTCGAGACGGTGCGCAAGCTCGATGCGGCGCTCGAATTCAAGATTTCCGACTACGGCACGCGCCGGCGCTTCTCGCTCGCGTGGCACGAGGAGGTCATCCGCACGATCAAGAGCGAAGTCCCGCACCTGTTCGCCGGCACGTCCAACGTCTGGCTCGCGATGCGAAACGACCTGATTTCCCTCGGTACGGTCGCGCACGAGTACATGCAGGCCTGCCAGGCGCTGGGCCCGAGGCTGCGCGACTCGCAGGCTTTCGCCTTCGAGATGTGGGCGAAGGAATACCGCGGCGACCTCGGGATTGCCATTTCCGACACGTACGGCATGGACGCCTTCCTGCGCGATTTCGACCTCTATTTCTGCAAGCTGTTCGACGGCGCGCGGCAGGATTCCGGCGACCCGGTGGAGTGGGGCGAGAAGCTAATCGCACATTATTTGCGCAACCGCGTCGACCCGAAAACGAAAACGCTGATCTTTTCCGACAGCCTCACCGTGCCCAAAGCGGTCGACATCGCGCGGCGCTTCTCCGGCCGGGCGCGGCTCGCGTTCGGCATCGGCACCAACCTCACGAACGACGTCGGGTTCGAGCCCCTGCAGATCGTGATCAAGATGACCGAGTGCAACGGGCAGCCGGTGGCCAAGCTCTCGGATTCCCCCGGCAAAACGATGTCCAAGGACGAGGGCTACTTGAGGTATCTCAGGCAGGTTTTCGGCATCGAGGGATAGAGGGGGAACGATGTTCCCCCTCTGGCACCCCCTCCGTCCGCGTTGAACGAAGTCGATCGCAAGCTGCGCAGGACTGCCTTGGCGGTCCTGGCCACCTGCTTCGTCCTCAACATGCTCGGCCGCGGCAGCGGGGACGCGTACATCGTGTTCCTCGGCCCGCTCGAGAAGGAATTCGGCTGGTCGCGCTCGCAGCTCACCGGCATCTACTCGGTCTACCTGCTCGTCGGCGGCGGCCTTGCGCCGCTCGTGGGCCTCTTCTTCGACCGCTTCGGGCCGCGCCTCGTGTATACGACCGGGCTCGCGTGCCTCGCCGTCGCCTTCGTGCTCGGTGGTTTCCTCAGCACCCTTTGGCAGTTCTACCTGCTGATCGGCGCGATGGTCGGCATCGGCAGCGGTTTGGCCGGCATGGTGCCGGCTTCCGGCCTGATGACGCGCTGGTTTCGCGCGCGCCTTTCGACAGCGATGGGCATCGCGTTCGCCGCGACCGGCATGGGCTCGCTCACCTTCGTGCCGCTCGCGCAGGCGTTGCTGGTCGAATTCGACTGGCGCATGACCTATCGCATCCTCGGCGGCGGCATGCTGGTGCTCGTTCCCTTCGTCGCGCTCGGCATCCCGTGGAAGAAGTTCGCCGAAGGCCACCCGGACTACCGGATCCCGCATCGCTCCAAGGAAAGCGGGGCGCAGGGCTGGACCCTGGGCACCGCGATGAAGACGCAGCTCTTCTGGGCCCTGGCGCGAGTCTTCTTCTTCACCTCGCTCGGCATGTTCACCGTGGTCGTGCAGTCGGTGGTGTTCTTCATCGACTCCGGGTTCTCGCCTCTGGTCGCCGCAACCGCGTTCGGCGTCACCGGCATGCTCTCGGTCGTGAGCGTGGCTGCGAGCGGGCCGCTGGCCGAGCGCTTCGGCGTGCGCCGCACCGTCGCCGTGAGCTTCATCGGCTCGGCGCTCGGCGTCGCTCTGCTGATCGGGCTCTCGTTCCGCCCGTGGATGGTCCTGATCTGCGCGTACGTGCTGTTCTTCGGCCTGTGCCAGGGCATGCGCGGCCCGATCGTCTCGGCGATCACCACGCGGCATTTCGCCGGACCCAAGGTGGCCACGATCTACGGAATGATCTTCACCTTCAACGCGCTCGGCTCCGCTTCAGGTTCCCTGATCGGCGGCGCGCTGCACGACCTCACCGGCGGCTACCGCTCGGGATTCCTCTTCGCCCTCTGCTCGATGGCGATCGCGGTGACGACCTTCTGGACCGTGCCTGCCCTGCGCCAGGTCAAATAAAGGGGCCAGGCTCAAACCTGACGTCAG
>JANMDK010000370.1:0-14220 GCA_031376265.1 Pseudomonadota bacterium
TAAGCCTTGCGGTTCACCGGCACGCCGGAGACCGACATGCCGCCGATGTTCACGCCGTGGTAGCCCTTCTCCCGGCCGATGAAGCGCGTGCGGCTGCCTTCACCGCGACTACGGTGGTACCCGACGGCCATCTTCATCACGGTGTCGACGGCTTCGGAGCCGGAGTTGGTGAAGAAGACATGGTCGAGCCCGTCCGGCGCGAGTTCCGCGACGCGCTCGGCAACCGCGAACGCGAGCGGGTGGCCGGTCGAGAAGGAGGAGGCGAAGTCGAGCTCGCCCGCCTGGCTGCGGATCGCCTCGACGATCTTCGGCCGGCAATGGCCCGCGTTCACGCACCAGAGCGTTGCAAGCCCGTCGAGGACCTCCCGGCCGTCCGAGAGGCGATAGTGCATGTCCTTTGCGCCGACGATCATCTTCGGCGCCGCCTTGAAGCGCGGATTGTCGGTGTAGGGCATCCAGAAATGCTCGAGGCTTCCCATGGCTAGATCCCCTGTTCCTTGAACACTTCCTTCGCGAGGCGAAAGCTGTCCATCGCCGCCGGCGCGCCGCAATACACCGCGGCATGGATGAAGATTTCGCGGATCTCCTCCTTGGTGACGCCGTTGTTCAGGGCGCCCTTGAGATGGACCTTGAGTTCGTGCGGCCGGTTGAGCGCCGTGAGCATCGCCAGGTTGAGCATGGAGCGCGTCTTTTTCTCAAGCCCTGGCCTCGCCCAGCTCGCGCCCCAGCCGTGCGCGGTCACGTATTCCTGCAACGGCTGCGAAAACTCGTCGGCGTTCTTGAGCGCATTGTCGACATAGGCGTCGCCGAGGACTTCCTTGCGGACTATGAGGCCGCGCTCGTAGAGGGGTTTCAGGGCTTCATCCATCGGCTCTTCTCCACTGGGTTGATCACATCTCGTATGCTAGAGTAATCCTCAACGGGGATCAGGGGGATCAGGGAATTGAGAGAAATCTATGAACGATATGCCAGAACTCGCGGACGTCATGAGTTACCTGTCGAATGGCGGCATCCATGAAGCTCTTCGATACCTCAATTCGCGCACCCCGCATCGTTTCAGCGGGATCTATCGCTACGACGGAGACATGTTGCGCAACGAGCATCTCTTCGACCGGGACACACCCTCGCTACGCGGAGGCGACGATGTTGCGATGGTCGATGCGTATTGCGCGATCGTCGGCCAGCGCGAGGAGGCGCTGGAGTTCGGCGACATCCACGCCGACACGCGCATTGCGTTCAAGCCCGGCAGCCCGGTCGTTTCTTATTGCGGGGTGCTGATCCGCTCGGCCGACGGCAAGCCGTTCGGAACCCTTTGTCACTTCGATGTGCTCCCCTGCCAGGAGCGCAGCACTGATATACCGCTCCTCGAGGCCGTCGCGCCTCTCATGTTCAAGGCGCTTCTGGAGGGCCGGGCTGCGCTTCCGCAGGCGTAACGAAAACGTCGCAGAAGAACGCATCCTGCGGCAATGCGCGCTGCGCGAAAAAGTCCCGCCGCGCCGCATCGACCATTGCGGTTACACCGCACGCGTAGACTTGGCAATCCGCAAGCGAGGCGTAGTCCTCGATCACCGCACGATGGACAAAGCCGGTGCGTCCCGTCCAGCCTGCTTCGGGCTCCGAGAGCACCGGCACAAAGCTGAACTGCGGATGGAGTGCGGCCCATTTCGTGGGAAGGTCGGTTTGATACAGATCCTTTTCGCGGCGGGCACCCCAATAGAGCACCATTTCACGCGGGTCCTTTTTGCGGAAAGCATCTTCAAGGATCGACTTGATCGGCGCGAATCCAGTACCGCTCGCGACGAACACGGCGGTCTTTTCGCTTTCACGCAACCAGAAATCGCCTGACGGGATCTCGACCCTCAACTTGCTTCCCGCAGCGAGGCCGGGGAGCACCTCTTCGGCGAACCTTCCGCCGGGCAGTACACGCACATGCAGGACGGCGACATCACTCTGTTGCGGAGCGTTCGCCATCGAGAAGCTGCGCCTGGCGCCGTCGGCCAGGATTACGTCGAGGTACTGCCCCGCCTTGAACCTGGCACGCACGCCCGGCGGGAATCGGAGCTGCACGATGCGCACGTCATCGGCCGCCTCGACGACGCGTAGCACCTTCGCGTCGATGAGGCTCTTTGCGGCGGGATCGATGCGCCGGATCTCGCGCGGCACGATCTCGAGATCGGACTTGGGCCGTGCCTGGCAAAAGAGCACGTAGAGGTCGCCGGGATACGGCGTCACGATCTCGCCGGACCTCACCAGCCCGCGGCAGCTCGCGCAGGCGCCCCGCTGGCAGGAGTACGGCATTTCGTAGCCCGCCCGGCGCGCGGCCTCGAGGATGGTCGTGCCGGCATCGCAGGCAAACGCGATGTCGGTGTTCGCTACGCGGATGATGAAGCTGTCGGGCAAGCTCAGTGCGCCGCGGCGCCGCTCAGGAGCGAGAACGTTTCGATCACCGAAATCGGGTCGGCCACGCCCGTGCCGGCAATGTCGTGGGCGCTTCCGTGCCCGACGCTCGAGAACAGGACCGGCGTGCCGATCGAAAGCGCGGACGAGCGCAGGGGGGACAACAATTTCATCGGGATGTGCCCCTGGTCATGGAACATCGCGAGGTAGACGTCGTGCTTGCGCTGCGAAAGCATCACGTCCGCGCCTGCCGGGCCTTCGGCAAGCACGCCCAATGCCTTGAGGCGCGCTACCGCAGGCAGCGTAATCCGGTCGTCGTCGTCCCCGAACAAGCCGCCTTCCCCGGCATGCGGATTGATGCCGAACACGCCGAGCCTCGGGTTGCCCACGCCGAGGCGCTGGACCGCCTTCACCGTGGCCAGCCCCGCGGCCACCACCCTTTCGACGGTGATCCGCCCGAGCGCGCTCCTGACGCTTTCGTGCAGCGTCACATGCGCAATGCGCAGGCCGGCAGCGACGAGCATCAGGAAAACTTCGTCCTCAGGCGTCTCGGTGAGCTGCGCCAGCAAGCCCGCGTAACCCGAGAACGGAATTCCCGCGCTGTTGATGGCGGTTTCGGATTGCGGACAGGCAACGATCGCCGCGACTTCGCCGTCGTTCACCAGCCTCACGGCCTCACGTATGTAAGCGACGGTTGCAGCGCCCGCTCGCGAATCGATCTTGCCCGGCTGGAATCCAGCGGTGTCCAGCGCAGTCACCGGCGCCATGGCAAGCCCCTGCCCGCCATATTCACGGATCACGAATTCATCGCCGACCAGCACCGGCTCCACGCTGCCGCCTGCAAATCTCTTCGCCGCCTTGACCGCGATCTCCGGGCCAATGCCGTTCGGGTCGCCGATTGCGATCGCGATCCGGGTCTTTGCGGCGTTCATATCGGAATGGCCACCAGCGTGTCGAACCGGTTGCTGTCGCACACCGCGATCCGCTCACGAAACCGCAGGGCGCCATCGCCATCGACTTCGACGCGATCGAGATACCGCCCGGTGGCAAAGAGCGCCATCGTGCCGTCGCGCATGATGCGCACCACGATGAAAGGCACTTCCGACCGCGCACTGGCGCCTTCGATCGAGAGGACCGCCGGGAGGCCCACGATATGCCGGTAGCGCTGCCGCTCGTAGATGTTTGCCACCCTTAGCGCGGAAATCCTGTCGCGCAGCATGTTGCGCGAATCCGCGTACATCACGCCGGCCTCCATGCCCGCCGCATGGTTGTCCGCGCTGGTGAGCTTGTAGAGGCAGTCCTCGAGGAAGAATTCCGGCCACGCCTCGAAATTGCCGTCGTCAATGGCGCGCGCGTAGCCTGCGTTCAGCTCGATCAGCCGGGCGTTCAGGTCTGTCGCGGACAAGTCCATCGAGCCCACCTCAGATCCCCATGTGCGAGCGATAGGCTTTCCAGAACCCGCGGACCGAGGCTTCCGTTGCGCGCGTCGTGTCGGTTTGTGTGGCGTCGCCGCCCATCTGCATCACCGAGAATTCGTCGCTCGCGGTAGCCACGCCCCGCTGCACGAACCCGCCCACGCAACCGTCTTCCATCGAAACGAAGCCCGCGGGACCGACAAGATTGGCCTGTTTGAGCCGGCGCTTTCGCATCTCCGGCGTGTCGTCCTCGAAGCCGAAGTAGGTCCAGTTGAGTTCCATGCGGCCGATGCCCTTGGGCAGGATCTGGCGCACGGCCAGGGCATTGTTGATCTGCTGGAGCACGAATCCCGGGAACACCGTGAGGATCTGGAGCTGGATGCGATCGCCGAACTCGTCCACCGAATCGAGCAGGCTCGGGTCGGCGAGGCGATACCCCTTGCTCTCCGAGCGGATGCCCTGCTTCGCGTATTCGTCGCTCTTCGCGTCGCCCGGCGCATCGATCGTGTAGCTGGCGTGGTGCCCGCCATCGTCGCTCAGGAGCACGCCGCCGCCCTGCGTCAACCGCGTGATGCGGAAAGTGCCGAAAAAGAGGTGCAGCAGGCTGGCGTGGTAGGTGTCCTTGACGTTCTCGGCGTAGAGCTTCCAGTTGTTCGGCAGCGCCTGCGTGAACCGCCCGATCACGCGGATCGGCTTGCAAAGCACCCGTTCGATGCGCGCGAGGATCGCCTCGCCGAGATACTCCTCGATCGGCGGCACCTCGTCCGAAAGGCTGGCGAACACAAGGCCGCAGAGCGTAGCCGTATAGAGCTTTCGCGGTCCGTGCTTCTCCTTGCAGAAGTCCTTGGGCATGCCACCCTGGCCGTTCGAGCCCTCCTCGAAAGCGATGCCTTTGAGGTTGCCCTTGAGGTCGTAGGTCCACGCGTGATACACGCACTGGAAGTCCCTGGCGCCGCTGCCCCCGTCGTCCAGCGCGATCAGCGCGCCGCGATGCGCGCAGCGATTCTCGAACGCGTAGATCTCGCCGTCCTCGCCGCGCACGACCATGACCGGCATCTCGCCGACAAAGGTTGTGCGGTAGTCACCCGGCTTTGCGACATCCGCTTCGAGGCAGACGTAGTTCCACACCGCTCCCTCGAAAATCCGCTTCTGCTCCATCTTGTAGGTCGCGTCGTCCTGGTAGGCCCAGTAGGGTGCGCCGGACACCATTCCCTCGGGCCATACTGCGTGCTGGTCGGTCGCGTTCATGGGCAGGTCCTCGCGCTCACTGCAGGGTCACGTTGGCCGTCTTGATCACATTCTGCCAGCGCGCCATCTCTTCCTTCACGAACGCCGCCATTTCAGCCGTCGAGTTGCCGACCGGCTCGGCCCCCTGCTCGAGAAAGCGCTTCTTCACGTCCGGCATGCGAAGCGCCTCGACCGTTGCCGCATTGAGCTGCTGCACAATCGCATTTGGCGTGCCCGGCGGGGCCACGAAGGCAAACCACGCGCTGGCGATGAAATCCGGCAGGCCGATTTCCGGTGCGGTCGGGATGTCCGGCGCCACTGGGCTGCGCGTGCGGCTGGCGACGCCAAGGAACTTGACCTTGCCTGCTTGCTGGAAACGCAACGCCGCGGCGATGTTGCCGATGAAGATATCCACGCGGCCGGCCACGATGTCCACAAGCGCGGGACCCTCGCCCTTGTAAGGGACGTGGGTGAGCTCGATGCCCGTCATCGTCGCGAACATCTGCGCCGAAAGGTGGGAGGTCGAGCCGTTGCCCTGAGAGGCGTAGATCACCTTTCCGGGGTTGGCTTTGGCATAGGCGATCAGCTCTTTCGCTGAATTCGCCGGCAGGTCGAGCTTCGCGGTAATCACGTTCGGAACGATCGCGAGCACGGTAATCGGCACGAACTTCGCCGGATCGAACGGCAGCTGCTTGTACAGGTTGTGGTTGATCGACAGCGGGCCGGGCGGGCTCGAGAGGATCGTGTAGCCGTCCGGGTCGGCCTTGTAGACGGCTTCGGCGCCGATGTTGCCGCCGGCGCCGACCTTGTTTTCGACCACCACCGGCTGGCCCCACCTGGTCGAAAGCTTCTCGCCGACGATGCGCGCCAGCACATCTGCGGACCCCCCGGCGGGAAACGGCACGATGACCCGTACCGGCTTGTTCGGAAAACCGCTTTGGGCCGCCGCAGGTGCCGCATGCAAAACAGCGATCGCGCAAATCATCAATGCGTAGAACTTCTTCATTGTCTCCTCCGTGCCCTTCTTATTTTTTTCCGACGTGATGCATCGGGTAGAGCTTCGCAACCACCTCGCCTTCGGTCGACCAGGCCTTGCACCCGTCGAGGAAGTACGGCTTCGCCAACGACTGGCCCGGCAGCGCCACGGGCTTCACTTCACCCGCCTTTGCCTCGCCTTCCTTGGGCCAACTGCCCATCGTCTGGAAGGCCACCGTGGCGGCGGGCATCAGCAATTCCTTGAGGTGCGTGCAGCCCTTGGTCCCGCCGACCGCCTCGTTGACTGCGCGACGCCAGCCGCCGCCGATCTTTGCGCCGATCAGGTTCTTGAACGCCGGCGCTACGGTGAAGCAAGGGTCGTAGGGCGCTTGGTTGGTGGCGACCTCGATGTCCTTCACCACCATCTCGCGGTCGAGCGTCAGGCGAAGCTGCATATCGTGCACATGCGCGCCCGCCTCGCGGGCACCGCGAAAGGGCTCCACCGTACTGTGCGTCTTGGTGTCGATGATGCCGGCCTCGATGTCCCAAAGGCCGTCCTCGCGCTGGAAGCCCTCGCAGTGGATCCTGCGCGTGTGCAGGTGGCGGCGCGGCGCCGGCGTCGAGAGTCCCATGTCAGTTGCCGATGTGCGCCGTGGACGCGATCTCCACGAGGAACTCTGGGCGCACCAAGTCGGCGCGGATGCAGTAGCGCGCCGGCGGGTTTTTCGGGAAATATTCCTTGTAGACCTCGTTCATCGCCGCGTAATCACCGAGATCCTTGAGGAAGATCTGGTTGAACGTGATGTCGGCCGTGGTTGCGCCCGCGGCCGCGAGCACCGACTTGATCGACTCGAGCACGTGGCGCGTCTGCGCGCGGACGTCTCCGACGCCGACCGTCTTGCCGGCGGCGTCCATCGCCAGCGTGCCGCTCACATAGACGACGTTGCCGGCCTTTGCGCCCGGGGAATAAGGCGCCAGCGGCGGCGGCGAGCCTTCGGGAAGGATGACTTTGAATGCCATTGCGGTACTCCTCTTGATTGGTCAGTCGGCGGTGGCGCCGGTAGCTTTCACCAGACCGGCCCATTTGTCCGTTTCGGTGCGGATCAGCGCCGCAAATGCCTCCGGCGGCTGGTAGGCCCCCTCGGCGCCCATCGCTTCCATCCGCGCCTTTGCGTCATCGGCCAGGACGGCCTTGGCGAGTTCGCGCGCCAAAACCGAGACTACTGCATCCGGCGTCCCGGCCGGCGCAAGCACGCCGAACCACGAGCTGACCTCCACGCCCGTCACGCCCGCCTCGGCGAGTGTCGGCAGATCGGGCAGCGCTTTTGCGCGCTTCGATCCTGCAATCGCGAGTGCGCGCATTTTTCCAGAGCGGATATGCGGCAGCACCGTGGGAAGGTTGTCGAACATCACCTGTACGCGCCCGGCCAGCAGGTCGGACATTGCAAGCGGCGCGCCTTTGTACGGCACGTGCTGCATCTTCAGCCCCTGGGAAAGCTGGAACAGCTCACCGGTGAGGTGCGGGATTGCGCCGCTCCCGCTCGAAGCGAACTGCAGCGGTGGCGATGCGGCCTTGGCCACGGCGACGAAGTCCCGCGCGTTATTCGCAGCGATCGACGGATGAACCACGAGCGCGACCGGGATCGTCGCAACCAGCGCTATCGGGCGGAAATCGCGGGCTGGATCGTAGGCAAGCTTCTTGTAAACCGCGGGGGCAATCGTCTGGCTCGCGGTGACGCCGAGCAGCAGGGTGTACCCGTCGGGCGCGGACTTCGCCACCGCATCTGCGCCTATGGTTCCGCCGGCGCCGGGCCGATTCTCGACAACAAACGACTGGCCCAGGCTCGACGAGAGCTTGTCGGCGACGACGCGCGCGAGCAGGTCGGCCGCGCCGCCCGGCGGAAAGGCCGCGATGATTCGTACCGGTTTAACGGGATAGGCCTGGGCGTTTGCAAACAGCGGCGCCAGCACCAGCGCAGCAAGGGCCGCGCGTGCAGCAGTAGCGAATGTCATTGGGGAAAGTGGCGGAGTTGAGTGCCCCGACAGGATGCGCGGGCCCCGCGGATCGCGCAACAGGCGTTTCGAGGAAACGCCCTATGAAAACTTAGCCGACATCGCCCGAGCCGCCGTCGCCCGGATCGAAATCGTCGGCGACATAGCCGTCGTCCTGGCGTCCGCCTCCATAGTCGGTTTCGACGAGCGTACCCCCACCGGGCGGGACGGGCGTGCTGCTGGCATCGTGATGTGCATCGCGCGGCGTTTCACGATTGCCGAAAAGGCTCCCGATGCCGTGGGCGAGCATCGAACCCGCAACGACCCCGACCGCCGTTGATGCGACCGTACCCATCAGCCCGCTGCCCCATGCGCTCTGCGGTGCTCGCTGGGGGGCAGCCGCAGCCGCCGCATTGGGGACTGCAGGCGCCGCGCCGGCCGCGCCTGTGGCGCCGGCCGCGACCGCAGGTCCCGTATTGGTGGGTTCGGGGCGACGGCCCCAGGCGTTTGCGGTGGCGCCAAAGAAGCTCGGCGGCAGCCCGTTGGTGCTCCCTTCGGCAAGCTGTTGCCTGAGCCGCGCAATTTCGGACTCGTTCGCCTGCTGCGCCACCTCGAGCTGCAGGACCCGCTGCACGAGGAGGTAGGCCGCATCGGGTTGCCTCGACGAGGCCTGCGCAATCAGCGCCTGCGCTTCGGGATCCTTGGCGCCGGCGCGCGCCTGCTCGAGCATCTGCAGGAAGCGCTCCAGCTGCGCGCGCTCCTCCGCGCTCATCGACATCGTCATGTTCAGGCCGCCTTTATGTAAGTGGGCAAATCGCCGATCGCGTGCTTCACCGCATCCTCGACCTTGTCGAGGAAGACGAACTCGAGCCGGTCGCGCGCGTCCTGCGGGACGTCCTCGACGTCCTTCTCGTTCTTCCTCGGCAGCATGACAGTCTTTATGCCTGCGCGCAGCGCCGCGAGCACCTTCTCTTTAACGCCGCCGATCGGCAGGACGAGGCCGCGCAACGAGATCTCGCCTGTCATCGCCACATCGGCGCGCACCGGCTTGTCCATGAGGAGCGACACCAGCGCGAGGTACATCGCCACCCCCGCGCTCGGGCCGTCCTTGGGCGTGGCGCCCGCCGGCACGTGCACATGGATGTCCGTCTTGTCGAGCGCATCCCCCACCAGCATCTTCGACAGCGTAAGCGCGGCCTGCACCGACTCTTTCATGACATCGCCGAGCTGCCCGGTCAGGATCATCTTGCCCGACCCCGGCACCTTGGTGGCCTCGATGAAGAGGATGTCGCCGCCCACGGGCGTCCACGCCAGGCCCGTCGCGACGCCGGGCATGCCGGCGCGCTGCGCGATCTCGTTCTCGAACTTCTTCGCGCCGAGGATCGCGTGAAGGTCGGGTTCGTCCAGCGTCACGCTCGTAGCCTCGCCCTCGACAATCCTCATCGCCGCGCGGCGGAAGACGCTGCCGATCTCGCGCTCGAGGTTGCGCACGCCGGCCTCGCGCGTGTAGTCCGCGATAATGGCCGTGAGCGCCGCCTCCGTGATGCTGACCTGCTCCGGCTTGAGGCCGTTCGCCTCGAGCTGTCGCTTCACCAGGTAACGCTTGGCGATCTCCAGCTTCTCCGCTTCGGTGTAGCCGGGGAGATGGATGATCTCCATACGGTCGCGCAGCGGTCCGGGAATCGTGTCGAGCACATTCGCGGTGGCGATGAACAGCACTTTCGACAGGTCGAAGTCGACGCCGAGGTAGTTGTCGCGGAACTTGCTGTTCTGCTCCGGGTCAAGCACCTCCAGCATCGCCGAGGCCGGGTCGCCGTGGAAGCCGCCCGCGCCGACCTTGTCGATCTCGTCGAGCATGAACACGGCCGAGCGGCTCTGGGCGCGCTTGAGCGCCTGGATGATGTTGCCGGGCATCGAGCCGATGTAGGTGCGGCGGTGCCCACGGATCTCGGATTCATCATGCACGCCGCCGAGCGCGATGCGCTGGAACTTGCGGCCCGTTGCGCGCGCGATGCTCATGCCCAGTGACGTCTTGCCTACGCCGGGCGGGCCGACGAAGCACAGGATCGGGCTCTTGCCTTCGGGCGCGAGCTTCCTCACCGAAAGCCATTCGAGGATGCGGCGCTTGATCTTGTCGAGGCCATAGTGGTCTTCGTCGAGGATTCGCTTGGCCTCCTTGATGTCGATCGAAGCATTGATTGCATTGCCATCCTCGGCTTTCCAGGGCAGCTCGGTGAGCCACTCGAGGTAAGTGCGCACCATCGAGCTCTCGCCCGAGGCGTCCGACATCCGCTCGAGGCGCTTGAGCTCTTTCCTGGCGTGCTTGTGCACGTCTTCCGGCATGCCGGCGTCGTCGATCGCCTTGCGCAGCTCTTCCATCTCGGCCGCAGTGTCCTCGGTTTCGCCGAGTTCCTTCTGGATCTGGCGCATCTGCTCGCGCAGCACGTGCTCGCGCTGGCGCTCGTCGAAGGCTTTCTTGGTTTCCTCGCCGATCTTGGCCGAGATCCGCAGCACTTCGACGCGGTCGTTGATGATCTTGAGGACGCGGTCGAGCCGCTCGCGCAGGTCGAAGCACTCGAGGAGCGCCTGCTTCTCCGGCCCGCTGAGGTCCATGAAGTTGACGACGAGGTCCGCCAGCGCCGACGGCGTGGCGATGCCCGCGATGACGCCCGCGAGCTCGTCCGGCGCCTGCGGCAGCAGGCCGAGCGCCTCCGTGGCGCGCTGCTTCAACTGGTGGAAGCGCGCCTCGATGTCGGGACTTTTCTCGTCGCCGGCGGTTTCCACCGTTGCGACCCGCGCCACAAGGAAAGGCCAGCCTTCGAGGAATTCCAGCACCCGGAACCGCTCCTGGCCCTGCACGACCATGTGGTGCGCACCCTCGGCGCCGGTGATGTAGCGAAGTATTTGCGCGCTGGTGCCGACCCAATAAAGGTCCTCGGGGCCGGGGTTGTCCTCCGCTGCATCGCGCTGGAGCAGGAAGCCGATGCGGCGGTTGGCCTGCACCGTGTCCTGCGCCGCCGCGACGGAATTCGCGCGGCCGAAAGTCACCGGCGCGACGATGCCCGGGAACAGCAGCATGTTGCGCAACGGGACGATGGCGAGCGCGTCCGCCGGCAGGGGCCGGTTGCCCGTGGGATTCAATTCCGGCGTGTTCGGCTCGGCCGCCGGGGTGACTGCGCCTGCGGCTTCGATCGATTCGGTCGTCATGTGTTTTCTACTCCTGCACTGCAACTTTGCGAAAGGCAAGCGTGAGGCACCCGTCGATATAGGACCGCCCCGCGGGCTCGAGGCTTGGAACCGGCAACGGCACGCGGCGAAAAAAACGGCCGTAGGGAATTTCTACACGGTGCAGGCGCGCCCCGCGCCCGGTGACCGTAAACCCGCGCACTGCCGAGATCGTCAGCGAGTCGGGCTCCAGGCCCACGACGATGCTGTCGGCCTGCACGCCCGGCAGCGCGACGTGGACAAAAAGCGCCTCCGACGTCTCTATTACGTCGATTGGCGGCTCCCAGCTCTGGGGATCCGATTCGGTCGGGCGAAAGAAGGCGCGCTGCAACCGCTCGGCCTGGTCGAGCAGGGTCAGCGCCTCGCCCCAGAGGAAGGATTGGATGTCGCGGTTTGTCATGACGCAGTAGATGCAGGCGATGCAGCAGGATTCAAGCCTGCACCCCTTCCCTCTCAGCCCACGCGGCACGAAGGGTTATTGCCATGCAAATTTTGCAAAAGGCTGAAATGGAAACAATTACTTGCATATCACAGCTTTCCAATTCCGGCCCGCCGGAGGTAGCATGCCTATATTGACAAGCAGCAAGGAGATTCCCCAGTGGCAAAGACCAAAGCGAAGCCGAAAGCACCACCGAGCGACCGGCTCCGCAGCCAGTTGCGCACGCGCATCCAGCACCGCATTGACGAACTGAATATCACCCGGGCGGAAGCCGCGCATTTCATGGGGTTGTCGATCGCCCAGACCAGCCGGCTGTGCAACGACTACGACGCTTTCAGCCTCGACAGACTGGTGGATGCGGCCGAAGGTGTCGGGCTGTCCGTAGAGATGAAGGCTGTCCGTCCTTACGCCAAGGACTGATCGGAGCAGGGGAACCTCGCGGTTCCCCCGTACCCCTTCCCCACAGAGTCCTTAAATAGGATCCAGAGGGAAGATCGGCCGGCGCACTTTCCTGAAATCCAGCACGCTGTAGTCGGACGTGCACACGCCGACGCCGGCGCACTCGACCGTCGCACGGGCAAGATCCCCGAAGCCGGCGCGCCAGTGGACCCGGCTCTTCAGCATCAGGTAACGCTTCTTCGTCGGGTCGATGCCCTGGGAAGCGAAGCATTCCAGGTCGTTCGGCTCTTGCTGGCGAGAGATCACCACGATCTCGACCTTGCCGGTATCGAGCACTGCGGTGGGCCCCATGTCCATGAGCACGCCCTTGGACATCGGACCGCGGTTGCGGAACTGCCCGTTGGTGAGGTTTTTCACTTTCCCGCTCACGGTCAGCGGCTGTCCCTTGAGGCCGAGGCTCGGCATGTCGAGCTTGCCGCCCAGCGAGAGCGTCACGTTCGCACCCAGCCCCGCCTCCTTCATCCGACCCACCGCGGCCGGGTCGAAAATCGCAAAGGCCGCTACGTCTTCCAGGCCTGCATCGAGGATGCCCCCGAGGACCGCCATCGTGTCCATGGTGCCGCCCGAGGCGGCATTGTCGTAGTGGTCGAGAAGCACGACGGGGCGCGCATCCATGGCCCGCGCGCGAAAAAAGGACTGTGCCAGCGGCTCGACTTCGTACACCCACTTTCGGCGCGTTTCCCAAGCCATGTCCAAGAGCTCGTCGCACCAGCGGCGCGCTTTCGCCGGGTCGTTGTCGGTCACTACAACGGCCGAAAGTCCCGCATTGACGATGTCGGCGTGCGGAAACCCGACGAAGAGGCTCGCACAAAGCGCGCCCTGCCGTTCCATGTCGCGACAGCGGGCCTGGATTTCCTTGTTCGGCGAATCGAGGCTCGACTGGCGCATGACGTGCGGCAGCATCGCGCGCTGGCCCCACGCCATGGTCGGCTTCACCCGCCTTTCCAGCATCTCGAACAGGGCGGTGCCGGCGCGCAGGCCGGTTTCGTAGACGTCCACATGCGGGTAGGTCTGGTAGCCGGCGATGATGTCCGAGTTGTCGACGATCGCCGTGTACAGGTTGGTGTGCATGTCCAGCGCAACCGCGATCGGCGTCTTCGGCGCGATCCTGCGCAGGCGCGCGAGCAGCTCGCCCTCCCCGTCCTCGTGGCTTTGCGTGACCATCGCGCCATGCAGGTCGAGCAGCACCGCATCGCAGCCCGCTTGCACCGCCTTGCAGATGCGGCTCGCCATGTATTCGAACGCGTCGTCTTCCACCGGCCCGCTGGGCCATGCACTGCCGGCCACCGGCATCGAGATCGAAGCGCCGGCCTTCTCGGCGAGCTCGATGAATGCCCCGATTGCCGAGCCGGTGCCGCGCAAGGCGCGCACGCCTTCCCCGCCTTCGTGCGGCAACGGCGTGCCGACCGCGAACCTCTCTATCGGCGTCGGCACCGGCGAGAAGGTGTTGGTCTCGTGCTTCATCTGGGCAATAACGACTTTCATACGGCCTCGACTTTCATACTTCCTCGACTTTCATGCGGCTCCTCGTAAGGCTGCTAACGAACAGGCGGGTCGACGATCAGGCGGGCATTCTGGTCCTGCGGCGCGTTACGGCTGGCGCTGATCTCGAGCACCGGCGTCGGGCGCCGGTAGTCCTCGCCGGGCCTGGCCATCTTGAAGCGCAGCACCGAGATCCTGCGGTCGACGAGCTGCGCATCCTTGAGCTTGCCCTGCAGCTCCAGCGAGTTGCGTGTGCGCACGAGCTCGTCGATCTGCACTCGCAGCTCGCCGTCCGGATCCCGCCTCGGCTGCGCCGCGACTTTGGCCTGCGCGGCGGGCGAAACCGCCGTTACGGGCAGCGAGCGCACCGTCTGCGGCCAGTACGCCTTGGGCCGGTTGGCCGCGGCGGCAAATTCTTCCATGGTGCCGACGAGGCGCGCGATCGCATGGTGGTTATGCTTGAACGCCCAGTCCATGGCGCCCTCGTCGTAGTCGTTGCGGACCCGCCTGTCCGCGCCCATCGAGATCAGCTGCTTCACCATCGCCTCGCGTCCCTCGTAGACGGCCATCATGAGCGGCGTCGAGCCGTTGGTGCTTTGCGCGTTGATG
>JANMDK010000084.1:0-2148 GCA_031376265.1 Pseudomonadota bacterium
AGACGGTCATGATCCCGGAAGAGAACGTGAAAGACCTGCAGGAAATTGCCGACAACATCAAGAACAAGCTGGAGATTGTCCCGGTCAAGTGGATCGACAAGGTCCTCGAGGTAGCGCTCGAGCGGCAGCCCGCGGCGCTCACCGACGAGGTCGTGGCGGCGCTGACGGAAGTAAAAGACAAGGCCGGGGATTCCAAGCCGGGTGTCATTACGCATTGATTGAGTATCGAGGGGAGTGCAATGAACAAAGCTGAGATGATCGAGCAGATCGCGCAGGCGGCCGAGATCTCGAAGTCGGCGGCCGAGCGTGCGATCGACGCTATGGTCGTTGCGATCAAGTCGAACCTGAAGAAGGGCAACATGGTCACGCTGGTGGGATTCGGCACCTTCTACGTGGGCAAGCGCGCCGCGCGGTCCGGCCGCAACCCGCGCACCGGGGCCGAGATCAAGATCAAGGCGGCGCGCGTGCCGAAGTTCCGCGCTGGAAAAGCCCTCAAGGATGCGGTAAACTAACGGGCTTTCCGGCGGGGCCTGGGGTGCTTAGCTCAGCGGTAGAGCGCTGCCCTTACAAGGCAGATGTCGTTGGTTCGACCCCAACAGTACCCACCAGAAGAACAACGACGCATTGCATGGCATCAGCAAGCTGCTGCAACGCAATGCAAGGGGTTCAAGAAAGGCAGGGCCGTAGTAAGTAAGATGCAGTACCGGCGTGGAGTGGTAGTTCAGTTGGTTAGAATGCTGCCCTGTCACGGCAGAGGTCGCGGGTTCGAGTCCCGTCCACTCCGCCAACACCCCCGATAAAAGGCGAACCAAGGTTCGCCTTTTTCTTACGTAGGCGAACCAAGGTTCGCCTTTTTCACAACTGAAGCGACATGTTCGATTTCGTCCACAAAAACAAGCGGCTGATCCAGATCGTCCTCGGGGTGATGATCATCCCTTTCGCGTTCTTCGGCTTGGAGTCGTACACGCGCTCGATGGGCGGCGCCAACGAAGTGGCGAGCGTCGACGGGCAGAGCGTCACGGTCCGCGAGTTCGGCGACGAGCAGCGCCAGCAGATGGACCGCATCCGCGGCATCCTCGGCAAGGGTGCCGACATGTCGATGTTCGACACGCCCGAGGCGCGCAACGGCCTGCTGGACACCCTCATCGACCGGCGCGTGCTGGCCACCAATGCGGTCAAGTCCCGCCTCGTGATCAGCGACGAGCAGCTGCGCGAGCTGATCTCGACGATGCAGCCGTTCCAGGTCGACGGCAAGTTCTCCAAGTCGACCTACGAAACGCTCCTGATGGGGCAGGGGATGACCCCCGCAATGTTCGAGGCCAAGCTGCGCTACGACCTGACGATGTCGCAGCTCAGCCGCTCGGTCGCGGGCAGCGCAATCCAGTCGCGCACGGTGGCTGGCAGGCTCGCCGCGCTCGAGGGCCAGCAGCGAGAGGTGCAGGAGTACGTAATCCCTGCCGATGCTTTTCTCAGCCAGGTCAAGATAGACGAGCCGGCTGCAAAGGCCTACTACGAAGCCAACCTCGCCGCGTTCCGCACGCCCGAGCAGGTGAAAGCCGAATACCTGGTGCTGTCCGCCGAGCAGCTTGGGGCGCTCGATCCGGTCACCGAGGACGAGATCAAGGCTGCCTATGCGGCGCGCGCCAGCCAGTACAAGCAGGAAGAGCAGCGCAATGTCAGCCATATCCTGATCGGCGCGGCCGCGGATGCAAAGCCGGCCGAGAAGGAAGCCGCGAAGAAGAAGGCGGAGGCCCTGCTCGCCGAGGTCCGCAAGGCGCCGACCAGGTTTGCCGAGCTCGCAAAGCAGAATTCGCAGGATCCCGGCTCCGCCGAGAAGGGCGGGGAACTCGGCACGGTCACGCCCGGCACGATGGTGAAGCCGTTCGAGGACGCCGCCTTCAAGCTCAAGGAGGGCGAGACCAGCGGCCTGGTGGAAACCGAGTTCGGCTACCACATCATCCGCGTCACTTCGATCCAGCCCGCCAGGGTCAAGGCCCTCGAAACGGTTCGCGGCGAGCTCACCAAGGAACTCGCGCGCCAGAAAGGCACGCGCAAGTTTGCCGAGTCGGCAGAGGTGTTCAGCAACCTGGTCTACGAGCAGTCCGACAGCCTCAAGCCCGCCGCCGAGCGGTTCAAGCTGCAGGTGCA
>JANMDK010000169.1:0-4776 GCA_031376265.1 Pseudomonadota bacterium
ACGCCGCCTGGCCCGAGAAACCGATCCGCTTCATCGTCCCCTCCGCCGCCGGGGGCTCACCCGACGTGCTGATGCGCGTGATGACCAACGAGCTCTCCAAGCAAATGGGCGTCGGCATCGTCGTCGACAACAAGCCCGGTGCCTCGTTCACCATCGGCACCGCGGAGATCGCGCGCTCGGCGCCCGATGGCTACACGCTGGGCTACGGCAACATCGTCTCGCTCGCGGTGGTGCAGACGCTGCTGCCCTCGGTGCCCTACAACGTCGAGAAAGACCTCACGCTCGTCTCGAACACGATTCGCGTCTTCAACCTGCTCGCGGTCAACAACGACCTGCCGGTGAAGACCGTCCCCGACCTCATCGCCTACGCAAAGAAGAACCCCGGGCGGCTGGCGATGGCCTCGGGCGGCAACGGCACCACCGGGCACCTCGGCGGCGAGCTGTTCAAGTCGATGACCAACACCTTCATCCTGCACGTGCCTTATCGCGGCAGCCCGCAGGGCATCAACGACCTCATGTCCGGCAACGCGCAGATGATGTTCGACAACATCTCCTCGATCGGCCCGCATGCCAAGTCCGGGCGCGTGCGCGGCATCGCGGTGTCGGGCCCGCGACGCTCGCCGGTGTTCCCCGACCTGCCGACCGTGGCCGAGGCCGGCGTGCCAGGCTACGAAACCGTCGCATGGGGTGGCGTGATCGGCCCGGCGAACCTGCCGAGGGACGTCATGGCCCGCCTCACCGCGGAAATCCGCAGGGCGCTCGCCGCCCCGTCGCTCATCGAGCGCTACAAGGCGCTCGATACCGAGATCGACGGCGGCACGCCGGAAGAATTCGCCGCGCTCGCCAAGCGCGAAATGCCCAAGTGGGCCGCGGTCATCAAGAGGGCGAACGTCAAGGTCGACTGAGATGCCGCATTCGAAGAAGAAAAAGCCGGTTTCGGGTTTCGTCGCGGGGCTGGTGCGCCCGCCTGCGAATCGCGCGAAGAAACGCCCGGACCTCCGTACGAAAAAACGCGCGACGCGCGAAGACCTCGGCCTCACCCCGAAAGAGTTCCAGGTGCTGCGCCGGCTTTCCACGCCGGAGAAGATCCAGGACTACCTGCTCGCCATGCCGCAGAATTTCGAGCTCGACGGCGACTCGTGCGCCACCGTGCGCATGGTCTTGCGCGACAACCGCGCGCACTGCATCGAGGGCGCGTTCATCGCCGCCGCGGCGCTGTGGATCCACGGCGAGCCGCCGCTGCTGCTCGACCTGCGCGCGGTCAGGGATTCGGACCATGTCGTCGCGCTGTTCCGCAGGAACGGCTTCTGGGGCTGCATCTCGAAGACCAACGGCCCCGACCTTCGCTGGCGCGACCCGGTCTACCGCAACCTGAGGGAACTCTCGCTCTCCTACCTGCACGAATACTCGAACCGCCGCGACCACAAGTCGCTGCGCGAATACTCGGTGCCGTACGACCTGCGCAAGGCCAAACTGGCGGATTGGATGACCGGCACCGAGGGGGCATGGGCCGTCGCCGAGAAGCTCGACGAGATCCGGCATTACGACCTGGTGCCGAAAAGGCAGCTCAAGACCCTCAAGCGCCGCGACGCTTTCGAGCGCGAGGTATCGATGCTCACGCAGTACCAGAAGCCGCCGAAGCTGCTGAAAAAGAAGAGCAGCAAAATCTGACAACGCACCCTCATATTGAGAAGGCGATTACGTCTGCTAGTATGTTTAGTCTCACTTTCTGCCAACTTGACTACGAACCGTCATGTTATTGAAGTCGATCCACTACCGCGAATACTCCGGCCAACCGAAAGAGTGGACAACGCCTACGGTTGAACTTGAAAGAGTGAATTTGTTTGTCGGTAAAAATGCAACCGGCAAGACTCGACTGCTCAACATCATCGGCGCGCTTGGGGCTTTGCTATCGGGAAAAATTGCTCCGGGCAACTATCAGTCCGGGCACTACACCGCAAAATTTGAAGGCTCCGACAGCCGAGATGTTTTTGACTATCAAGTCAAGTACGATTTGAGCCACGTAGAAATGGAAAGTCTAAAGATTAATGGGAAGGCGATGCTTTCTCGAGGTAAGAGCGGTCGAGCGAAACTTCGTCACGAGCAGCCGGCACAATTCATTACCGTTCAGTCACCCCAAGGACAGTTGCTGTCCGTGTCGCGCAGAGACGCACTTCAACATCCATATTTTGAGGAGCTATACGGGTGGGGGCAGTCCGTTCGGCACTATCGCTTTGGGATGAATCTTGGTAACGCAACGATGGAGATTGGAAATAGTGCGAGCGAGAACCCTCAAGAAAGATTTAGCGCTGCAAATGACGCTAATGCCGCTTTGGGAGTGTATCGATATGGGCTTGCAAAGTTTGGCCCCAAACTGAAGAAACGCCTTCTCGATGACATGGCTGCTTTGGGGTATCGAATTGATGATCTAGGAATCGATAACTTTCCAAACGCAAAGGTGAATGTAAATAACGTGGCGAGCGTGCCAGTAATGCTCTACGTTAAAGAATCAGATCTGAAATCCAAGACATACCAGAGCGAAATGTCGACCGGTATGTCTCGAGCTTTTGCACTGCTGGTTTTGACTACCGTTAACATCTTGGAAGAATCAGCTTCATCTATTTTGATAGACGATATTGGAGAAGGACTCGATTATCAGAGGGCCGTCTCACTAATCAAGTTGCTAATTGGCAAGACTCGTACGAGTCCTATTCAGCTAATAATGGCAACTAACGATCGATTTGTGATGAATGAGGTGCCCTTGAGCCTCTGGAATGTCATCACTCGTGAAGGTTCCCAATTGCGAGTGTTCAATCAAAAAAACGCAAAGCGGGAGTTCAGCCAATTTGAGGGCTTGGGTTTGAGCAATTTCGATTTCTTTTCATCCGACGCATTCCTGGGAATTCCCAATGCCGGTCAAAAAGTTAGCGTTATTCGTAGAAGGGCAAACTGAATTCATATTCCTGAGGGAGTTTTTGGTTGCAATTGCCGGCGCTCTAAAACTCCGAATAGAAGGAACCCAACTAAAGGGCGGGACGTTATTTTCAGTTTTTGCTCGCGGATTCCCTCTGGATGATGCGGAGTTCGTGGTAGTTCTTTTCAATTGCGGCAACGACGGCAAGGTTGCATCTGCGATTCGAGATCGCTACGAGAAACTGGTTTCCGACGGATTTACGAGCATCCTAGGTCTCAGGGATCTATACGGTGAAGGACGTACGCGCAATGACCTACATGCTCTTCTTGATGGGTTAAAGCCATTCCTTCCAAACGATCCAGTTGAATCGAGAATTATTATCGCTGTGATGGAGATTGAAGCTTGGTTCTTGAAGGAGCTTTATAACTTCTCAAGACTAGATCCGAAACTCACATCGGATTTCATTAACGGTACCTTCGGCGTCGACCTTACTAATTTTGATGTCCACGAAATTGCACACCCTGCCGGGTTAATTGATGCGATCTTTAATTCTGTGGGTTTGAGATATAGAAAGCGATTAGATGAGGTCGAAGGACTTGTGAGCAGATTAGATTTTGAAAAACTTTATTTAGAAGACAGAGATCACATTCCCGCACTGAATGAACTTTTGACAGAGATCGATTACTTCCTATTGACCGCATAGCAAAGGAGAGTGCTACCGACTATGTTGTGTGTTCAATTCGATTAGGAGTGAGACGTCAATGAGTAGATTCTGGTTATTTGCGTTTGCTTTTTTTATTGCCAAATCCGCTTTTTCACAGGAGTTTCCGACCAAGACCCTGAGCCTCGTCGTGCCGTTCTCGGCCGGCGGCCCGACCGACACGATCGCGCGCATCCTGGCCGAGCGAATGACGCGCGCGCTGGGTCACACGGTCGTGGTCGAGAACACGACCGGCGCCGGCGGAAGCATCGGCGTGGGCCGGGTGGTGCGTGCCGCGCCCGACGGCTATACCCTCGGCATTGGCCACATCGGTACGCACGTGGTCAACGGCGCGATCTACCAGCTGCCGTTCGACCTGCTCAAGGACCTCGCGCCGGTGGCGATGATCGCGAGCAATCCGCAGGTCATCGTCAGCAAGAACGCGGTGCCGGCCCGGGACCTCAAGGAACTCGTCGCGTGGACAAAGGCGAACCCGGTCACCTCCGGCACCGGCGGCTCGGGCACGCCTTCGCACGTGAGCTCGGTGTATTTCCAGAACACCACAGGCGCAAAAGTGCAGATCGTGCATTACCGCGGCGCGGCGCCGGCGATGCAGGACCTCATGGCCGGGCACATCGACATCTCTTTCGACCAGGCCGCGAGCGCGCTGCCGCTGGTGCGCAGCGGCAAGGTTCGCGCGTACGCAGTCACCTCGAGGACTCGCGTGCCCGCTGCGCCGGACATCCCCACCGTCGATGAGGCGGGCCTGCCGGGGTTCTACATGTCGGTCTGGCACGGAATCTGGGTGCCCCGGGCAACGCCGCCCGCGGTGATCGCGCGCCTCAATGCAGCGCTCGTCGAGTCCCTCGCCGACCCGGCAACCCAGAAGCGGCTCGCCGACCTCGGCCAGCAGATCCCGCCGCGCGAGCAGCAGACGCCGGCGGGCCTCGCCGCGCACCATGCTGCGGAGATCGACAAGTGGTGGCCGCTCATCAAGGCCGCCGGCATCAAGGCCGAATAAAAAGTGGCCAGGCTCAAACCTGACGTTGTTTCACGTCGCCCCAGTTCGAGCAACTCGGCATCGAGGGCTGCGACGAATTCCAGGGCTATTACTGCCGGCCGCCGCTTTCGGAGCCCGACCTCGTGCGGTTCGTGGCCGAGG
>JANMDK010000212.1:0-5490 GCA_031376265.1 Pseudomonadota bacterium
GCCGCAGGATGTCGCGGTAAAAGGTGCCGACCTCGTCGTCGCGGTCGAACTCGCCGACCAGGCAGTCCAGCAGCCTCGATTCGTTCAACCTCTGCTCTATCCGCCCGAGCGCGAGCAGGCCCTTTATCTCCGAGGCGAAGGCAAACCATCCGTTGCCGGCGTGATAATAGAAGTGGCGCGTGCCGGCTGCATCGCGCGCGCCGAACAATCGCCGCTGCCGCGCATCCCAGATGAAGAAAGCGAATTCGCCGATGATCCGGTCTGCGCACTCGTCTCCCCACTGCTCGTAGGCGCAGAGCACCAGCTCCGCGTCCGAGCGATTTCTCAACCTCGCGCCGCAGGCCAGCAAATCCTTGCGGAGCGCCGCAGTGTTGTCCACCCGGCCGTCCATTACCAGGACAAGGCTTGCGTCAGCGCTAGGCAGCGGTTGCGTTTCTTCGCGCGATTCCGGCGTGGTGCGCAGCATGCAATGACCGAACGCCGCCGGGCCGTTCGCCCAATGGTCGATGCCGTCTCGCCCCCGGCTCGTCATCGCAGCGGTCATCCTTTGGATCTGGCCTGCCTCGACAGGGGCGCCGTCGAACCGAACGATGCCGGCGATTCCGCTCACCGCGACTGGAAGGCTTCGTTGGGAATGATTTCGCCGAAAGGCGCGAAACTCTCGCCAATATCCGCAAGGTCGTTCAGCGGCACGCCAGCGCACTCGATCCAGGCGTGGGCATTCAATGCGCCTTCGGTCACGCGAACGCCGATACGCAACGCATTGGCCACGCCCAGGCCGCGCAGGATCCGTCCAAGGACGAGCGAACGCGCCAGGCAAGTCGACTCGAAAAACGCGCGGCGGGAAGCGATATCGACGAGCTCGGCGGCCCGCCCTGCACCGACGTTCGAATAGGGTTTGTCAACGAGTGCGGGGCCGCGCATCAGCCACGATTGCGTCTTGCGCAACCCAAACGCGCGAAGCCCAATCCGGGTCACAGGAAGCAGGATGATCGCGGTGAGCAGAACACGCCGCTCCGGCCGTGGCAGGCGCCAGAACTTCGACCAGGCTGCAGGGGCTAAGCGCATCCCAGGAACTCCGGGTCCGCGGCGTTGACTGGCGGAGAGGGTGGGATTCGAACCCACGTTACGTTGCCGTAAACCAGATTTCGAGTCTGGCGCATTCGACCACTCTGCCACCTCTCCGGTATGCCGATCGATTGGGGGCGAATTTTAACATTGGGGCGCTGCATCGCAGCGAACGGGCGCCGCTTTTCCGCGCACCGGCAGCCGGTCCGCGCCCGTGTTATGCGCGAACGATCTTCTCGCGCCCGCCCATGTAAGGGCGCAGCGCGGTGGGGATCGTCACCGACCCGTCGGCGTTCTGGCCGTTCTCGAGGATCGCGACCAGCGTCCGGCCGACAGCGAGACCCGAGCCGTTGATCGTGTGCAGCAGCTCGGGCTTGCCTTTCTCGTTCCGGTAGCGCGCCCGCATGCGGCGCGCCTGGAAGGCCTCGAAATTCGAGCACGACGAGATCTCGCGGTAGGTGTCCTGCGCCGGCAGCCAGACTTCGATGTCGTACGTCTTGGCTGAGGCAAAACCCATGTCGCCGGTGCAGAGGACCATCGTGCGGTAGGGAAGCTCGAGCATTTGCAGGATTTTCTCCGCATGCGCCGTGAGCTCTTCGTGCGCGCGGGTCGAGTCTTCGGGCTTCACGATCTGCACCAGCTCGACCTTGTCGAACTGGTGCTGCCGGATCATGCCGCGGGTGTCCTTGCCGTAGGAGCCGGCCTCGGACCGGAAGCACGGCGTATGGCAGGCGAATTTCATCGGCAACTCGCGGGCCGCGACGATCTCGTCGCGAACGAAATTCGTAACCGGCACTTCCGCTGTCGGGATCAGGTAGAGGTCGCGGCCCTCGATCTTGAAGAGGTCGTCCTTGAACTTGGCGAAGCTCGTGACGCCGTCGGCGGACTCCGAGGTCACCATATAGGGCGTGTAGACCTCGGTGTAGCCGTGCTGGCCGGTATGCACGTCGAGCATCAGCTGCGCAATCGAACGATGCAGCCGCGCGACGTCGCCTTTCATGACCGAAAAGCGCGCGCCGGCGAGCTTGATCGCGGTGTCGAAGTCGAGCAGGCCCAGGCCGGTGCCGATGTCGACATGGTCTTTGATCGGGAAATCGAATGCGCGCGGCGTGCCCCAGCGGCGCACCTCGACGTTGTCTTCCGCGTTTTTTCCCGTCGGCACGTCCGCCATCGGAAGGTTCGGCAGCACCGAGAGGAAATCCTGCAGGCGCTTCTGCACGTCCTCAGACCGCGCCTCGAGCGTGACCAACTCGGCGTTGATCGCGGCGCTTTCTGCCATCAGTGCCGTCGCGTCTTCGCCCTTGCCCTTGGCTTGCCCGATCTTCTTTGCATGGGCATTGCGGGCCGCCTGCAGCTCCTGCGCGCGGCCCTGGGAGGCCTTGCGCTCAGCCTCGAGTGCCAGGAAAGCCTCACGCTCGAGCTTGAAGCCGCGGTCGGCAAGGCGCGCGGCGACCGCGTCGAGGTTGTTGCGAAGGAGCTGGGGATCGAGCATCGGATATCAGAACGCTTATAGAAAATCGCTGGAAAGCGGCTCAGGGAGCCATTCTACAGAAACTAAAGTCATGAATTGGTCACGAATTCCGGCGCTTCTCGCGGTCCAGCCCGCGCAGGTATTCGAGCTTCTCGCGGATTTTGGCTTCGAGCCCCCTGTCGGTCGGCGAGTACCACTCTACCGGCGGCATGCCGTCGGGGAAGTAATCCTCTCCTGCGGCGTAGGCGCCTTGCTCGTCATGCGCGTAGCGATAATCCTTGCCGTACCCGAGGCCCTTCATCAACTTGGTCGGCGCGTTGCGCAATCGCAGCGGCACCGGCCTCGTCTGGTCCCTGGCCACAAAAGCCCGGGCGGCATTATAGGCCTCGTAGACCGCGTTCGATTTGGCTGCGCAGGCCAGGTACACGACCGCTTCGGCCAGCGCCAGCTCGCCCTCGGGCGAGCCGAGGCGCTCATAAGTCTCGCAGGCATCGAGCGTCAGCCGCAGCGCGCGCGGGTCGGCAAGGCCGATGTCCTCCGCTGCCATGCGCACGATGCGCCGGCCGAGGTAGCGCGGGTCGGCGCCGCCATCGAGCATGCGCACCAGCCAGTAGAGCGCCGCATCCGGGCTCGAGCCCCGCACCGACTTGTGCAGGGCCGAGATCTGGTCGTAGAACTGCTCGCCGCCCTTGTCGAAGCGGCGCAGGTTCTGCGCGAGCGTCTTGTCGACGAATTCCGAATCCACGCGCTTGGCGCCGGCGGTCTGCGCCGCGGTGGAGAGGATTTCGATCGCGTTGAGCAAACGCCGCGCATCGCCGTCGGCGAATCCAACGACGCGGTTCCGCGCCTCGGAGTCCACGGGCACCTCGGGCATTTCGCGCGCGGCCCCGCGGTCGAACAGCGTGGCAAGCTCGACCTCCGAGAGGCTTTCGAGCACGTAGACGTTGGCGCGGGAGAGCAGCGCGCTATTAACCTCGAAAGACGGGTTCTCCGTCGTCGCGCCGATGAAGGTGATGAGCCCCTTCTCCACGTACGGCAGGAAGGCGTCCTGCTGCGCCTTGTTGAAGCGGTGGACTTCGTCGACGAAGAGGATGGTCGGGCGGCCGCTGCGATCGAGCTCGTTCTGCGCGGCCTGCATTGCCTCGCGGATGTCCTTCACGCCCGAGAACACGGCCGAGATCGCCACGAACTCCGCTTCGAAGGCCTTCGCCATGAGGCGCGCCAGCGTCGTCTTTCCGACGCCGGGCGGCCCCCAGAGGATCATCGAATGGGCTTTGCCGGATTCGAAGGCCAGCCGCAGCGGCTTGCCGGCGCCGAGCAGGTGCTGCTGGCCGACGACCTCATCGATCGTAGCCGGCCGAAGGAGCTCCGCCAGCGGCGCCGCGGGGACCGCCGGCGCGAAGAGGTCAGACCGCGTGTCCGCCATCGGCCGGGCCCCGGCCCTACTGGCCGAGCAGGTCCGCGCCCTTCGGCGGCGTGAAGCGGAAGGTGCCCGGGTCGAGCTTCGGGTTGCGCTGCAGGTTGGTGAACTTGAGCATCGTCGTCTGGCCGAACTGGTCCATGAGCTCCATTGCCTCAAGGCCCGTGGCGCTGAAGCCCATGCGGATGCGCTCGAATCCCGCGTCGGTCGCCTTGGGCTTGGCGTCCATCCACTGCAGGCCGTCCTTGTCGCCGGATTCGCTGAAGCTGAAGGACTGCTCCACGTCGGCGCTGCCCGAAATCAATGCAGCCGGCGTGGCCCCCACGGCGTGCGTGAGCTTGCGCACCGTGACCTGGTTGAGGTCTTCGTCGTGCACCCAGACTTTCTCGCCGTCGCCGACGATGAGCTGCGAGTACGGCTTGGCGAACGCCCAGCGGAACTTGCCCGGCCGGATGAAAGCGAAGCTGCCCTTGGAATCCTGCACGAGCTTCTTGTTGCGGTCGTAGACCTTTTGCTCGAAATCGGCGCGCGCCGATTGGGTGCTGCGCACGAACGACTGGAAACGCTCGATCGCCGCGGCCGAAGCCTGCGGAACGGCCACGCACAGGGCGGCGAGCATGAAGGCAAGACGGTGAATCAAACGCATTGGATCCTCTACTTACGTTGGGACTGAGTGGGGAGCTACTCGGCTTTCGCGGGGACCAGCACTTCGCGATTGCCGTTGGTTTGCATCGCCGAGACCATGCCGGCGCGCTCCATGTCCTCGATGAGCCGCGCCGCGCGGTTGTAGCCGATGCGCAGGTGCCGCTGCACCAGCGAGATCGACGGCCTGCGCGTGCGCAGCACGATTTCGACGGCCTGGTCGTAGAGCGGGTCCTTCTCCCCTGTGGGACCCTCTGACCCGCCGCCGCCCATTTCATCGCCGATCTCAGGCTCGAGGATGCTTTCGATGTACTCCGGCGACGCGAGCTTCTTGAGGTAATCCACCACCGCGTGCACTTCGTGGTCCGCGACATAAGCGCCATGCACCCGCTGCGGCAGGCCGGTGCCCGGCGGCAGGTAGAGCATGTCGCCCTGGCCGAGCAATGCCTCCGCCCCGCCCTGGTCGAGGATGGTTCGCGAATCGATTTTCGAGGAGACCTGGAAAGCCACGCGTGTCGGGATGTTTGCCTTGATGAGCCCGGTGATCACGTCCACCGAAGGCCGCTGGGTGGCAAGGATGAGATGGATCCCGGAAGCGCGCGCTTTCTGCGCCAGCCGGGCGATCAGCTCCTCGACCTTCTTTCCTACGACCATCATGAGGTCGGCAAGTTCATCGATGATGACCACGATTTGCGGCAGCGAGGTCACCGGCTGCGGGTTGCCCGACTCGATGGTGGCCGGGTCTTCAAGCGGGTGGCCTTTTTTCTCCGCCTCGATGGCTTTCTGGTTGAAGCCGGACAGGTTGCGCACGCCGTAGAACGACATCAGCTTGTAGCGGCGCTCCATCTCGGCCACGCACCAGTTGAGCGCGTTGGCCGCCTGCTTCATG
>JANMDK010000224.1:0-10414 GCA_031376265.1 Pseudomonadota bacterium
GCCGGTGTTCACGATCGAGGGCTGGATCGGCATGTTCGCGCCCGCCGGGGTGTCGAGGGACATCGTGGCGCGCATCTCGGCGATCAACCAGGAGTCGGCCGACACGCCGCGCATCAAGCAGATCAACACCACCTTCGGCCTGCGCGACAAGCCCTGGACCGCGGAGGAGTTCGAGAAGCTCAACAACGAGATCAAGCCCCACTGGGTGGGCCTGGCAAGGGAGCTCGGCCTCACCCTCGACTAGGCGGTTCCCAGCTGCGCGTGCAGGTCGTGCAGCTGGCGCTCCAGCGCCTGCGCGGTGGTGGCCACGCCGTAGACGTAGTGGTCGGGCCGAACGATCGCCGCTGCGCATGCGTGCTTCTCGAACCAACGGGCGAGCACATCGCCCGATTCCCGGAGTCCGCCGGCACCGCCGAAGTTCACCACCCGCGCGCCGATGCGCCCGGCTTCGGCGATCGTTCGGGCGGTGGGTGCCAGCGCCGCGCCGAGGATCACGCGAAACCCTGAGCCCGCAACCTCATCCAGCAGCACATCGTCTCCCGACTGGCTGACGGTGGGTTGCGGGAACAGCGTGCCGTTCGCAGCGTGCGGCTCGCCCGAGACGAACCCACCTTCGATCGGCGGGATCAAATGCTGGCGCGGCTGGGTGCGCACTTCGCCGCCGGATTCGGCCAGCAGCTTCGCGTCGCGAGCCCGCGCGGCCTCCGGGTCGCGTTCGCAGATCAGGCGCCCGATACCTTTGATGGCGGTCGTCAGCCGCTTCACATGCGCTCCCCGCTCCTCGCCGTAGGTGTCGAGCAGCGCATCGCCCGCCTTTGCGTCGAGCGCCAGCTTCAGTTTCCACGCGAGGTTGGCCACGTCGCGCACGCCCTGGCACATGCCCTGCCCGATGAAGGGCGGCTGCTGGTGCGCGGCGTCGCCCGCAAGGAAGATGCGGCCGCGGCGCCACTCGCGCGCCACGAGGGCATGAAAACGGTAGCTCGCGCTGCGCCAGAGCTGGGCTTCGTCCGGCTTAAGCCAGCGGGAGAGCAGGCGCCAGACCTCGGTGTCGGAAGCCATGGCGCGCGGATCTTCGCCGGGCAGCAGCATGATTTCCCAGCGCCGGTGCCCCGGCGTGCCGATGAGGTAGGTCGTCGGCCGTGCGGGCTCGCAGTACTGGATCGACACTTGCGGCAGCTTAGCGGCCGCGCGCGCGTCCACAAGCACGTCCACCACCAGCCAGGGCTCGTCGAACTGCAGGTCTTCCATTTCGATGCCGAGCAGCTCGCGCACGGTGCTGGATGCGCCGTCGCAGCCGATTACATAGCGCGCGGTGACCGAGCGCGCGCCGCCGGTGTCGTCGCGAAGCTGGAGTTGGACGCCTTCGGGGGATTGTGAAAGACCGACGAGCTCGGTCCCGAGTTCAACAGTCACACCGGCGTGCGCAGCAGCGCGCTGCCGCAGCGCCGCCTCCACCGGCGGCTGGCTGAACACCATGTTCGGCGGCCAGCCCAGCGGGTAGGGCGGCGGGATGCTGCCGAGGCGCTTGATGAGCTGGCCGCCCGCGCCGTAGTACTCCGACGGCGTAAACGGCGCGGTATGCGGAAGGATCGCCTCCGCGAGGCCGAGGTTCTGGAACACGCGCATGATCTCGTGATCCAGCGCGAAGGCGCGCGGCTTGGCGTACACCTCGCGCGCGCGGTCGACCACGAGCGTGCGCACGCCCTGCTGGCCGAGCAGGCTCGCGCAGGTGGCGCCCGCCGGGCCGAAGCCGACGATGACTACGTCGAAACTCTCCTCACTCACTGGCTTGAGCCGTCCTGCGTCAGCGTTTTGCTATATTACCGCGCTCGTCTAACGCGAATTCCCCAGCACAAATGAAACTGCGCAGCGTCGAGTTGGACGTCATCAATCCCGCCGAGGCCGCGGATTTTCTCGAGCGCACCTGGCGCCTGCTGCCTGCGGGCACGCGTGGCGATACAACCTTCTTCCGCGGCAGCGGTCCGCATCCCCACATCCTTTCGGTTCGCGCGGCCAACGCGCCGGCGGTGACGGCGATCACGTTGTCGGGGTCGAAGGACGAGATCGAAGCCGTGCGCGCGCGCGTGCGCAGCTCGGGCGCGCCGCACAAGGACGTCGCTCGCTTCGACATCCCGGGCGAAGGTTCTGGGTTCGTGGTGCAGGGGCCGGAGGGACAGGCCTATCGCTTCGTGGCCGATGCCGCGACACCGCCTGCCATCGATGCGCCGGACTCCCCGATCCAGATCACCCACGCGGTCATGAATGCGGTGAATGTCGCCGCGTGCGAGAAGTTCGCGGTGGAGGTGCTGGGATTCAAGGTCTCCGATCGCACGCGCATGATGACTTTCGTGCGCTGCAACCAGAAGCACCATTGCTGCGCCTACGCGCATGCCGAATTCTCTTCGCTGAACCATATCGCATTCGAGATGCAGGACATCGACGCGGTGATGCGAGGCATCGGCCGGATGCGCGATGCCGGATTCGGGATGATCTGGGGCCCCGGTCGCCACGGCCCCGGCAACAACGTGTTCGGTTATTTCATCTCGCCGTTCGGCTCGGTGATCGAGTACACCGCCGAGGTCTCCGAGGTGGACGACAACTACAAGGTGGGCGCGCCGGAGGACTGGAAATGGCCGCCCGGACGCATTGACCACTGGGGGCTGTCGATGAAGGACGTCGCCAAGGCCACCGTGGCCGAGCGCAACTACCGCTTTCCCGCCACGCTAAGTTGACTTACTCGGGCTGCAGCCCGATTTCCTTCACGAGCTTGGCCCAGCGTCCGCGCTCCGCGCGCAGGAATTCGTTAAGAGACTCCGGCGTGCCGGCGCCTTCGTTGACCAGGCCGAAGTCGAACAGGCGCTGCGCGATCTCCGGATCCGCCAGCGCCTTGTCCATTTCGCGGTTCAGGCGCTGCACGGTGGCGGCCGGTGTGCCGCTCGGGGCCAGCAGCGCGAACCAGCCGACGTACTCGAATCCCGGATAGGTCTCGACCAGGGCGGGCACGGCCTCGAGGCCGCGCACCCGCTTGCCGGCGCTGACGGCCAGCGGCCGCAGTTCGCCGCGCTTGATGAAAGGCAGCAGCGCTGCGGAGCTCACCAGGACGACCTGCGTCCTTCCCGCAATCGTGTCCTGAATCGCCGGCGCCACGCCGTTGTAGGGGACCTGCAACAGCTTCGCGCCAGTAGTCGTGTTGAGCATCTGGCTCATCATGCCGCTGAAGGTCTTGGTGCCCTCGTTGGCCGCGGCGAGCTTGCCTGGCTGTGCCTTGTCCAAGGCGACCAGCTCGGCGAGCGTCTTTGCCGGGACCGAGGGGTTGACCGCGATCACCATCGGCGACTTGGCGATCATCGCCACCGGCATGAAATCCTTTTCGGGGTCGTAGGGGAGCGACTTGAATGTCAGCGGGTTGGTGATGATCGCTGCGGTCGTCGCGAAGAAATAGGTATAGCCGTCGGCCGGCGCCTTGGCGACGGCTTGCGCGCCCACCACATTCTGGCCGCCGGGCCGGTTCTCCACGATGAACTGCTGGCCCAGCGAGCGCGACAGCTTGTCGGCAAGAAAGCGCGCAACGATGTCGGGCGAAGTGCCGGGCGGCTGCGAAATGATGAATTTCACCGGACGTGCCGGCCAGTCCTGCGCCGAGGCGGACCCCGTAAACACGCCCGTCACGATGAGCAGGGCGAAAAGCATGCGCAGGGCCATTGGCGACTTCTCCATCATTGCGGCATCTCCATTACGGCGCGAACGAGTTCGCCGCGCGTCATTGCGTCGAACCCGGAGTTTATTTCATCGAGACTGAGGCGGGTTGTAATGAGTTCGTCCAGCTTGAGCTGCCCGTCGAGGTAGAGCTGCGCCAGCCACGGGAAATCCCGGCGTGGGCGCGCGCCGCCGTAGCTCGAGCGCACGATGCGGCGCTCGCCCATCATCGATCCCCAGCGCAAGGACACCTGCTTGTTGACATTGGTCTTGCCGAGGATCACCGCCTGCCCGCCCGGGCGCAGGGCGTCGAGCATGAACTGCAGGGTACGGTCGACGCCGGCGCACTCGAAGACGTAGTCGGCGCCGCGCCCGGCCGTGGCCGCCTTGATCGCTTCGAGCGCTTCGGCGCCCGCGGCCAGGGGGTGCGTCGCGCCGAACTGCTTCGCCATCGCCAGCTTGGCTGGATCGGTGTCGACCGCGAAGATCGCGCCCGCGCGCTGGATGACCGCGCCCTGGACCGCGTTGAGGCCCACCGCGCCGCAGCCGATCACCACCACGCTCGCTCCGGCTTCCACCTTCGCCAATCGCGCCACCGCGCCGACCCCGGTCATCACGCCGCAGCCGATGAGGCAGGCGCGATCGAACGGGATCTCCCTCGGCACCTTGATCGCGCCGGACTCCGGCACCACGCAGTACTCGGCGTGCGAGGAGACCACCGAAAAGTGATGCAGCGGCTTGCCGTTGAGCCGGTAGCGCGACTCGCCATCGAGCAGCTGCCCCTTGGGCTGGTTTCGGGCGAATGGCTCGCAGAGGATCGGGAGGTCGCGCTCGCAATAAAAGCAATGCCCGCAGTGCGGGTTCCATGAGCACACCACGTGGTCGCCTGGCGCGACGTGCGTCACGCCTTCGCCCACCGATTCGACGATGCCGGCGCCCTCATGCCCGAGCACGATCGGCAGCGGGTAGGCGAGGCTGCCCTGGATCACTTCGAGGTCGGTGTGGCACAGGCCGCTGGCGCGCAGACGCACCAGCACATCGCCGCGACGCAGGCCCGTCATGGTTACGCGCTCGATGACGAGCGGCTTGCCTACTTCGTGCAGGACGGCGGCGCGGAACTCCATCGGTCCCGCCCCCTGCGGCCGGAGGCCTAGGCAGACTTCCGGTCGAAGTTCTTGATCGGCGTGCCGGCGTAGAGGATCTTGGCCTGCCGTTCGGTGATCTCGTTGTGCTGCTTGAGCGCGGCAGGCGAGAGCTCGAATTCCGGCCCCGTCTCGTGATCGAAGTGATGGAACTCGTCGACCCCGCGCACCAGCGTCGCGCTGTCGCGCGGGCCGACCACCTGGCGGATCGAGGTCGGGATGTAGCGGATCGCGAAGCCGATGCGGCGGTCCGCCGCGCGGTTGGGCTCGGAGCCGTGGATGAGGCGCACGTGGTGCAGCGACATCTCGCCGGGATCGAGGACGAGGTCGACCGCGTTCGAGCCGTCGACGTCGACCATGACTTCCTGCCCGCGCGTGAGCAGGTTGCCTTCCTTGAAGGTGTCCCGATGCGCAACCTGGCCGGCGTGAGTACGCGGCACGACGCGCATCGCGCCGGACTGGAGCGTGCTGGGGCTGAGGGCGACCCATGCGGTCACCACGTCGGGCGACGACAAGCCCCAGTAGGTCGAGTCCTGGTGCCACGAAACGAACGCGGGGTCGTGCGCTTCCTTGATGAAGAAGCTGGAAGACCAGCAAAGAAGATTGGGGCCGAGAATGTCCTCGACGGCGTCCAGCATCACGCGGTGATGAACGAGGTCCCAGAGCCAGGGAAAGAGCAGGTGGGCCTTGTGCTTCAGCGCGCCCTTGAGCGGGCCGCCGGCGCGCTTCTCGTGCGCCTCGAGCTTTGCGCGGATCGCGGCCGCCTCGGCCGCCGGCATGATGCGCACCGGGTGGTAGAAACCTTCGCTGCGGAATTGCGCGACTGCCTCAGGGCTGAGTTTCTTGAGGGGCTGGATTTGCGTCTTGAGCGCTGCGTTTGCCATGATTTCCACTCGCAAGAATCAGTGGATCGATTCTAGTCGCCACGAGCGCCGGGCGCGCATCCAGTTTTGAAACTTCCGTACCAAGCGCGCTGCTGCGGCGCAGCAGCCGGCCGTCAGGAGTATGAAAGTTCAACATTCACTTCTGGAGAGCCAATCTGGATGCGGCTCTCGTGGCATTATATTTTCCATATTTGGAAATCATCCCAGGACCGCCGCTAGCGCTGCCTATAATCACCGCCATGAGCGCACACGCTTACTCGATCGACCCCGAAGTCTTCCGCAAGTATCCCGGCTATGTGCGCGGCATCGTCATCGGGCACGGGCTATCGAATCCCGCCTCGCCGCCGGAACTGGTGCAGATGCTGCGCGAGGCAGAAGCCTCGGTGAAGGCAAGGCTGGCGGTCGAAACCATCGCCGATGCGCCGCGCATCCGGTCGTGGCGCGAAGCCTATCGCGCGTTCGGGGCCAAGCCCGCCGAGCATCGCGCCTCGATCGAGGCGCTTGCCCGCCGCGCGCTCAAGGGCGATCCGCTGCCTTCGATCTCGGCGATCGTCGACATCGGCAACCTGATTTCGCTGCGGCATCTCGTGCCCGCAGGGGCGCACGCGATCGACGTGCTCCAAGGCGACATCGCGCTGCGCCCGGCCACCGGAAGCGAGACGTTCGTCGCGTTCGGCTCGGAGAAACTCGAGCATCCGCTGCCGGGCGAGATCGTCTTCGTCGAGGGCGAAAAGGTGCTCACGCGCCGCTGGACCTGGCGCCAGGCGAAGCACACGCTGGTCGAGCCCTCGACCACCGCCATTGTCTTCAACGTGGATTGCCTCCTGCCGGTGATGGCCGACGAGGCCGCCCAGGCCTGCGCCGAGGCGGAAACCCTGATGGCGAAGTACTGCGGTGGAACCTATCGGCGCGCGCTGATGAGCGCGTCATCGCCGCGCGCTGAGCTAGGCTAACCAGCCCAGTGTACGAATCCCGGGACGAATCGCTGCTTCCGCGCGCGCAGTTCGCGCAGCGAGTGGCGCTTCACGTCACGGTTGCCATCGGACTGCTGCTCGGGTCCCTCGCGCTCGGCATCGCCGGCTATATGTATTTCGAAAATCTCGCCTGGCGCGACGCCTTCCTCAATGCGGCGATGCTGCTGGGCGGCATGGGGCCGGTTGACCTGCCCAAATCCGACGGCGGAAAGATTTTCGCCGGCTGCTATGCGCTTTATGCCGGGCTGCTGATCCTCGTCACCGCCGGCGTGGTGCTCTCACCGGTCCTGCATCGCCTGATGCACCACTTCCACCTGGTCGGCGACGAGGACCGGCGCGACTAGCGCTACTTCAGCGGCCGGATCTTGCTGTTGAACGCGTTGGTAAAGACGTCCTCGGCCTTTACCGGCTTGTCCGGTTTGGAATTCGCGAAAGTGATCTCGAGCGTCTTGGCCATCAGCGCCGGCTCGATCCAGCCGATGCCGTTTTTCCTCGAGCGGTCCGTAATGCAGAGGTCGAGGATCTGCGGCATGGTGGCGAGCAGCGTGTCGCGGTCGAGGCCCGGCACCGCGGCGGTCATCGCGTCGATGGCTTCGGCCGGCGCAGCCTGCGTGTCGCGCCAGCCCTTGTGCACGGCTCGGAGGAAGCGCTCGACCAACTTGGGATTCTTTGTGAGCAGTTCGTTATTGACGAAATACGTGTGCCCGTAGATCGGCAGGCCGTAATCCGCCCAGAGCAGGTGGCCGACGTTGCCTTTGCCGAGCACCTTCTCCCAGATTGCGTAGCTCGTGTAGAGGTCGAACGAGGCGTCGACTTCGCCGGCCGCGACGATGGCCTGCTTGCCCTCCGGCTTCACGTTGACCATCGTGATCTTGTCGGCCGGGATGTTGTTGATCGAGGCGAAAGCCGGCCAGAGCACGCGATGGGAATCGGCAGGCGGTGCGGCGATCTTCCTGCCAATGAGGTCCGCGGGCTTGCTGATCCCGGCGCTCTTCTTGAAGAACACGTTGTTGCCGGCCTTGTCGAATACCACCGCGACCATCTTGAGGTCCGCGCCCTTGCTGATCGCGGTGATCACCGTCGGCGCATCCGAGATGCCGACATCGGCCTGCTTGAGGTCGACTTTCCGCGCGCTGTCGGCCGAGCCGGCGCCGCGCACCACGGTGAGGTCGATCTTCTCCTCGGCGAAATAGCCTTTCTTCAGCGCCAGGTAGATCGGCGAGTGGTCGGCCAGGTGGAACCAGTTGAGCTGCAGCGTCATCTTGTCCTGCGCCTGGGCGGGCAGTACAAGCATTGTTACGAGTGCGGCTAGCAGAATCCTGAACTTCATTGGGGTCTCCTCGGTTTGTCTCTGTCTCTTGTATGGGGTGCTGCTATTTCGCCCGCTTTACTTCGCCACCTCCTCCCGGTGGGCCCAGGGGGCGACGATGTTTTCTACCGCGACGACTGCGCCATAGAGTACCAGCCCGAGCGCCGAGATCAGCATCAGCGAGGCGAAGATCGGCGGCGTCTGCATCGTGACGCCGCTGGTGATGATCAGCGAGCCGAGGCCCCGGTCCGAGGCGACGAACTCGCCGACGATCGCGCCGGTGACCGACATCGTCGCGTTCAATTTCAGGCCGGTGAAGATGTAGGGCACCGCGTTCGGGAAACGGATCTTGCGGAACACCTGCCAGCGGCTGGCATTCAGCGAGCGCACCAGGTCGAGCATCTCCGGCTCCGCCGAGGCCAGGCCCACGGCGGTATTCACGACCATCGGAAAGAAGGCGATCGTGGTGCCGATCACGATGTTCGGCCAGATGCCGTAGCCCAGCCAGATCACGAAGAGCGGCGCAAGCGCGATCTTCGGCAGGGTATTGAAGAGCACCAGCACTGGCATCACGGTGCGCAGCAGGAACTGGTTCCACACGATCACCACCGCCAGCGCCACGCCGAGGATTGCCGAAAGCACGAACGCGCCGATCACCGCGTAGAAGGTCGCGAGGAAATTCGTCATCCACTGGTAGTTCGCCTTGTCGAGCGTCTTGAGCGCCGCCCACGGCGTCGGCAGGATGTATTCCTTGACGTGCAGCAACTCGACAGCGACCTGCCAGAGGACGACGAGGCCGAGGATCACCAGCGCGCTCGGCGCGTACCAGGCGGCGGCCGCGCCGAAGCGCTGCAACAATCCGGAGGGCGGGGCGCTCTCGCCTTGACTCGGCATCGTGCCTCCAACGACAATTAAACGGTTGGTTAATACGGTTGGTTCGGTCAAATCATAACAAACTCACCATGCAGCCCTTCATCCATCTTTCCGGCGTTTCCAAGACCTACCGCCGCGGCCGCGCCGAGCACCTTGCGATCTCCGACGCCACGTTCGACGTCATGCCGGGCGAGCTCGTTTCGCTCGTCGGCCCGTCGGGCTGCGGCAAGTCGACGCTGCTCAAGATCCTCGCGGGGCTGCATCCGCACGACACGGGCACGGTGCGCATCGGCTCCGAGAGCCATGCGTTCGACCCGTCGCGCGACATCGGCATGGTGTTCCAGGCGCCGCTGCTGCTCAAATGGCGCCGCATCCTCGAAAACGTACTGCTGCCGGCCGAGATCCTCGGCCTGCCCAATGCGGCCAGCCGCGAGCGCGCGAAAGGCCTGCTCAACCTCGTGGGCCTCAGCGGCTTCGAGGACAAGTACCCGTACGAGCTCTCGGGCGGCATGCAGCAGCGCGCGGCGATCGCAAGGTCCCTCATCCACGATCCCAAGCTGGTGCTCATGGATGAACCGTTCGGCGCGCTCGATGCGCTCACACGGGAGAAGATGAACCTCGAGCTCCTGCGCATCTGGAAGGAATCCGGCAAGACCATCGTGTTCGTCACGCACGGCATTTCGGAGGCGGTCTTCCTCGGCACTCGCGTAGTGGTGTTCACCGCAGGCCCGGCGCGCATGGCGGACAACTTCGAGATCGACCTGCCGCGCCCGCGCACGCTCGACATGAAGACGCACGAGCGCTTCGGCGAGTACACGCGGCGGATCTACAAGCTCCTCGGGATGGAATAGCGCATGGCCGGCTCCACCAGCGCCGCGCCGCGCTTTTCGGTCGCGGCAATCGACCTCTTCGAGCGCGACGTCAAGCTGCGCATGCCTTTCAGGTTCGGCGTGGTCACGCTGACCGAATCCCCGCAGGCCTTCGCCCGTGTGCGTATCCGCATGGAGGATGGGCGCGAATCCACCGGCGCGGCGGCCGAACTGCTGGCGCCCAAGTGGTTCGACAAGAACCAGGCCCTCACCAACGAAGATAACTTCGACCAGCTGCGGCTTGCGCTTTCGCTGGCGCGGGATGCCTATCTCGCAGGCGGGGCGAACACGGCTTTCGGCCATAACCGCGCGCACTACAAGGCGCAGATCGAGGCTGGCGCGGCCAAGGGGCTCAACAGCCTCGTAGCCTGTTACGGCCCGGCGCTCATCGACCGGGCGATTCTCGATGCGGTTTGCCGGGCGTGCGACGTCTCGTTCTACGAAGCGGTGCAGCGCAACCTGCCGGGCTTCACCGAATTCGAAGGCATCGACCTGGCGAAGTTCGCTGGCGGCCTCAAGCCTGCAAACGAGATCGCCGCGCGGCATACGGTGGGGCTGGTCGATCCGATCACGGCCGCGGACAACAAATCGCCGGTCAACGACGGGCTGCCCGAGACGCTGGAGCAGGTCGTCGAGCGCTACGGCCACCGCTATTTCAAGCTCAAGG
>JANMDK010000335.1:0-11468 GCA_031376265.1 Pseudomonadota bacterium
CGAACACGAGCGTGATGACCCCGTCGCTGACGCTCCCCGAGACCACGTAGTTGCCGATGACCTTTTCCGGCGCCGGCAATCCGGCGGCTGCGTTGTCTTTGGGCAGAGCGCCATTCAGCGCGTAGGCCGCCGAGACGCCGCGCTGCATGAACTCCGCGAACGCCACGCCCTCCTTGACCTGCTGCTGCACGTTGCGCTCGATGTAGAGGGGCAGGGTCATCAGCGCGAGGATCGCGACGATCCCCACCACGACCATCACTTCGACCAGGGTAAACCCGGCGCAGGAAGAAGGGCGGCGCGTGCTCATGCCTGCTCCCAGCCTTGCCCGCTGCGCACGAAGCTCTCCCGGCTTGCGCACTCGAACCGTCCGGCCGCCGGCCGCCACTCGCGACGCTCGACTTCTATCCGGTGCTTTAACAGGCGCAGCACGTTGAACGAATTCGCCTCACCCCGTTTGCGCGTTGAGGTTGCCGTACCGGCCGAAACCACCAGTGCTTCATAACCCGCGAGGGCATAGCGTCCGCCGGTGTCGTCGCTGTGGCTGACGTGCAGGTGGCCGGCCAGCAGCAGGTCTACGCCGCATTCGGCGAATTGCTGCATGGCCATCTTCGCGCGCCCGACGAGCTCTTTGTGGGGCGCATCCGGGCCGACGTCGAAAGGGTGATGCGTGACCACGACCTTGATCACCTCGCCCGAAAGCGCGCTCAGCGTGGCGCGCACCGACCCGGCCTGCTCTTCGTTGATCCGGCCGTTCTTGAGCACGAGGGAGCGCGCGGTGTTGATGCCGAGCACCGCCAGCTCCGCATCCACATAGGACGGGGACAAGTCTGGATTGACATGGCGGCGGTAGCGCTCCAGCGGCGCGAAGAAACGCAGCGCGAGGTTGTAGAGGGGAACGTCGTGGTTGCCGGGGACGACAACCTGGGGGGAGGGAAGCCGCTTCAGGAAGGCGGCGGCCTCGAGGAACTGCCTGTTCTTCGCTCGCTGCGTCAGGTCGCCCGATACGACGACGACGTCCGGGTTTGCCGAGCGAACGCTCTCCACCAGCGGATCGAGCAGCGCGTCGTTAACGCGCCCGAAATGCAGGTCGGAGAGATGAACGATCGTCTTCAAACCGCTTCCTCGGCGGCCTGGGGCGCGGGCACGATCACCCGCAGCGCGCCGGCATGGATGCGATAGAGAAGAGGCGGCTGCATTTCCCGAACCTCGCCGTCGGTCGCCACACGCAACTTGTGGTGGGCGGTCTCGACCCGCAGCTCACTGGAAAAGTGGGCACGAAATTCTCGCGTCTGGTGCAGCCGCCCGAAGAGCGCCCGCAGCGCGATGGCTGCGAGCTGCAGGCGGCTCGGCTTGTCGGCGAAGTAGATGCTGAGCACGCCGTCACGCAGCCCCGCGCGCGTGCCCATGCGCAGTCCTTGCATCTGGTAGACATTGTTGCCGACGAAGACGAACGGCGTTCGATGCACGGCCTTTTCCCCGTCGACGCTCAGGCGCACGGTAAGGAAGGGAAAGCGCCGGATCGCGCCCCAGAGCGCCCACGCGAAGGCGACCCATTTATTGCGGCCCAGCTTGCGTTGCTGGCGTTCGCGGTCGCGCACGATGTCGGGATAGACGCCGAGGCTCGAATTGTTGAGGAAATACCGCCCGTTCACCTCGCCGACATCGATCGGCACGTGGTGGCGCGCGGCGATGGCGGCAAGGGCGAGGTCGAAGTCCTCGGGGACGCCCACGTCCCGCGCGAAGTGGTTGAGCGTGCCCATGGGGAGGATGCCGAACAGCGTGTCGGAGCGAACCAGGGCGGAAGCCACGGCATTGAGCGTGCCGTCCCCGCCGCCGCCGACCACCGTGTCGCAGCCGGCGCCGATGGCTTGCCGGACCGCACCCTCGATTTCCCCGCCGTGCTTCACCAGCAGCACAGGCCCGCCATTGGCAAGCGCGTCGACCGCCGGCCTCTTGCCTTCGAGCCAGTCGTGCGCACTGCCCTTGCCGGAGCGGGTGTTGAAGATGAAGCCGATGCGGCGGGCGCCCGGCACCGCTAGAGGGCCATCGGGTTGCGTGGCTGCCGCCCCTCGAGGATGTCTTCCATGCGCGCCTGGATCGCGCCCTTGATGCGTGGGTGCGTGAGGATGTAGAAGCGGTCTTCCTTGACCGCGGCGAGCACCGCTGCGCCGATGTCGTCGGCGGAGAGCTTTCCGGAGCGCACCGCTTTCTGCAGCATCGCCTCCTTGGCCAGCTGCTCGGGGGATTTCTGCACCGAGGCGGGGTTCGCGAGGGTCGCCGGGCGGTTGCGCTCGGAGTCGGCGATGCCGGTCGGCACGTAGGCCGGGCAGAGCACCGAGCAGCCGACGTTCGACTTCTTCTCCTTCAGGTCGTGATGGAGCGTCTCGGTCAGCGCGACCACGGCATGCTTGGTCACGTTGTACATCGCCGAGTTCGGCGGGTTGATGAGGCCGGCGACCGAAGCGGTGTTGACAATGTGGCCCTCACCCTGCGCAAGCAGCAGCGGCGTGAAGGCCCGCACCCCGTGGATCACGCCCCACAGGTTGACCCCGATCATCCACTGCCAGTCGGCGAGCGTGTTCTCCCAGGCCAGGCCCAGCGGCGAGACGCCGGCGTTGTTGCAGACGACGTGCACGCCGCCGAGGTCGCTCACCACGCGCTTGGCGAGCGCGTCGACTTCCTCGCTTTTCGAGACGTCTGTCTTCGCGCCGATGGCCTTCACGCCGAGCGCCTTGAGCTCGGCCACGACCGCATCGATTTTGTCCTGCTCGATGTCGGCGATCGCCACGTGCATGCCTTCCCTGGCGAAGTGCAGCGCCATGGCGCGCCCGAGCCCGCTGGCGCCGCCGGTGACGACTGCGACCTTGCCTTTGAGGTTATTCATTCGCGCCTTTCATTTCTTCTCCTTCAGCCAATCCGCGGCCGCCTGCCACAACGTATCGCGAAACCGCTCGCGGAAGAAGCCGAAGTGGCCGATCTTTTCGGCGCCGACCATGCGTGGGTACACCTCGACGATCTCGCCTGGCGCGGCGGGATAGAAACGCAGCAGCGCCCTGACGGCAGCGAGCGGCGCATAGGCGTCGTCCGCCAGCCAGACCGCGCGCAAGGGCAGCGTCAGCTTTGCGTACTGCGCCTCGGCGCCCAACGCGCCGACGATGTAGCCCGGATGCCGGCACCAGCGCGCCCATTCGCGCGCCACGCCCTCCGGCAGGTCCTCGCCCTGGCCCAGGCGCCGCGCCGGAAAGTAGCCCAGCAGCCTCGACAGTCCTGGCAGCACGACGTGCGTGGCGAACCACATGCCGATCCGGCCAGCGCCCGGCCAGTAGCGCCAGTAGCCGCTTTGGGAAGCCACCGCGAGCAGGGCGGCGTAGCGCTCGTTGCCCGGGATCACGCCGAGGCACTGGCCGCCGAAGCTGTGGCCGACGACGAAGATCCGCTCGCCGGGGACCGCCTGCCCCAGGAATTGCAGCGCGCCGGCCGCATCGAGCGTCGCCCATTCCTGCATCCGCGCGCGGAAGCCGCGTAATTCCACCGGTCGCGAGCGGCCGATGCCGCGATAGTCGAAGGTCAGGACGGTGAATCCCTGTTCCGCGAGGAATGCCGCGAATTTGGCGTAGTACTCCTGTTTCACTCCGGAAGCTGCATGGATGATGACGGCCGCACCGTTCGGCGTGTCCGGGCGGAATAGCGTGCCGCCGAGCGTCAGTCCGTCACGCGCAGGGAACTCGAGGTTCTGCATCCGGCGTTACTTCTTCGGGATCGAGCGGGGCTTGCCTTTAGGGTCGATCGCCACGTAGGTGAGCGTCGCCTCGGTGACTTTGACGACATGCGGGTCCGAGGGCCGCCGCTCCGCGTAGACCTCGACGTTGACCGTCACCGACGTGTTGCCGATGCGCACGATCTCCGCGTAGAAGGAAACCAGGTCGCCGATCTGCACCGGCTGCTTGAAGACGAAGGAATTAACTGCGACCGTCGCGACGCGGCCGCGCGCCACGCGCCCGGCTACCGTGCCGCCGGCGATGTCGACCTGCGACATGATCCAGCCGCCGAAGATGTCGCCGTTGTGGTTCGCGTCGGCCGGCATCGGCACGACGCGCAGCGCCGCATGCTTGTCCTTGGGCAGCGTTAGGTTTCGCGGTTGGTGGGAAGCCTTGCCTGGACGCGCCATGCTTAGTGGCCCTCGTAGATGCGCGCGATCGAGGGCGCGCTGCGCTGCAGGATCTGCGAGCGCTTGACCTTGAGCGTGGGCGTCAGCAGCCCGTTTTCCACGCTCCAGGGCTCGGTCGAGATCGTTACCCGCCGGATCTGCGCGTAGCCAGGGAAGGGCCGCATGCGGGCGGCAATGCGCTCGAGCACGATCTTTTCGGCGCCGGGAGAGGCGTGCGCCACGGGATCAATGCCGGCGTCTTTCGCTGCAGCCTCCCAGAGCTTCGGGTTCACCACGACCAGCGCCGCGAGGTACGGCTTGCCCTCGCCGATCACCATCACCTGCTCGAACAGGCTGTCGCCGAGGATCGCCTCTTCGATGTCGCCGGGCGGCATCTTCTCGCCGTTGGCCAGCACGATGATGTCCTTGATGCGGCCCGTGAGCCACACGTGCCCGGTCTCGTCGATGCGCGCGACATCTCCCGTATGCAGCCAGCCGCCTTCGAGCGTCTTGGCGGTGGCCTCCGGATTGTTCCAGTAGCCCATCATCACGTTCGGGCCGCGCGCCAGCAGCTCGCCGTTCTCCGCGATCCTGATCTCCACGTTCTGGATCACCTTGCCGACCGACCCCGGCACGTTGTCCTTCTCGGTATTGGTGGTGATCACCGGGCTCGACTCGGTCATGCCGTAGCCCTGGATCACCGGCAGCCCGAGGCCGATGAAGACGCGCGAGATCTCGGGCGCGAGCGCCGCGCCGCCGGCGCCCGCCGAGCGCAGGCGCCCGCCGAGCTTGACCAGCACCTTGTCGGCGACGACCTTCTTGAGGATCGGCCAGAGCAGGAATGAGGGCTTCCACGGGCCGCGGCCCTGCGAATGCTCGAAGCGCGCGAAGCCGATGTCCACGGTCTTGTAGAAAAGCTTGCGGCGGCCTTCGGGCGCTTCGTCGAGCTTGGCCTTTACCGCAGCCCAGACGCGCTCGAATATCCGCGGCACCGCGTGGAAGATCGTCGGCTTGACGATCTGCAGGTCTTCGCCCAATTGCGCGATCGAGCGCGCATACGTGGTCTTGAATCCGACCATCACCGCCATGTAGTAGCCGACGTTGCGCTCGAAGACGTGCGAGAGCGGCAGGAAGGAGAGGAACTCGTCGTCCTCCGATACGTCTGCGTTCTCGAGCGAGTCGCGGCAATTCGACAGAAGGTTGTCGTGCGAGAGCATGACGCCCTTGGGCTTCCCGGTCGTTCCGCTGGTGTAAATGATCGACGCGAGCTTCTTGCCGTCCTGCGACAGGTGGCGGTTGATGCCTTCCGCAGGCAGCCAGTCGGCGATGCTCATCACGCGCGGGTCGCCGAAAGGCGCGCCCGAGGGATTCAGTACGAGGATGCGCTCGACGCCCGGCAGGTCGAGCTTGAGCACGCGGAACTGCTCCCACTGCTCCTGCGTGTCGAAGAGGACGAGCTTCGCGCCGCAGTCGGCGAGGATGTAGGCGACGTTGTCCGGGCGGTCGACGGTGTAGAGCGGGACCACGACGAGGCCTTCGCCGTACGCCGCCTGGTCGAACATGACCCATTCCGGCGAATTGCGCTGCATGAGCGCGACGCGGTCGCCGGGCTGGAGGTTTTCTTTCGCCATGCCCGCCTGCCAGCGGCCGATCGCCGCGTACATCTCACCCCAGGTGCGGGTGCGCCACTTGCCGGTGTTCGCGTTGAAGTCGACGTAGGCAGGCCGGTTCGCCGAGCGCTTCGCGCGCTCGCGGAACAGGCCGTCGAGGGTCTTGGCTTCTTCGTAGCTGACCCGGCCGGTTCCTGCCTGCATTTGTTCTCCCCCCGCTAGTGTCTTTCTGCGGCGTAGTTTAGCGGACCGCCGCGGAACGGGGCGAACCCGGTGCCGAAGATCAGGCCGGCGTCGATGAGGTCGGCCCCGGCCACGATGCCCTCGGCGAGCACCGCCTTGGATTCGCTGACGTAGGGTTCGACCAGCGCGTCGATGATGTCCTGCGTAACCGCATCCGGCGTGCCTTTGACCGGCTTGCCGTTCTCGTACCGGTAGATGCCCTGGCCGGTTTTCTTGCCAAGGTGGCCGAGGGCGACCTTGTCGAGCAGCACCTGCGGCGCAGCCGGCTCCGAGCCGTCGGTGCTGCGCTTGCCGAGCGCCTTGCCGGCGGCGAGGCAGATGTCGAGCCCCACGGTGTCGGCAAGCTCGATCGGCCCCATCGGCATGCCGAACTGCTCCATGGCTGCGTCGAGTGTCTCGGGCTTCACGCCTTCGTCGAGCATGCGGAAGGCCTGCTGCATATAGGGTCCCAGGACGCGGTTGACGAGGAAGCCGGGCGAATCCTTGGCCGGCAGCGGCAGCTTGTCGATCTGGCGAACGAAGGCGGCGGCCTTCTTCGCGTCTTCGGGATTCGTGTTCGCGCCGGAGACGATCTCCACGAGCATCATCTGCGGCACCGGATTGAAGAAGTGGATGCCCACCAGCCTGCTCGGGTCCTTGAACTTGGCGCTGATGTCCGAGAGCTTGAGGCTCGAGGTGTTCGAGGCGAGGATTGCGCCCGGCTTGGCCAGCGGCTCGAGCTTCGCGAAGAGGGCCTGCTTGGCCTCGACGTTCTCGAAGATCGCTTCGATGATCACATCCGCCTTCGCGGCGCCGATGCCCGTGGTGTCCGGGATCATGCGGTCCAGGGCATCCCGGATGCGGCGCGGATCGCGCAGCCGCTTCTTGAAGAGCTCTGCGGCGCGCTTCATCGCGGGCGCAATGCGCTCCGCGGCGGTGTCCTGCAGCGTGACGGTGATGCCGCGCATCGCGCAGACCGCCGCGATGTCGCCGCCCATCACGCCGGCGCCGATCACATGCACGTGCTTCGCCACGAAGTCGGAGTCCTTCCCCAGGGCCTTCATCTTTTCCTGCAGGAAGAAGATGCGGATCAGGTTCTTGGTCGTCGGGTGCGCAAACAGCGCATTGATCGAGTAAGGCGCATTCGGCTCGATGAACGGGTTGCCGTCGTGCTTCTGCCAGAGGTCGAGGATCGCGTAGGGCGCCGGGTAGTGCTCCTGCCGGGCGCGCCTGGCGACCTGCTTCTTCGCTTGCGAGACGACGAAACCGCGCAGGGGGCCGAGCATCATGCGCTGCATGAAAGGCAGCTCGCGCCGGGGCTTGGCCTCGAGCGTGACCATGCGCGCGGTGTTCTCGAATATGCGCAGGGGCACTGTCTGGTCGGCGAGGCCCATCTTTTTCGCGCGGCCGGCATCCAGGGACTTGCCGGTGAGCAAGAGGTCGAGCGCCGCAGCCGGCCCGATCTTCTTCGGCAGCCACTCGATGCCGTGCCACGCGGGCACGATGCCGAGCATCACCTCCGGAAAAGCGAAGCGCGTGGCGGGATCGTCCAGGGCGACGATGTAGCGGCAGGCCAGCGCCAGTTCGAGTCCGCCGCCCATGCAAAAGCCATTGACCGCTGCGGTCGTCGGGAAGGGCAGGTCGTGCAGCTTCTGGAAGACATCCCAGCCGGCGCGCACGAAATCGAGCGCCTCGGCGGGGCTGGCGAACTTGGTGAACGCCTCCACGTCGGCCCCGGCGATGAACGAGGCCTTGGCCGAGCGGATGATCATGCCCTTGGGCGAGAGCGCCTTGATCGCGTCGAGCGCGGCCGACAACTCGTCGATCGCATCGCGAGAGAAGGTGTTGGTCGACTCGCCCTGCTTGTCGAAGGTCAGCCAGGCGAGGCCTTGCGCGTCCTGCTCGTGGCGCCAGTGCTTGTAGAGTGAATTTGTTCGATCCATGGCGAGTCTCTTTGTCTTTGTTCTTGGGAGGGGGTACGGGGGAACCTTGGTTCCCCTGTGCCTAGCTTTCCGCGAGGCGCGTGAGCCGCAGGCTCCCAGCGCCACCACTAACATTGCGCCGCCGAGGCCGCCGCCGATGCAAAAGCAGGCGATGCCGCGCTTGGCGTTGTTGCGCTTGAGCACCTTGAGCAGGTGCAGCACGATGCGGGCCCCGGAGGATCCCACCGGGTGGCCGAGCGCGATCGCCCCGCCGTCGACGTTGAGCCTCGATTCGTCGAGCGCGCCCATCGCGCCGTCCAGGCCGAGCTGCTCCTTGCAATACTTCTCGTCCTTCCAGGCGGCGATGCAGCCGAGGACCTGCGCGGCGAAGGCCTCGTTGATCTCCCAGTAGTCGAGGTCCTTCAGGGCCAGATTGTTGCGTTTCATGATCGGCGTGGCCGAGTGCACTGGGCCCAGGCCCATCTGGGCCGGGTCGAGGCCGGCCCACTCAGTGTCCATGATGCGGCCGATGGGCTTGAGGTTGTGCCTGGCCACCGCTTGCTCGTCGGCGAGCAGCACCCAGGCTGCGCCGTCGGTGATCTGCGAGGAGTTGCCCGGCGTCACGTTGCCGAACTTGCGGTCGAAGAAGGGTTTGAGCTTGGCGAGGTTCCCGACCGACGAATCGCGGCGCACGCCGTCGTCGAGCGAGTACGCATCGCCCTTGGCGTCGAACACCGCCTCGACTTCGCCGCCGCCCGGCGCGAGGTAGCCTGCGTCCTGCGCGGCCACGACTCGCTGATGCGAGCGGACCGAGAATTCATCCATTTGCGCTCGCGTGATGCCGAAGCGATGCGCGAGGTTCTCCGCCGTTTGCCCCATGAGCAGCCCCACCATCGGGTCGGTGAGGCCTTTCATGATCGCAATGACCGGCGCGAGGTAGCCGAGCTTGAGCTTGGCCAGCTGCGCGACCCTTTGCCCGGGCGTCTTGGCCGCATACCAGTTGGAGAGCCACAGCACCATTGCGTCCGAGAACAGCAGTGGCGCGCGGGAAAGCGCATCCGTGCCGCCGGCCATCACGAGGTGCGAGCGGCCCGCAAGGATGTTGTTGATCCCCGAGTCGATCGCCTGCATGCCGGAAGCGCAGTTGCGCATCACGGTCCAGCCCGGGACTTTCTGCCCGCAGCCCATGCGCAGCGCGACCACGCGGCCGATGTTGACCTCGTCCACCGAGGGTGAAGCGCAGCCGAGGATGACTTCGTCGAGCTCGGTCGGCGAGAACGGCTGGCGCATGAGCATCGCACGCCCGGACTGCGTGGCGAGGTCGCCGGCCGACAGCGGGCCGGGCTTGTTGCGCGCCTTGAGGTAAGGCGTGCGTGCGCCGTCGACGATATAGATCGGTTTGGATAGTGCGCTGGCCATGGCCGGCTCCCCCCGGTTGGTGATGCGATGAGGGCGGCGCAGGGCGCCGCCCGGTGGTCGGTAACGCGGCCTTGGCTATGCAGCCCTGGCGATCGCGGGCTTCGTGTCGTCCAGCTTTGCGAGGGCTTCCGCGCGGCCGAAGTCCTGCGGGAAATCGTCGACCTTGATGACGCCCTTGCGCAGCGTCTCCTTGCGCTGCCAGAGCGTGAATTCCTCGGCGCTGAGGATGCCCTTGTCTCTCGCGAGCGTGGCGAGGTCGTCCTGCATGCGGCGCTCGAGCTTGCCGCCCTTGACCGCTTCGCGCAGCTTCTTCTCGATCGGCTCGCAGGCGATGGTCGCCAGGAAAGCGGCTTCCAGCTGGCCGGTCGGATCGGCTTCGGACTTCGACAGGTACATGCCGACCGTGAGGCGGTCACGGGCCGCCGAGGGCGAAAGCAACAGCGTTGCGCACTGGTGGTTGAGCTCGTCCGACGGCGGCGAGAAGCGCTTGCCGAGCGGGAAGAGCACGACGCGCAATCCCGCCGCGACGAGGCGGCTGGGGAAATTGGCGATCACGCCGTCGAGCGCCTGTTGCGCCTGGTAGAGGATGTCCTGCATTGCGTAATGCACCAGCGGCAGGTCTTCGGCCGGCCGGCCGGTGTCCTCGAAGCGCTTCAGCGTCGCGCTGCCCAAGTAGAGCATCGAAAGGACATCCCCAAGACGGCCCGAGATTTTCTCCTTGCGCTTGAGCGAGCCGCCAAGCACGAGCATCGAAACGTCGGCGAGGAAGGCAAAAGCCGCCGAGATGCGCGAAAGGTCCTTGTAGTACCCACGCGTCTCCGGCGACGCAAGCTCGGGCGAAGAAGCGAAAGCCGAGCCGGTGATCGCATGGAAGAACGCGCGCAGCTTGTTGGCCGCGGTGTGCACGATATGGCCGGAGAGCGCGCGGTCGAATTCGATCGAGCCGGCGGCGCGGTCCTCGTTCTTGGCTGCGAGCATTTCGCGCAGCACGTACGGATGGCAGCGGATCGCGCCCTGGCCGAACACGATCAGGGTGCGCGTGAGGATGTTGGCGCCTTCCACCGTGATCCCGACCGGGATCACCTGGTAGCCGCGGCCCACCCAGTTGTTCGGCCCCAGGCAGATGCCCTTGCCGCCGTGGATGTCCATTGCGTCGTCGACGACCTTGCGCACGCGCTCGGTCATGTGCAGCTTCATGATCGCGGAGACCACTGAAGGCTTCTCGCCGGCATCGACCGCGCCGGCGGTCATGATGCGGCCGGCATCCATCATGTAGGCGTTTGCCGCGATGCGGCCGAGCGCGTCCTCGACGCCCTCGAGCTTGCCGATCGGCGTCCTGAACTGGCTGCGCACGCGCGCATAGGCGCCGGTGTAGCGCGCCATCGCCTTGGCGCCGCCGACCGAGGAGGTGGGCAACGAGATCGCGCGGCCCGCGGCGAGGCAGTTCATGAGCATCATCCAGCCCTTGCCCGCGTACTCGCGCCCGCCGATGATCCACTCGAGCGGCATGAAGACTTCCTTGCCGGAGTTCGGGCCGTTCTGGAACACCGCGTTCAGCGGCAGGTGGCGGCGGCCGATGTTCACCCCAGGCGTGTTGGTCGGCACGAGCGCGCATGTGATGCCGAGATCTTCCTTGTCACCGAGCAGTTTCTCGGGGTCGTAGAGACGGAACGCCAGGCCCAGCAAGGTCGCGACCGGGCCGAGCGTGATGTAGCGCTTGTCCCAGGTGACGCGCATGCCGAGCGTTTCCTTGCCCTGCCACATCCCTTTGCACACCACACCGAAATCGGGAATCGATGCCGCATCCGAACCGGCTTCCGGGCTGGTCAGCGCAAAGCACGGGACTTCCTGGCCTTTGGCGAGGCGCGGCAGGTAATGGTTCTTCTGTTCTTCAGTGCCGTAATGGAGCAGCAGTTCGGCCGGTCCCAGGGAATTCGGCACCATGACGCTCACGGATGCCGCGTTGGAGCGGGTCGCGAGCTTCATGACCACCGCCGAGTGCGCCAGCGCCGAGAACTGCAGGCCGCCGTACTTCTTCGGGATGATCATGCCGAGGAAGCCCTTGTCCTTGATGTATTGCCACACCTTCGGCGGCAGGTCATACCGCTCGTGGGTGATCTCCCAGTCGTCCGTCATCGCGCAAAGTTC
>JANMDK010000341.1:0-8202 GCA_031376265.1 Pseudomonadota bacterium
CGGCCAGGTTGGTGACATTGCCGATGGCCGCATAGTCCCAGCGGCCCTCGAACCCGATCGCGCCGAGCGTTGCGTAGCCCTGGGCAACGCCACAGCCGAGGCCAAGGTCATACCCGCGCTTGCGCCAGATTTCAGCCAAAGGCGGAAACGCATCGCGCATCGCCAGCGCCATCCGCACCGCGTTTTCGGCCGGCTTCTCCATCGGCACCGGGTCGTTGAAGAACACCATGATCGCGTCGCCGGCGAACCGCTCCAGCGTGCCGCCATGCGCGAGCACGATGCGGCCCATGTCGGCGTGGTAGGAGCGAAGGAGCTCCATGACCTCCTCGGGCTCCGCGCGGTCGGTGAATGCGGTAAATCCGCGAAGGTCGATGAACACGACGCTGATCTCGCGGCGATGCGTCTTGAGCAGCTCCTCGCCGCCGCCGTTGATGATCGCCTCGGCGAGCGCCGGCGAGAAGAATCCCTTGAGGCGGCCGAACCGCTCGAGCTGCGCGACCTGCTCCTGCACGCGGGACTCGAGCTTCTCGTTCCACTGCTTCACCTCGTCCTGCAGCGACTTGATGCGCAGCAGCGACTTGACCCGCGCGAACAGCTCGGCCTGGTTGATCGGCTTGGTGAGGAAATCGTCGGCGCCCGCCTCGATGCCTTTGACCCGCTCCTGGCCGGGATCGAGCGAAGTGCAGAGCACGATCGGCAACAGCGAGGTCACCGGATCCTCTCGCAGCTTGCGGCAAACGTCGTAGCCCGAAATTCCCGGCATCATGATGTCGAGGAGGATCAGGTCCGGCATTTGCGCCGCCACGCTCTTCAGCGCGTCTTCGCCGTTGACAGCGGTGCTCACCGCGTAGCCTTTCGCGCCGAGGATGTCCGCCAGCAGCTTTACGTTATGCGGCGTGTCGTCGACGACGAGGATTTTTGCGCCGGTCATGAACCTGCCGGCTTGAGCGCGCCCTGCACCGTGGCGAGGAATTCCTTCAGGTTGATCGGCTTCTCGATGAACCCGTCGAAGCCGGTGTCCATGATCTTCTGCCGGTCTTGCGTCATGACAGAAGCGGTAATGGCGACCACCGGCACCTTTGCGGTTTTCGGCTCGGAACGAAGCACCTTGAGCGCTTCCATGCCGTTCATGCCGGGTAGCTGGATGTCCATGAGCACGAGGTCGGGCACCCGCTTGGAGGCGAGCTCGATGCCGTCTTCGGCCGTCCCCGCCTCCATCGTCTCGTGACCCTTGGCATTGAGGATGTCGCGCACCAGCTTCATGTTCTTTTCGTTGTCTTCGACGATGAGGATCAGGCTCATGGGCGGCTCTTCGGGGTAGGGTTCCGGATATGTGATAATCCGGCTTTCCGGAATCCGGGAGTGAACATGGACGTCATCCGTCTTGGCAAGAAGGGGCAGCTGTCGCTCCCCGCGGCGGTACTGCGCAAAATGGGAATCCAGGGCGCGGCGACGCTGCTGGTCGAGGCCACTGACGACGGCGCAGTGGTGCTGCGGGCCGCCGCCGTGTACCCCGTCGAGGTGTACACCGAAGCCCGGTTAAAGGAGTTCGAAGAGTCCAACCGAACCACCGCCTCCGAGACAGCCAGGGTGCGAAAGGCGCTGACACGCCGGAAACGGTGAAGCTTTTTCTCGACGCCAACGTTATTTTCTCGGCGGCCCACCGCGACGAGGGACGCTCGCAAAGCCTGGTGGCGTTGGCGCGCGCAGGCGCCTGTACGTTGCTCACTTCCGCGCATGCGCTGGAGGAGGCTCGGCGCAACCTCCGGCTCAAATCGTCCGGATTCGAACCCCGTTTCGAGGCACTGATCGCCCTGGCAACGGTCGTTCCGGAAGCCCCGGCCGTCATCGTGGCATGGGCACGCGAGCAGGGATTGCCGCCCAACGACGCCCCGATCCTCGCGGCCGCGATCCATGCGCAAGCCAACTTGCTGGTGACGGGCGATACAAGGGATTTCGGCCAGCTGTTCGACCAGGAATTGCGCGGAACGCGCATCGTCACACCCGCCAAAGCGCTCGACGTCGTTCTTAAGGCGGCGGGCAATTAGGGCCGCGCTCATGCCTGCCCCGGAATGGTGAAAGTGAACGTCGAGCCCTTGCCCGGCTCGCTCTCGAGCCACAGGCGGCCGCCGTGCAGCTCGACGAATCGCTTTGTCAGCGCGAGACCGAGCCCCGTGCCCTCGTTCTTGTTGGTGTAGTGGCGGCCGACCTGGCGGAACTCCTCGAACACGGCGCTCTGGTCTTCCGGCGCGATGCCGATGCCTGTGTCGGCCACCGCAACCTGCAGCGCGCTCGCCTCGCGATGCGCGCGCAGCTCCACACGCCCGCCGTCCGGCGTGAACTTGACCGCGTTCGACAAAAGGTTCAGCAGGATCTGCTTGAACTTGCGCTCGTCGGCGGTGATCTCGCCGAGGTTCGCGTCCACCTGCAGGACGAGCTCGATGCCGTGGCGCATCGCGCGCTCGCGGATCAGCGTGAGCGCGTTCGCCAGCGCATTCGGCACGTCGAAGGCCGAGGGCTCGAGGTCCATGCGCCCCGCCTCGATCTTAGAAAGGTCGAGGATGTCGTTGATCAACGAGAGCAGGTGCTTTCCGGACGAGTGGATGTCCTTGAGGTAGTCCTCCTGCTTCTCGTTCAGCTCGCCGAACATCTTTTCGATGAGCACCTCCGAAAATCCGATGATTGCGTTCAGCGGCGTGCGCAGCTCGTGCGACATGTTGGCGAGGAACTCGGACTTGTGCTGGCCGGCGATCTCGAGCTGGCGGCTCTTTTCCTGGATCTCGTTGAAGAGGCGGACGTTTTCGATCGCGATCACTGCCTGGGAAGCAAAAGTCTCGAGGATGCTGACCTGCTTGCTGGTAAAGCCGCCGACTCGCGTGCGCGCCACCCCGATGGCGCCCACGGCGACACTTTCCCGCATCAATGGAACACCGATCCATGCGCGCCATCCGCGGATTTTCGCAATCTTCTTTGCGGTCTCGAAATTTGTCTCGAGGACATCCGGCACTTGGACGCTTTTAGGATTCAGCAGCATGTTCCCGATCAGCGTGCCGGAATCGATCTCCCGCGGGAACATATCGGCAACTGCTTCCGACGCATCGTCCGGATTTGAGAACGCCACCGGTCCGTATTTGCCGTCGCGCACGATCCACAGCGATGCCCGGCTATCGTCGCCGATCAGGCGCGCGCTGTTTGCGGCGATGGCATCGAAGACTGGCTGCGTATCGGTCGGCGACCGACTGATGACGTGCAGGATTTCTGCCGTCGCGGTCTGCTGGCTGATCGTTTCGGTCAGTTCCGCGGTCCGCTCCTCCACCTTCCTCTCCAGCCCCGCATACGATTCTTTCAACTGCGAAGTCATGCGATTGAACTGGTCGGCCAGCGCCTCGAGCTCGTCTCCGGTGCGGATCTCGATCTTCTGGTCGAGCTCGCCCTCGCCGATCCGCTGCGCGCCTTCCTGCAGCGTGCGGATCGGGCGCACCAGGCCGCGAGCCAGCCACAAGGCCGTGAGTGCCGAGAACAGCAGGCCCGCCACCATGAGTATGCCGGTGCGCACGATGGTCGCGTTGAGCGTCGCGTAGACCTCGGACACCGGCTGCTCGACGAACACTTTCCAGCCCAGCGGCTCGACGCCGGCGAACGCGGTCAGCACTTCCTTGCCCGCGAGATCGTAAGCGAGGCGCGCGCGCTCATCCGGGGCGGCCGAATCTTCGAGCGCAGCCTTGACGTGCGCCAGCTTCGAATAGTCGGTCTTGCGCAGCACAAGCCCGATGTCCGGGTCGGCGACGAGGTGGCCGGTGCCGTCGACGACGTACGCCTTGCCCTTGACGCCGATCTTGATGCGCGTGACCACGTCCCAGATGAACTTGAGGTTCACCTCGGCCACGGTCACCGAGCCGTTGGCGCCACCCGAGCGAAGCGCTATCGCGATGTACGGCTCGGTTTCCTTGCGGAAATACACCGGCCCGAACCACGTCTGCCCCGGCTTCGCACCGAGGAAGGCCGGGTCCTTCAAGCGGTCCTTCGACGAGCCCGCCACATCCATCGCAAGGCGCGAGACCGACAACACTTCCTGTCCGGCGGGGCTGATCTGCGTGATGTCGGTCACCGCCGGCACCTGGCGCAGCAGCTTGAGGAACTCGATCCTGCGCTGCTCCACGCCGTCGGCGCCGAGCTGGGGCAGCGCGGCGAAGCCGAGCTGCTGCTCGATCTGCTTGACGAACTGCTCGATGCGCGAGGCGGCCGCCACCGCCTTCTCCTGCTGCAGGCTCGCGAGCGCGGACTTGTTTTCCTGGTAGGCGAAATACACGCTGATGCCACCGGACACCAGCAGCACGCCGCAGACGAGCGCGAGGATCGATACGAAATACTTCCAGAACAACCGGCCGCGGTGGATGCGGCGGGCTGGAACGTTTTCCTTGAAGTCGAATTCCGCTGGTTTCATGGTTTTTTGGCGGGAGGCGGCCCTACTCTATCATTCTGCTCGAGCAGCCCAAGGCGCTGGTGGAGGCGCTGGAGACTTTCCTCGCCTAGCCGGCCTGGCGCGGGCGATAGATCGCCGTGTGCCGCACGCTCGCGATCGGGCGCGCCTCGCCGGCGATGACGAGGGCATCGAATTCCACGAAGCGATGGCCCTTTTTCTCGTAGTTGGCGGCGATGCGGCCCAGCGCGGTGAGCGTTTCGCCGACCTTGGCGACGCCGTGGTTCTGCACGCTGCTTCCGACATGGATCCACGGGCTGATCTTCACGGTCTGCAGGAGCGCCTTGTTGCACATCCGGAGCACGATGCCCGGGTGCAGCAGGCCTTCCCTCGCATACAGGCCGTCGGTCTCGCGCACTTCTTCGAGATAGGTCGCGGCATACGCCGCATCGATGCACAGCGGAAAGGAATTCAGGCGGCCGGCCAGCGGCAGCGATTGCTCGTCACCGGGTGGACGGTCGTCGGATGCCGGCGGGTCGCCGCGCTCGAACCCGGAAAGGGACGGCGGCTGCGGACTTTGCGCAGGAAGGCGCGCCGAACCCGTGGCGCAGCGCCGGCCTTGCGAGAGGACATCGATAGCCATGCCGTCGCCTTCCTCCCGCCCCACCATCTCGGCAATCTCGCCGTCGTACACCGGGCTCGCGAAGCGGCACTCGGCCGCGCCGCGCTCGAGGAAGGCGCGGCCCCAGCGCCCGACCGGCAAATGCATCATGTAGGCGTACACCTCGACGCCGGGCACCAGCGCGCCGGTGAAGCCGAAACGGCGCGCCACATCGTCGTCGTGGATCTTGTTTTCGGACGCGTGGGCCGTGTTGTAGGCCTTGACGCGATGGGTGTTCATAAGTCTGAGCGTATCCTTGGAAGAGAGCATCCTGACATGTCGACGCGAAGGCTGCTGAATGTACCGGCACCGATACATGAACTGGCCTGGAAGCCGCGCGGATGCTCGGCCTCCGGAAATGAAAGTCGTGAATTAAGGAATATCCAGCGTCGTCACGCGCCGCAGCTCGCGCCGATGGCTCGCGTCGTCGAACGGCCGCCCGCGATGCATCGTCGCGCGGTTGTCCCAGATCACCAGGTCGCCAACGCGCCACGAATGGCGGTAGACGTTGCCCGGTTGCGTCGCATGCTCGATGAGGTCGCGCAGCATGAGCCGGCCTTCGGGCACCGGCCAGTCGACGATCTTCGAGGCATGCGAGGCGAGGTAGAGCGAACGACGGCCGGTTCGCGGATTGGCGATCACCAACGGGTGCACGGCGCCTTTCAGTTTCTCCTGCTCCTCGGCAGAAAACTCGAAGCCGAGCACCTGGCGCGAATAGGCGATCGAGTGGTGCACGCGCAGGTTCTCGAGTTTCGCCTTGAGTCCGGCGTCCAGGCTGTCGTACGCGGAGCGCATGTCGGCGAACTCGGTGTCCGCAGCCACCGGCGGAACGACGCGCGCATGCAGCATCGAGTAGCGTCCCGGCGGGTCCTGGAAGGAGGCATCGGTGTGCCACAGGCGGTTGCCGAGCGAATAGGCGCGGCGCCGGTCGTTGGCGGCGAGGATCGTACCGTCCTCGTCGAGGTTCGAGATATCGGTGAGCGCTTCGTTGCCGAGCCGGTTCTTCTTCACCACCGAGGCGCCGGTCTTCGAATGCAGCGTGCCGTCGAAGCGCGTGGCGAACTGGAGTTGCTCGTCGTCGGCGAACGGCTGGTCGCGGAAAACGAGCACCGCGTACTCGTCCATGCCGGCACGGAGCGCATCGAGCGTCGGTCTGTCGGCCACCTTGCGCAGATCGATCGGGCCCACCTCGGCGGCGAACCCCGGGTGCAGCTTGCGGAAGGTCAGGTGCGTCATGGCTTGTCCCATTTCAGCCCCGCGCCCCAATCCTGAGCAATTTCTCCGCGGTACCACCGAGGATCGCAATCTTTTCGGCGTCCGAAAAGCCCGGCGTTGCCATCACCTCCTCCACCGCGGTGCTAGTCCACGGATACGGGTAATCGGTGCCGATCATGAGCTTATCCGCGCCGACTTCGGCGGCGAGGTGGCGCACGCCCTCGGGCGAGAACACCATCGTGTCGTAGTACATCTGCCGCAGGTACTCGGTGGGCTTTTTCTTGAGCGTTCCATGCGTGCCGCCGGGGCACAGGTCCGGGCGCGCGAGGCAGCCGCGGTCCGAGCGACCCGCGTACGAAGGGAGGAAGCCGCCGGCGTGCGCGGCGCAGATCTTGATGCCGGGAAATCTATCCAGGGTGCCTTCGAAAATCAGGTGCGAGAGCGCGATCGTCGTCTCCAGCGGGTTGCCGATCACGTTATCGAGATAACCATTGCCCTTGGTGCGGGCGGCGATGTCGCGATGGACGGTGTTGCCCTGCGGATGGATGAAGACCAGCGCGCCCATCTGCTCGGCCTTGGCCCAGAACGGGTGGAATTTCGGGTCGCTCAACTCGAGGCCCTCCACGCTGCCGCCGATCGCGGCGCCGCGCAGGCCGTACTTCTTCACGCCCTCTTCGAGCTGCTTGGCGGCAAGGTCGGGATGCTGGAGCGCGACGGAGGCAAGGGCGAGGAAGCGATCCGGGTGGGCGGCGCACGCTTCCGCGAGCTTCTCGTTCTGCACCTGGATGAGCTTTTCGGCCACGTCGCGGTTCGCGCCGTACCAGAACGGGTTGATGCTGAGCACCTGCATGTCGATGCCCTGCTCGTCCATGACGCCCAAGCGCTGCGCGGCGGTGCTCGCCATGTGCAGGTCGGGGCGCATGGACGGGCCGCCCATCTTGAGCCCCATGAGCGCCATCGCTTCGGGGATGGCGCAATGCGCATGGATATCGATGACTTTCGCGCGCTTGCCGGCAACGATCGTTTCTCGCCGCCGCGGCTGCGCGTGGGCATGCGGCACGGCAAGCATCGGGCAGCCGCAGAAAAGCATGCCGGCCAGTGCGCCGGAAGTGCCTAGGAAATCGCGTCGCGTGATCATGGCTTCCTCCCAGAAGATCCGGAAAGCCTAGCACGCGTCCGCAAGGTAAGATCGATGCGCAATTTCGCGATTTTTCCTGACACGAAAGACAGACAAAAAATGAGCGAATCGCTTCCCCCCATCCGACGCATCGTCACCGGCGACGATGCCAACGGCAAATCCCGCATCGTCGAGGACGCGCCTGCCACCGCGATCCGCACCGTGGTCGAGCGCCCCGGCTACCGCAACGTCAACGTGTGGCGCACGGAGTCCGCGCCTGCGCCGGTCGATGCGCCCGACTCGATTGCAGCGCACAAAGGCATCCTGCCGCCGGGCAACGGCGGCTCGATCCTGCGCATCATCGATTTCCCGCCCGAAGTGGCCGACCCGGAAGAGCGCAAGCGCCGCATCCAGGCGACTTTCGGCACGATGTTCACCGACGCGCAGCATGACAAGCGCGAAGGCAAGCATCCCGGCATGCACCGCACCGATACGGTGGACTACGCGATCCTCCTCGAGGGCGAAATCTGGGCGGTGATGGACGAGGGCGAAACTTTGATGCGCGCAGGCGACGTGCTGGTCCAGCGCGGCACCAATCACGCCTGGGCCAACCGCTCGCAGAAGACCGCGCGAATCGCATTCGTGCTGCTGGACGGCAAGCGCTAAATGGGGTCAGAGTGATCTTACCCACGAACGGTGGACGCCCTAATTGAGGGTCGGTTTAGTGCCTCAAAGTCTAGCGGGCTTGCATAGTTCAACGTTGAATGCCGACGCTGGCGGTTGTAAAAG
>JANMDK010000002.1:0-21679 GCA_031376265.1 Pseudomonadota bacterium
GATCGCGCAGCCAGTTCCGGCATTTTTAGTTACGGGACTCAAGCCTTAAGCCCTTTCAGCGAGCTCAAATGAACAGGCGGGACTCGGTACTAGCTCTCGTTGCGCTCGGATTGGCTTCGGGAGCGCACGTTTCCACTGCGCAACAACCCACCAATTTCCGAATCGGTTTCCTGTCGACCGGGGCACCCACAGTCGGAAATCCGCTCCAGCAAAATGCGCGCGACAGTCTGCGCCGTGCCGGCTACGAAGAGGGAAGGAACTTGACCATCGAGTGGCGATTTGCGGCCGGGAATGTTGATCGCCTCGACGAGCTTGCCCAGGATCTGACTCAGCGGAACGTCGCGTTGATCATTGCGGCCGGGAATGACGCGTGCCTTGCGGCAATGCGTGCGACGAACACCATCCCGATTGTCCTTTTGAGGGGAAACGTGCCGGTCGAAATGGGGCTCGTGAAGAGCCTCGCGCGCCCGGGTGGCAATGTCACCGGCACAACGAATAATTTTCCGGAGGCGGCAGGAAAGGTGCTCGAAGTGCTACGGGACTCGGCGCCAAAAATTAAACGAGTAGCCATCCTCTGGGATCCTGCAAGTCCTGGAATGCGCTATTACCAAGTCGAAGCCGAGCGCGCGGCCAAGGCATTCGGATTGACCTTGATGTATTTCGAAGTGCGACGCCCGGATGATGTACCTGGGGAAATGAAGCGAATGGCGACGAGCCAGGTCGACTCGCTCTACGTGGTCAATGGGCCCGCAATCAATTTGCACCTCAGCGCAATAGCCGCACTTGCCCTCCAGCGCAGAATTCCTTCGGTCGGGACTTCTGAAACTTATCTCGAAATGGGCGGATTGTTGTACTTCGGGCCGGATCTTTCGAAGATCGGGGATCGCATGGCTTATCAAGTGGACGCTATTCTTCGAGGCGCCAAGCCAGGTGATCTGCCTATAGAGCAGCCGACGAATTTCAACCTTTCGGTCAATCTAAAGACCGCGCGCTCACTTGGTCTGCAAATTCCGCAATCGCTTCTGATTCGCGCGACGCGGGTTGTAGAGTGAACATCACCCGGAGAAGGGGTTGAATAGGTGCGTCCTTGGACTCAAGATCCCGCAGTCGTTGCTGCTGCGCTCGGATGAGGTCATTCGATGATCGATCGTTGGAGGAACTCTTGAACAGGCGAGATACTTGCTTGGCGCTTCTCGCGTTTGGTGCTTCGCCATTGCCCGGGTTAGCTCAGCCAGCGGCGAAAATCTACAAGATCGGTTTTCTTTGCTACACCGCCCCCCGCACTGTAATGAACCTGATACTGGCACCGCTGCGCGAGTCGGGATATGAGGAAGGCAGAAATCTCGTAGTCGAATATCGGTCGGCGGACGGCCAATTGGGTCGTCTGCCTGGTCTTGCTGCCGAGCTGGTGGCAGCCAAAGTCGATCTGATCGTTGCATGGACAAATCCGGAAACGCTGGCGGCTATGCGCGCTACTGCAACAATTCCGATCGTCATGGTTGCAAATCAAGTTCCGGTGGAGTCCGGACTCATCGCATCCCTCGTGAGACCCGGTGGCAACATCACTGGGACGACCATTCAGGGGCCGGAGACTGCAGGAAAGATCCTGGAAGTCCTCCACGATTTGTTGCCGCGCGCCAAGAGGGTCGCGGTCCTGTGGGAGCCCGAATTCCCTGGGATGGAACTCTATCGCCAAGCAACCGAGCGCGCGGCCGACGCGATGGGCATCCGTCTGACCTTGCTGTCGGGGCAAAGTATCGCCGAAATCGAAGCAGCCTTTGCTGCCATCGTGCGGGACAGGCCCGATGCACTCTTCGTTGTGCCGTCGGGCGCGATCAACAGGAATCGATCTCGCGTCATAGAATTTGCGGCGCGTGAACGCTTGCCGGCGATCTATCCGTTCAAGGGACCGGAAATCGAAGGGGGTCTGATCTCGTATGCGCAGGATTACGGGCCACTGGTGCGCCGAAGCGCCTCGTTCGTCGATCGAATTGAAAGGCGCGAAACCGGGCGATCTCGCGATCGAGCAACCTACTACTTTTGAATTAGTCATCAATATGAAAACCGCGAACGCTTTGGGACTTAAAATTCCTGAATCGGTATTGATTCGGGCCGACGAGGTCATTCGATGATTTTGTTTTGATGCGCCTGTTTCCACACATCGCCCGAATGAGTTTTTAACTGAGAGGTGACAACAATGAGCACTTCAATTCATCGAATTTATGTGGCCGCATCCTGCTTGGCGCTTGCATCTTGTGCCGGCCAGCCTTCCGTCGGTGTACCACCCGGCAAATACGTAATGACCGTCACTCCGACCCAGCCCGCTCCGCATCCTGCATGCCTTGGCATGGCCGGGACTGGAGACCTAATCTTTCGCGAAGGAGTCGCCGTCACCCATTTGCTTTCTCCGCTCCATCTCGTAGTGGATGGGAACGGCGCGCTCACGGGCTCCGGAATCGAAGGTATGACCGGATATTCAGGCGTCACCAAACTTATCGGGCAGCGCACCGGGACCGGATACGAAGGGACCATGGTTGGAACCACTTACGGCGTCGACTGTGCCGCTCGATGGGTAATCACGAGATCGTGATTAGCAATCCGGAATGCGATGCGAATTTTCTAAAAGGCAACGCGGATCGTGCTGGAAACGAATCGAGGATCCTCATTTGCGGCGACCCCCGCACCAGTTGAGTTTCCAAGACTGACGGAAGTAAAGAAGTTGTACGCCGCACCCGGGTCGTTCGTGATCTTGGCATAGCCCAATCCGACGGACGTGCGCTTGGACAACGCATACTGATAAGAAAGCGCAATCATCTTTGCCCCGTCACTGATACCAACGGTGGCGCGGTCATCGCGGGCTTTGGTGTAATGGAAGTGAAATTGATGAGGGCCGGTAATGTAAGACATTGGGATGGACCAGGCCGTGCGATCCCCAAGCACGGTGCCTGAGCGGAATGCGCTTCCCAATACGCCAGTTGTACCCGCTACGCCGGCAATGCCAGCGCCTGGCGTCGAGGACTTGACGCGGGACTTGTCCCAGGCGAATCCAACTCGGAATCCCGAGAACCCGATGGATCCGTACACTTTGTGGCTGAGCTGGTCACCTGAACCCAGCGTGTTACCTGCTTGAAAAACTGAGATATCCGGCTTGGAATTCCAGTAGCTCCACCCGACTTTATAGGTCGCGGTTACATAGTTGGGGTTGAGAAATAGCGCATTGCCTTTTCGAATCCCGTTCTGAAGATCGGATTGCTGTGCAGGAGCCGCTAGTCCGTTGTTGGTTGGCTGATCGGTCGCGGCGCCTGCCGGACCGGTTGAGTACGCGACTATCCCGGTAAAACCATTCCAGTTGGGCGTGGTGTAGTGAATGATATTCGGCGTGCGAGTTGCGCCGGCGATTGCTGCAGTGCCATCCCGCATGAACGACATCAGCGAAATGCTGTCGCCCCGAAGGTCACCGGCAAGGACGGTCATGTTCGATTCGTTGTTGTAATAGTGAGCATCCTGGCGTCCAACAAAGATGCGGCCAAGGATGGGGTTGCGCAATCCGATGTGGGTGTTGCCTGACTGCATGACAAAATTCCCCGAAGCAATCGGTATGCGCAGGTCGGCCAGCCCGATGGCATAAAAGCCGCCACCGAGGTCTTCGCTCACATTGAAGACTATTCTCGACGAATCGTCCACGACTCTCGTTTCGGAAGTATTTCTCCCGGCCCGAGCAGCGGCGGGCTGATTGATTTTGAGGTTTTCCAAACTAGCCTTGAATACCCCAGTGAGATAAACAGTAGGCTGCGCCAATGCTGAATTCGGGATCAACAGTACGGCGCTCATAACTCCCGCCGATTGCGAAACGAATTCAAGCAATCTAGTCAGTGGGGCGCGTTGGCGCAGGCGAGGAACGGGGGGGTGATCCAAAGCGATTAAATCGACTTGTAGGCGCTCGCTCATGCTTGACTCCCTCTGGTTGCTATTCTTAAGTCCGGCAGGTGTTCCTGAGGCAAAACGTCTTCCAAGCGTCTTCACATTATTGTCAAATTGAAGTTCGTGCAAGACTGTTACGAAGTATTCAGATTCGCCAGGTGTGTGCCAGCCTCATCGTGGCGAAGGCAGCTCAGGCCGAATTAGCCGAAGTGCGTCGGAAGTCTCGGAACCCGCTTCCAGCAATTACCTAATGCCAAAGGCGGGTTGACACGGCGAGGCCGTTGGCATCGCGATATCGCAGTCAGTCCTCTCGAGCGCGCCCTTTGGCGCGGGGGGATGCGGTGATCCAGTAGTACTGGGGCAGGCCGCCAAGGGTATTCGATGCGCGCTTCGCGGCGAGATGCCGCGTTTATTCATTTCCCAACCCGCGTACATACGATAATTGCAGCCATCATGCGCACACCAGACAGGCTCGGCCGACGCAGTTTCCTTCTCTCGAGCGGCGGCTTGCTGCTTGCCGCGGCCGCTCGATCCTGGAGCCAGCCAAAATCCCCCGTTCGCAAGGTGGGCATACTATCGCTCGGGTCGATCGTGTCGGTGGCTCGGCAGTTCACCGCTTTCAAGTCCGGCATGTTGGCGCTCGGCTGGCGCGAAGGCAGAAACATCGAATACCACGCGGCGTATGGCGACGGAGTTGTAGGACGTCTGGATGGCCTGGCGAAAGAACTGGTTGCGCAGAAAGTCGACGTGATCCTGATTGGCGGCGCACCGGTGGCCCGGGCTGCGCAGAAAGCGACCGCCACCATTCCGATCGTCATGGCGAATGTGTCGAACGCAGTGGGGAGCAAATTCGTCGCGAGCCTCGCCAGGCCGGGCGGGAACATCACCGGCATCACCAGCCAGTACGAGGAAGTCGTTGCAAAGCTGGTCGAAATCCTCCACGAAGCGGCGCCTCTCGCGATGCGTATCGCGATCCTCGTCAACGAATCCAGCCCGGCGCATGGCGCGTACTGGGCCGCTGCACAGCGCGCCTGCAACTTGCTCAAGCTCACGCCAATTCGCATCGTGGCCAGCGCACCGGACCAGCTGTCGCACGCAGTCACGCGGATCGCACGCGAGAAGGTCCAGGCGATCGTCGTGGTGCTGGACGGCATGTTTGTCAACGAGCGCAAGCGCCTGGCCAGCATGCTGCTTCCGCTGCGCCTGCCGGATGCCTACGCTTTCCGCGAGCACGTGGCCGAAGGCGGGCTCCTGAGCTATGGGGCGGACATCGCAGAAAACTACCGGCACGCGGCAACCTTCGTGGACAGGATCCTCAAAGGCGCAAAGCCCGCCGATCTTCCCGTTGAACAGCCCACCAAGTTCGAGCTGGTGATCAACCTCAAGACCGCGAAGGCGCTCGGCATCGTCGTGCCGCAGGCGGTGCTGCAAAGGGCGGACGAGGTGATCCAGTGACGACCCAGCGAGAAGTGAAGTTCGGCTAAAGGCCTTCGATCCATGGAAATGCGAACCTTTGGCCGCAGCGGGATGCGGATCTCCATCCTCGGATTCGGCTGCGGCGCGGTCGGCGGCCTCATGGTGCGCGGCGATCCGGCCGACCAGGAGCGCGCAATCGGCCGGGCGCTTGATGCAGGCGTCAACTACTTCGACACGGCCGTGCAATACGGCAATGGCGCATCCGAAACTAATCTCGGCCGCATCCTCGCCAAGCTCAAGCCGCGCGACGCCGTAGTGGGGACCAAGGTGCGACTGCGGCCGGATTCAGGCGCGGCGGCGGAAGCGATCGCGAAGTCGCTTGAGGGCAGCCTGCAGCGCCTTGGGCGCGAGCAGGTCGACATCCTCCACTTCCACAACCCGATCACGACCGCCGGCGGTGGCAACAGTTTCACCGTGCGACAGGTGCTCGACGAAATACTGCCCGCCTTCGATGCGCAGCGCCGGCTGGGCAAGGTCCGCTTCCTCGGCATCACGGCGACCGGCGACACCGCCGCGCTGCAGGAGGTCGTAGACGCGCGCGTCTTCGATTCGGCGCAGGTGACCTACAACTTACTCAATGTTTCTGCGGCCCAGGCGTTGCCACCGAACTACCCGGCGCAGGATTACGGCTGTTTGTTCGATCGAGCGAAGGCCGCTGGGGTTGGGGTCATCGGCATCCGCGTGCTGGCCGGCGGGGCGCTTTCGGGCGCGGCCGAGCGTCACCCGATCGCGAGCCCTCCGCCCGAGCCGATCGGTTCTGCATGGAGCTACGACGGCGACCTCAGGCGCGCGCAGCGACTGCGGCCGCTTGTCGACGAGGGCTTCGCAGGCAGCCTCACCGAGGCGGCCACGCGGTTTTGCATCACGCATCCGGCGATGGGCACGATCCTCGTCGGTGTAGCCACGCCGCAGCAGTTCGAGGACGCGCTGGCTGCGGTGCTGAAAGGGCCACTGCCCAAGGCCGCGATCAAGCAGCTGCACGAGTTGCAGCAGGCGTTTGCCGGGGAGCCGCGCTGAATACTGCCAATTCCTGCCATCACCCCGCGCCAATACTGGCTCTCCAGGCAAAATACTGCCAACCCAGCTCGGTTCGGGAGCGGGAGCGCAACCTGAAAACCGCGAAGGCCCTGGCCATCGCCGTATCGGCGCTCATTACGCTCTGCACCTGGCCGCTCTGGGTCGAAGCCCAGCCGTCGATAAAGGCGCCACGCATCGGCGTGCTCTGCCTCATCTCGTGCGAAGGCCCAGGCGTGGAAGCCTTCCGCGCAGGATTGCGGGAGCTGGGCTACACAGGAACCCGGACCCCGGAGTTCGAATTCCGCTCGGCGAAGGGCAAGGTCGGCGAGCTGCCGGCCCTGGCCGCCAGTCTCGTCCAGGCCAGGGTGGACGTAATCTTCACAACGTGGGGCACCGCCGCCCCGCTGGCCGTAAAGCAGGCCACCACGACGATCCCGGTCGTCTTCGGCGCCGTCGGCGACCCGGTCAAAGCGGAAATCGTGCAGAGCCTCGCGAAACCCGGCGCTAACATCACCGGCCTGTCCTCGCTCACGCTGGAGCTGGAGGGCAAGAGGATCGCGATCCTCAAGGAGATCGTTCCAAAGGCCGTTCGCATCGGCGTGTTCTTCGACCCCGGGAGCGTGTATTCGTCCCTCGCCCTGAAGGAAGAGCAAAAAACGGCCGCTGCGCTCGGCGTCACGCTCCGGCCTGTGGTGCTGCGAGGGTCCGCGGACCTGGAAAAGGCCTTCGAGGACCTGAAGAAGAATCGTGTCGAGGCCCTCAGCTTGCACGGATACGGCGCCACGCTAAGTAACCGCGCGGCGATCGTCGCTTTCGCGGTCGCGAACCGGATCCCGGCGATCTACCCGGTGCGCGAGTACGTCACCGAAGGGGGGCTGGCGTCGTACGGGGCAAACTTGGTGGACATCTCAAGGCGCGCCGCTCACTATGTCGATCGTATCCTCAGAGGCTCAAAACCGGGCGAGCTGCCCGTCGAGCAACCTACCACGCTGGAATTCACGATCAATCTAAGTGCTGCCAAGGCGCTAGGGATCACGATCCCGCAATCGGTCCTGCTGCGGGCAGACCGGGTGATCGAGTGATGAAGCCAGCGATGGCGGATCGGTGATCACACGACGCGAAGCGCTGTTCGCGCTTGCCGCCCTCCTGGCGCCCGTTTGCGTTCGTGCACAGGCAGCGAAGGTTTCAAAGATCGGCTTGTTGGCGGTGACCAATCCTGAACCAGTCCTCACATACTTGCGCGAGGGCCTGCGCGAACGCGGCCTCAGAGAGGGGAAAAACATTCTGATCGAGGTCCGGACGGCGGGAGGAAAGCCGGAACTCCTCCCAAAGCTGGCAGCCGAACTGGTGGAGATGAAAGTGGACGTTATCGTTGCCGTCCAGTCACCCTCCATAAACGCTGCCAAGCGCGCCACCAGCATCATTCCGATCGTCATGACCGGCGCCGGCGATCCAGTAGCGACCGGCCTGATCGCGAGCCTCGCGCGGCCGGGGGGAAACATCACCGGGATGTCCTCGACGACGGCCGAGGTTGCCGCCAAGCATCTCGAGATTTTCCGCGAGATCCGCCCGGGCGCAAAGCTGATCGCCGTGCTGGCCAATGCGGCGGACCCGTTCACCAAGACGTTCGTCGAGCAGATTCAGTCCGCGGCGCGCGCGCTGGGGCTCGAAGTGCCCCCGGTCATGGTGCGCGGACCGCAAGACTACGAGGCGGTATTTGCCGAGTGGGTCAAGGCGCGGGTGGACGGGGTGATCCTCCAGCCGAGCCTGACCAGCCAGCCCGCGATCGATCTGGCCTTGAAGCATCGACTGGCGCTTGCAGCACCCACCCTGACTTTTGTGCAGGCAGGGACATTGTTTGGTTATGCTGCGAACACAAAGGATCTTGTTCGCAAAGCGGCGATCTACATCGACAAGATCCTCGGCGGCGCAAAGCCCGCCGACTTGCCGGTCGAGCAGCCCACCAACTTCGAGCTTCACGTCAACCTGAAAACCGCGAAGGCAATCGGCGTGGTCATGCCGCAATCCGCGCTGCTGCGCGCCGACCGGGTGGTCGAGTAATCGGGATTTGGACGCACTTGGTATCCAAGGTGCGCACTACCTTGGGTACAAGCAGGGGGCCTGAGCCGACGCCCTAAATACTGCCAATTTCGGCTCAGACCCAGCGCCAGTACTAGCTCTCCGGGCGAAATGCTGCCAGCGTCGGCTGCTCGAACGGCTTCCAACCGCTCTGCTGCGTCCCTGGGCTTTTCCGCGCGCCAAACCGGCCAGATGACCAGTGGTAAATTGATTGGGGATGCAGGCACAGGCCTGCATCCCCTTTGGTTGATTTCGCCCCGCCATGTGGGGGCGGATCATCCTCCCTGAATTGTTCCTCGGCAGAGGAACGCCATCATCGAGCGCAAGGGTAGGTGTACGCCTCCTTGAAGAACATGCCATTCGATGCGTTACCAAAGTTCTTGTCGGTCGCCATCTTCGGCTTGAAGGCATCTTTATAGTTGCGTGCACTCACCATGTAGCAGGCATAGACCATCCTGCTCTTGCCATCGGCGGAGGTATCCGACCGCCACTGCACCAGGGTGTACCAGCCGCAGGGAGCTGGTTCTCCCGTTTTCGCACAAATGTTCATGCATTCCGTGGTCGCGCCGGTAAGATCGGTTGCTGCCATGGTGACGGGATGCCCATAGCCATTTTTCGAGAAATCATCCGGGATGGTGAATGTCTTGGTGGGGCTGTTGACGAGTCCGCCCTTGCAGCTCAGGGGCAATTGGTTCACCTTGGGTAGGGCCGCGGCGACAGGAGCCGGGGCCGCAGGCGCCGCACCGATGACCCAGCAGCTCTTCGCGACGCCTGGTGCTGGATCGTTGATCTTGAAGGTGCTGGGAAGGCAGATGAAATCTCCCGAGCCGGAGATCTTGGCGAATGCATTGTTCGCTCCGTAGACCCCAGTCCAATTCCCGACAACCAGACATTTCCCGCTATCATTTGCGCAATTCCTGGCGCCCTGGGGAATCGAGGTGACAATGTTGGGGTCGGTCGGTTTGGCCGCTACTGGGGCCGGTGCTGGCGCCGCGGCAGGATTGGGGGCGGTCTGCGTAGTGGCAGGCACAGAAGTCTGGGCCGCCTTCTTTGTGTTGTAGCACTGCGCGGGGTTGCTCGTCTTGTTGCAGTCCGTCCTGATGGCCATATCCGCTTCGCAGAGAGCCTTGGCCGCGGGCACAATCTTCGTGGGGTCGGAGCAGTCGGTAAGGGTCAATTTGGCCTGCCCAAATGCCGGTACGGCCAGAAAAGCCGCAACGATGCCTCCTGCAATCGCCTGATAGATCCTGTTGACGTAAACGCTGTTCATTTTGTTCCCCCTAGGATTGATGATGACTGCGGAGTATCTACCACTTTCTGGGCCTGAAACTGAGAAATTCTGAGTTCGAATCTGAGTAATTCTGAGGATCGAAACAGCGCCGGCGGCGGATCCAGGCAGCGATAATAATTCCCGTATATCGGGACCAATAAGTGCAAAGCGCTAAAACAGGAACCGGGAGTCGGCTATGACGGGCGCCGGCGATCCGGTCGCTACGGGGCTCATCGCCAGTCTTGCACGGCCCGGCGGCAACGTGACCGGTATGGCGGGGTTCGCCTCGGAGCGCGAGCGCTTGGGAAATTTCCACCAAGGTGAGGATCGGAAAATTGCCGGAGATCGGTGATGTCGCCGAGAAGCTTCCCGCCTACCTGCGCCGTGAAAGATTCGAAAGCCTGCCCATCTCGCTCGACCACGCGCTTGCGGCGGGAGCGCTGCCGGGTCCGCACAGGGATCCGTTCGATCGCATGCTGGTCGCGCAGGCCATAATGGATAAATTGCGTGTCGTCAGTATCGATCCGGTGTTCAGGCAGTACGGCGTGCCGGTACTCTGGTAGGGGCGCGTCCTATCCGCTAACGCGCGTCAACCCCTTCGCCGTAATCACATGCCCGAGCTGCCACGGCCGCGGCAGCTTGTCGTGCGCGGCCTTGATCGCCGCGAGGCGCGGAAGGACTTCTTCCGGCCAGGGCGCGGTGCGGCGCGTTTCGATCGACACGTGCGAGGACAGCGACTCCTGCGAGGCCGCGAGGTAGCCCTCGGTGCCGTGGAACATCTCCTGGTAGAAATGGATGCGCTTCGTGTCGAAATCGATCAGGCGCGCCTCGAATCGCAGCGGGTCGCCTTCCTTGACCTCTTTGAGGAAATTCGCGTGGGCCTCGAGCGCAAAGGTAGTCGAGCCATGCTTCTTGCGGAATTCCTGTGTCAGCCCGAGGTAATCGAAGAACACGTCGGCCGCGAGGTCGAACACGACCTGGTAGTAGCCGACGTTCATGTGGCCGTTGTAGTCGATCCATTCCTTGCGGACTACGTCGCGGCCGTCGGCGAAGGGGGCAGGGATATTCGTGGGGATCTCGATGCTCATCGTTTGCGTCACTTGCCTGTAAAGCGCGCCTTGCGGCGCTCGGTGAAGGAACGCAGCCCCTCGGCCGCGTCGTCGGTTTGCGCAAGCTTCCTCTGCACAGCTTCCATCTCGGCCTTGATGCCGACCGGGCCTTTCTCGAGGTAGCGGCGGGAGGAGGCGAGCGATGCGCGCACTGCCAGCGGCGCTTGCTCGGCGATCGTTCTGGCGATGGCAAGGGCGCGCTCGTATTGCTGTCCGGCCGGAACGACCTCCTGCACGAACCCCAGGCGCAGCGCCTCGGCCGGCCCGAACTCGTCGCCGGTAAGCAGGTAGCGCTGTGCGTTTCCCCAGCCCGCGCGCTCGACGAAGCGAAGGGTCGCGCCGCCCGTCGGCATGATGCCGCGTTTGACCTCGATTTGCGCGAAGCGGGTGTCGTCGGCGGCAATGACTATGTCCTGGGCGAGCATGAGCTCGATGCCGAGCGTGAAGCAGATGCCTTGCACCGCGCAGACCACAGGCTTGGTGCGGAAGGGCTCGCGCAAGGAAAATGGGTCGATGCCCCCGGCGGGCGCCGCTGCTTCGCCCCGCGCCATGAGCGGGGCAAACTGGTCCAGCTGCAGCCCGGCAGTGAAGTTGCCGCCGTGCGCGTAGAGCAGGCCGACGCGCGCCGAGTCGTCCTTTTCAAATGCGCTATACGCGCCGACGAGCTCGCGGTACATCTTCAGCGAAAAGCCGTTGAGCTTTTTCGGACGGTCGATGCCGATGGCGAACACGTCGCCCTCGAGCTGGGTGGTGATCCTGCCTTCGTCCTGTGCTGCTTCCGGCATGCTGCCTCCGCGGCTTGTGACCTAAGCGGATATCTTGCCATGCCGGCCAGGATTACAATGGCCCGCGACCAGATCCATTGGCGACAGACACTTCGGAGGAAAACCATGTTCTCGATCATCGATGTCGAAGGCAGCGCACGCAACCGCGGGCACGAGCACGGCGCGCAGGCCAGGGCGCGCATCGAGCGGTCAGTTGCCACCTATGCGCGCCTTTTCGCGTTCTGCGGCATCGACTGGCCCGGCGCGCAGAAGCTCGGTGCCGGCTATCGCGACCTGATCGGCGACCTGGACGCGGAGCTACTCGAGGAGATCGAGGGCATCGCGTCAGGATCCGGGCGGCACGTGAACGAGATTCTCGCGCTCAATTCGCGCACCGAGATCCTGCCGCCGACCTATCCCGGCCAGCCGCACCCCGAGCGGCAATCCATCGCCGCCTGCAATGTGGCGGGGGGCATCCCCGACTGGGGAGAATGCACCTCGATAGCGATCCGGCCGGCCATGAGCACCAAGGGCACCACGCTGCTGGCCCAGAACTGGGACTGGCTGGGTTCCCAGCGCGACGCCTTGGTGCTCGTCCGCAGCACCGAGACCGACGGCTCGACCTGCCTCACGCCGACCGAGGCGGGCATGCTCGCCAAGATCGGCCTCAACAGCCACGGCTTCGGCGTCTGCCTCAACATCCTCCGATCGTCCGACGACGGCTCGAAGCCCGGCGTGCCGGTTCACGTGCTGCTGCGCGCGCTGCTCAAGCGCCGCTCGGTGGACGAGGCCGTCGCGTTCGCGTCGAAGCTTTCTTTCGGCGCGTCGTCGAACGTGCTGTGCGCCGACGCCGGCGGCAAGTCCGCGGCGCTGGAATTCTCGCCGCGCGGGCTGCACGTGATCCGCGGGGAAGAGAGCGGCTTGCAGCGCGCCCTCTGCCACACCAACCACTTCATCGCGGCCGAGGCGGCCAGGCACCAGGCGTCGCTCGCGCCCAGTCTCTCGACCTACCCGCGCCTGGAGAGGATCGAGGCGCTGGCCGGCGCGCATCGCGGAAAATATTCGGCGGAAGACCTGCAGGAAATGCTGCGCGACGAGTCCGAAGGCTTCCTCTCGATCTGTCGCCGGCCGGACCCGGCGGTCGAGCGCGAGGCCCGCATGGAAACGGTGGCCTCTGTGGTCATGGACCTGGGCGAGCAGGTGATGCATGTCGCGCCCGATGTGCCGTCGATGGTCGGGTACGAGCCGGTGGGGCTTACCGCGGAACCCGTGGTCGCCTGACAAAGCAGAACATTCGTTTCTGCGCAGCCAATAACGGCGCGCCTGTCCTGCCAGTTTCATTGCCGGAATTGGATAATCAGGATAATCAGGGACAGACCACGTTTAATTTGCCGGGAATTAAACGTGGTCTGTCCCCGATTTGCGCTTGAGTTGGAAGGCGCAGAGGGCGGCGAGCATCAGCGCGAGCGGAGCTTCGCCGTCGCGGCTTCGTCCAGTTGCCCGCTGGCGCTCGTCTTCACGCTGTAGAGCTTCTCGGCCTGCGCGGCCGTGTAGTAGCCGCGCGCGACATCCTTCGCGACCCTGGCCGGCTCGCGCTTGAGGGGATCGCCGAATCCGCCCCCGCCGGGTGTCGAGACACGAATGCAGTCGCCCGGCTGCAGCTGGATGTCCTGGTCCTTCGACAAATGCGGCGGGCGGTATTCGACGCCGGACTGGTCGATGGCTACGGTGTTCACGCCGCCGTCCGAGCCGCCGAGCGCGCCCTGGGGGCCGACGCGGCCATGGTCCATGACCATCGAAGCGCGCGCCGACCCGCGCCGCATGCGGATCGTGTAGTTCACGCCCATGCCGCCGCGCTGCTCGCCGGCGCCGCCGGAGCCCTCGTGCAGCGAGTACTCCTCGAACAGGATCGGGTAGTACTGCTCCATGACTTCGAGCGGCGGGGTCTTGGAGATGCCGATGGTCGAGCAGCCGTTGGAGATGCCGTCGCCGGAGGGACTGCCGCCGTAGCCGCCGCCCGAGATCACGTACATCACGTAGTTGCGGTTGCGCTGCGGGTCGTTGCCGCCGACGGCGAGGTTGCCGGAACTCCCGGCCGGCGCGGCGAAGAGCCGCTCCGGAATCGCATGCGTTAGCGCAGAGAAGACCGCCTCAGCTATCCGCTGGCTCACCTCGGCCGCGCAGCCCGAAACCGGCCGAGGGTAGTGCGCATAGAGGAAGGTACCTTCCGGGTCCTTGATGCGCAGCGGCTCGAACGTGCCGGCGTTGATCGGCACCTCGGGAAAGATGTGCTTCATCGCCAGGTAGATCGACGAGCGCGTCGTGGCGATCACCGAATTCATCGGCCCCGCGCAGGGCGCAGACGACCCTGTCATGTCGAACTCGAGGTCGCTGCCTTTCCGGGTGACCTTCATGCGGATCGTGAGCGGCTCGTCGACGACGCCGTCGGAGTCCACGATCGCGATGCCTTCGTACGAGCCCTCGGGGATCGTCGCGATCTTGGCGCGCATCTGCTGGGCCGCGCGCTTGCGCAGCTCGGCGATCGCCGACTCGACCGTGTCCGCGCCGTAGCGGTCGAGAAGGGCTTCGAGCCGCTTCTCGCCGATGGCCAGCGCCGCGGCCTGTGCCTTGATGTCCCCGATCCGCTGGTCGGCGATGCGGATGTTCGAAAGGATGATCGAGAGGATTTCCTGGTCGAGCACGTCCTGTTTGTAGAGCTTGACCGGCGGCAGGCGCAGGCCTTCCTGCTCGGATTCGGTGGCATGCGCGGAGAACCCACCGGGCACCATGCCGCCGGTGTCCGGCCAGTGCCCGGTGTTGGCCAGCCACGCGAACACCTTGCCTTTGTAGAAGAAAGGCTTCACGAATTTCACGTCCATGAGGTGCGTGCCGCCGAGGTAGGGGTCGTTGACGATGAACACGTCGCCCTGGTTGACCTCCCACTTGTTCTCGCGCACTCGCTCGATGACCGCGCGCGTCGAGAACTGCATCGTGCCGACGAACACCGGCAGGCCGAGCTCGCCCTGCGCGATGAGGGAGCCGTCCTCTTTCGAGTAGATTCCGTCCGAGCGGTCCATCGCCTCGGAGATCACCGGCGAGAAGGCTGCGCGGCAGAAGGCGAGGTCCATCTCGTTGCAGACCTGCTGCAGGCCGTTCTGGATTACAGCCAGGGTGATCGGGTCGATTCCGGCGGCGGCGGGGGTAACAGTTGCGCCCATCATTTCCCCATCGCGCGCCAGGTGGACAGGATCCATTCGCAGTCGGCGGTCAGTTCGTCGACGCGCTTGGTCCATTCGGTAGTCACTGCCGCTTTCCAGTCCGGGTGATTCCGCGCTTCGGGGTCGGCCAGGTCGTAGAGCGCGATGTAGCGCGGCGAGCCCGCGGATGCGCGGAACCGGCGCGCGCCGAGCACGCCCGGCACCTGCAGCAACAAGGGCAGGTGCTCGATGTCGTACCAGCGGTTGAATTCCTCCTCGTGCGCGGCCGGCACGTCGCCGCAGGCGAGGAAGAGCGCGGTGGCCTTTTCGTCCGGCGACTGGTTGCCGGGCACGATCTGCTCGCAGGCCCAGCGCCTGAAGACGGTCGACGCGCCCAGGCAGCGCTTGCTCCACGGCGTGAAGTTGTCGCCGACGTAGGCGAGGTATTCGGGCGTCTCCAGCACGCCGGGTGAGGTGAGCTCGTAGGTCGCGAGGTAGCGGCCTTCGCCGTCCTTGCAGTCGCGCGTCCAGCGGCGCGCGGACAGGAAGCCCGGGATCGAGAGCCGCTCGGCCATGTGCTCGGTGTCGTACCAGGCGTTGAACTCCTCGTCCATCGCCGGCGGCGGCTCGGTCATCGTCAGCAGCAGGCCCATGTTCGCGCTCATGCGATCTCCACAATCAGGTTTCCGAGCGCATCGAGCTGCACACGGTTGCCGGCTTCTATCACTGTAGTGCAATCGAGTTGCTCGATGATCGCCGGGCCTTCGAAGCTCGCATCCGCGGGCAGCTTCTCCCGCTGGTAAATCGAAGTAGCGCGGAAGCCGCCGTCGAACCAGACCTGCCGCTCGCCGTTCTTCGCCCCAGCCAGAGTTTTTGCGCGATCCGAGCGACCGAGCACCGCGAGGTCGAAGCGCGAGCGCAGGCCGATCACGGCAGTGTGCAGGTTGACGAGCACCGCGCGGATCTCCGGCAGCTCGACGCCGAACCGCTCCCAGTAAGCCGCATCGAAGCGCGTCTGCAAGAGCGCGCGCGAGACCTCAGTGCCGGGCAGGGCGACCGTCAGGATGTGGCTCTGCCCCTGGAACTGCATGTCTGCAAAGTGCAGCAGCTTGACGCCTTCGATTGCCACGCCTTCGCGTTGGAGTGTGGCGCGGCCTTCCGCGATCTGCGCCTCGAGCACCGATTTGACGAGCGAGTCGTCGAGCGATGGCAGGGGCTTGTTCACCGTGTTCACATAATCGTGCCGCAGGTCCGCGGCTGCGCAGCCGAGCGCATTGGTGATGCCAGGCCGCATCGGGATCAGCAGGCGCGGAATGCCGAGCTCCCTCGCCAACGCAGCCGCGTGCAGCGGACCGGCGCCGCCGAACGGGAAGAGCGCGAAGTCGCGGGGGTCGTGCCCCTTGGCAAGCGAGACCATGCGGATTGCGCCGGCCATCTTGTCGTTCGCGATGCGCAGGATTGCCGCTGCCGCGCCGATGGCGTCGAGCCCAAGCGCCTTGCCGACGCGTTCCTCGAATATTTTGCTGACGTGCGCGAGGCTCACCGGGCTGTCGACGCCGAGCAGCTTGTCCGGGTTGAGGCGGCCGAGCAGGAGGTTGGCGTCGGTGATCGTCGGCTCGTTGCCGCCGCGCCCGTAGCAGATGGGGCCCGGCAGGGCGCCTGCGCTGCTGGGGCCGACCTGCAGCATGCCGGCATCCGACAGGAATGCGATCGAGCCGCCGCCGGCGCCAATGGTGTGCACGTCGACCATCGGCACGTGGATCGGCATCGCGTATTCGATTTCGAGCTCCGCCGAAACCGTGGGCACCCCGTCGCGGATCAGGCCGACATCGGTCGAGGTGCCGCCCATGTCATAGGTGATGACGTTCGCCACGCCGGACGCGGTGGCGGAGTAGGCGGCAGCGATGATCCCCGAGGCCGGGCCGGACATCACCGTGTTGACCGCGGCCTCCGCAACGAGGCCCGCGGCCACCGTGCCGCCGTTGCCCTGCATGACCAGCAGGTCGCGCTCAAAGCCGCGCTTGCGCAGTTCGTCCATGAGGCGCTGGATGTAACGGTCGAGGATCGGCTGGACCGAGGCATTCACGGCCGCCGTCACGCCGCGCTCGTACTCGCGGTATTCGGAGAGGATCAGGTGACCCGCGGTGACGTAGCGGTTCGGCCAGACGCCCCTGGCGATCTCGAGCGCCTTGGCCTCGTGAGAATGGTTGATGTAGCTATGCAGGAAGTGGATGACGAGCGATTCGCATCCCGCCTCTTTTAGCTGCATGGCAGCGCGCAGCACGGCGGCTTCGTCGAGCGGCGTGACCACGTTGCCATCGGCGTCGACCCGCTCGGCGACTTCGAGCCGCAGCTCGCGGGGCACGATCGGCTCGAACCAGCCGGTGAGCCCGTAGGCATTCGGCCGCGTGCGGCGGCCGAGTTCCAGCACGTCGCGGAAGCCCTTGGTGGTAATCAGGCCAGTCTTGGCGAGCTTCCTCTCGAGCAGCGCATTCGTCGTGGTCGTGGTGCCGTGGACGATCAGCGCGAGCGAAGGCAGGTCGAGTCCGGCCGACTCGATCGCCGCCAAAACGCCGAAGGCCTGGTTTTGCGGCGTGGTCGGCACTTTTGCGAGGCGCACTTCGCCGCCCTTCGTATCGATGGCGATGAGGTCGGTGAAGGTGCCGCCGACATCGATGCCGGCGATCCAGGTCGGGGTAGGGTCGGCTGCCGTCATACGGAGAGGTATTGCTCGCGCACCGTGTCGTTTGCGGCCAGCGCCTGCATCGTGCCGCTGTAGCGGATCTGGCCGGTCTCGATGATATAGGCGCGGTCGGCCACGAGCTGCGCGAAATGCAGGTTCTGCTCGGAGAGGAGCACCGAAAGGCCTTCCCTCTTGAGGTTGCGGATCGTGTTGGCCATCTGCTCGACGATCAGCGGCGAGAGGCCTTCGGAGGGCTCGTCCAGCAGGACGGTGGAAGGATTGCCCATGAGCGTTCGCGCGATCGTGAGCATCTGCTGCTCGCCGCCGGACATGCGGCCGCCGCGGCGGTCCTTCATTCGGCCGAGGTTGGGGAAGAGTTCGTACAAGCGCTCCGGCGTCCATTGCGCGGCGCCGTTGCGCGGCGCCTGCCGGCCGACCTCGAGGTTCTCGGTCACGCTGAGGTCCGCGAAGATGCGCCGATCCTCCGGCACGTAACCGAGGCCGAGCCTTGCGATCTGGAAGGGCTGCAGCCGGTCGATGCGCTGGCCATTGAAGCGCACTTCGCCGGATTGGGGCCGCACCAGGCCGATGAGCGCCTTGAGCGTGGTCGACTTGCCGGCGCCGTTGCGCCCGAGCAGCACGACGACTTCGCCCGGCCCGGCCTTGAGCGCGACGTCGAAAAGGATCTGCGCCTGGCCGTAGGCGGCGTTGAGGCCGGCGACTTCAAGCATGGGCGGCCCCATACGTCGTGCCCGAGCCGAGGTAGACCTCGCGCACCTTGGGATGCGCGCGCACCTCGTCGGGCCTGCCCTCGGCGATCAGCTGGCCGCCGGCGAGAACGATGATGCGATGGGCGTGCGCGAACACCACGTCCATGTCGTGCTCGGTAAAGAGGACGGCGATGCCCGAGTCGCGCGCGAGGCCGGCCGCAAGCTGCATCAGCGCGCTGCGCTCGCGCGGCGCCATGCCCGCGGTGGGCTCGTCCATGAGCAGCAGGCGGGGCTGGTTGGCCAGCGCCACGGCCAGCTCGACGCGCTTGAGGTCGCCATAGGCCAGCACTGCGCAGCTGCGCCGCGCCTGCTCGATCATGCCGACGCGGGCGAGCAGTTCGTCTGCTTCATCCAGGTACGCGCGCGTCGCCAGCGAGGTCAGCGAGGCAAGGCGGCGGTGATGCGAGAGCAGGGCCATCTGCACGTTCTCGCGCACCGTCATTGACGCAAAGGTTGCAGTGATCTGGAACGTGCGTCCGACGCCGAGCCGCCAGATCTGCCGCGGCTTCATGCCCGCGAGGTTGCGTCCTTCGAATTCGACGGTCCCGCTGTCCGGCTCGATCTGGCCGTTGAGCATGTTGAAGCAGGTGGTCTTGCCGGCGCCGTTGGGGCCGATCAGCGCGAGCATCTCGCCGGATTCGACGCTGAACGAAACGCGCGAGACCGCCTGCACGCCGCCGTAGGCTTTCGAAAGGCTGGTGACTTTCAATACACTCATGCCGGCACCGCTTTCCTGCGCCATCGATTGATGAGATCGCTGACGAACCCGGCCACGCCCTGCGGGAAAGCCAGAACCAGCGTGAGAATCACCGCGCCGAGCACCGCGCGCCAGTAGTCGATCTCGCGCGCGACCGCGTCCTGCAGCCACGTAAAGATGAGCGCGCCCCAGACCGGGCCGGTGAGGTTCTGGATGCCGCCGAGCAGGACCATGACCAGCCCGTCGACCGAGCGCGGCACCGAGAGCGTTTCGGGCGAGATCGAGCCCTTGGAGAACGCGTACAGCGAACCCGCGGTGCCGGCGGCGAGCCCCGCAATGATGAAGGCCGCCCATTGCAACGAGCGCACGTCGATCCCGATTGCATCTGCGCGAAGCGGAGAATCACGCCCCGCCCGCAGCCCGTAGCCGAACGGCGAATAGAGGAAGCGCCACAACGCAAAAATGCCTAGGAGGCAGCCGCTGAGCGTGAGGTAGTAGTACGCGGTCTTCGAGGCCAGCCACGGGGCCGGCCAGATGCCGATGAGGCCGTTGGAGCCGCCGGTCAGGGCATCCCACTGGAAGACGACCGACCATGCGATCTGCGAGAAGGCGAGGGTCAGCATTGCGAGGTACACGCCCGACAGGCGCACGCAGAACCAGCCGAAGATGAGCGCACCGATACCCGCGAGCAACGGCCCGGCGACCAGCCCGGCTTCCATTGTCGAGCTGCCCTTGACCAGCAGCCCTGCGCCGTAGGCCCCGAGGCCGAAGTAAGCCGCGTGGCCGAAGGAATGCATGCCGCCCGGCCCCATGATGAAGAACAGGCTCACCGAGAAAAGCGCGAAAACGAGGATGTCGATGAGCAGCACCAGGACGTAGCCCTTGAACAACACCGGTACAAGCGCCATCACTACCACCAGCACGAGCATTGCGCGAATCTCGATGGCGGAGGGCAGCACCAGCGGCGCCTCGGCGCTGCCTGCGCTGCGCGCCACCGCCTGCTGGCGTCCGAGCAGGCCCCACGGGCGGATGACCAGCACCACGGCCATGACGATGAACTCGACCACCAGCGTGAGCTTCGAGAACGAGAACACATGGCCGAACCAGGTCACGTCGCCAATGCCGATGCAGAACGCCTTGATCTCGGCGATCAGCAGGGCGGCGAGGAAGGCGCCGCCGATCGATCCGAGACCGCCGACCACGACGACCACGAACGCATCCGAGATCACCTGCAGGTCCATGAAGAGCTGCGCCGGCTCGCGCGGGATCTGCACCGCGCCGCCGAGCCCCGCAAGCAGCGAGCCGAGCGCGAAGACGCCGGTGAATAGCCATTTCTGGTTGACGCCGAGCGCGCCGGCCATTTCGCGGTCTTCGGTCGCTGCGCGCACCAGGGTGCCCCAGCGCGTCTTGGTGAGGATCAGCCAGAGGATCGCCAGCACGACCGGGCCGAGCAGGATCAGGAACACGTCGTATTCGGGGAACTGCTTGCCGGCGATCGGCACCGCACCTTCGAGCCCCGGCGCTCGCGGGCCGAGCAGGTCCTCCGGGCCCCAGGCCCAGAGCGCGAAATCCTTGATCACGAGCACGAGCGCGAACGTGGCAAGCAGCTGCAGGAGCTCGGGCGCGTCGTAGATCCGCCGCAGCAGGAAGATTTCCACCAGCGCCCCGAAGGCCGCGACGATCACGCCCGCGAGGATCACGCCGCCCCAGAAGCCCAGCGGCCCGCGGCCAAAATGCTCGACCAGGCTGTAGGCGATGTACGTGCCCAGCATGTAGAGCGAGCCGTGCGCGAAATTGACGATGCGCGTCACGCCGAAAATCAGCGAGAGGCCCGCCGCGACCAAAAACAACGAGCTCGCGCTTGCAAGCCCGTTGAGGAACTGGATGAGAACCGAGGACGCGGTCATAAAAAATCAGGGACAGACCACGTTATTTCGTGATCAAGTCACCCGGGGGGTCTGAGGGGGGCGCTTTTCCCCCCTTCAATACCTAGTCCTTCCGCATCGCGCGAACTTCCTCGAAGGGCGGCAGGAAGAGCGCCCCGTCGGCGAAGCGCCAGTTGACCATCACGCCCTTGCCGTTCTTCTTGGCGAGCTGGCCGACGTAGGCGCCCATGGTCGACTGTCCGTCGATCGGCCGGTAGACGATCGGGCCGATCGGCGTGTCCATCTCGAGACCTTTCAGCGCCGCGATGATCTTCTCGGTGTCGACCGCGCCGGCTTTTTTAATCGCGTTGGCCACCGTGTACATCGTCGAATAGCCGACAATCGACCCCAGCCGCGGATAGTCCTTGTACTTGGCCTGGTAGGCGTTGAGGAATTTCTGGTGCGCGGGAGTCTTGATCTCGCTCCACGGATAGCCGGTGACGTACCAGCCTTCCGGGGTCTCGTCCTTGAGCGGGTCGAGGTACTCCGGCTCGCCGGCAAGCAGGTTGAACACCGGCGTGTTCTTGAAGAGGCCGCGCGTGTTGCCCTCGCGAACGAACTTCTGCAGGTCCGCGCCGAAAAGCGAAGAGAAGATCGCGTCGGGTTTCGCATCCATCAGGGCCTGCACCACCGCACCGGCGTCGATCTTGCCGAGCGGCGGCGCCTGCTCGGCGATGAACTGCACGCCGGGCTGCGCCTTGGTCATCAGTTTCTTGAACGACGCCGTGGCCGACTGGCCGTACTCGTAGTTCGGGTAGACGATGGCCCAGC
>JANMDK010000033.1:0-2261 GCA_031376265.1 Pseudomonadota bacterium
GTGCTGGTGCCGATGATGCTCATCGGCACCGTGCTGTCGATGGTGGCGGCGATGCTCGTGGCCTACCTGCGCGGCTCGCTGACTGACCGCGCGATCATGGTTGCCTGCACCGTCGGCCAGTCGATCTCGATCCTCGTGTACATCATCGTTTTCCAGTATGTGGTCGGCTACCAGCTGGGCTGGTTCCCGGTGCAGGGTTGGGGCGGCAACTTCGCCGACAACCTGCTGCGCTACAGCGCGCTGCCGATCCTCGTGCTGGTGGTGGTGACGCTCGCGCCGGACATCCGCCTTTACCGCAGCTTCTTCCTCGAGGAGATCAACCAGGACTACGTGCGCACGGCAAGGGCCAAGGGTCTCAGCGAGTCGCGGACGATGGGCGTGCACGTGCTGCGCAACGCCTCCATCCCGGTGCTGACGAACGTGATGATCCAGCTGCCGGGCCTGCTTGCGGGCGCGTTCCTGGTCGAGCGGTTCTTCTCGATTCCCGGCATCGGCAGGGAGGTGATCCTCGCGGTGGAGCGCAGCGACTTCCCATTGGTCAAGGCGGTGACGGTCTATGTTGCGATCGCGACCATGGTCATCAACCTGGTGACCGACCTGCTTTACAAGGCGCTGGATCCGCGGGTGCAGCTTAAATGACCGCTGGGATGACTACTGACGCGATTGCCCTGACTGCAGACGAGGTCGACGCGTCTCGCGGCCACTGGTCAATGGCCTGGAGGAAGCTGCGCGCTGACCGGGTGGCGATGCTTTGCGCGCTCGTCGTCATCGCTTACCTGCTCGTTGCGCTTGCATCCGGCGCCGGCCTGATCGCGTCGAACTGGTCGAAGGAAAGCGGCATCAGCTATGCGCCGCCGGGCTTTACCGTGGCGGGCAGGTCCGGGCAGGAAAAGGCGGCGAAGGTAGAAACGCTCCCGCCGGCGCCGCCGGCGGAAGACCTCGGCATCGTCGATCCCATCGGCGCGGAGCTCGCCGAAATCCTGCGAAATCCCGCAGTCCTTGCGGCTCCCGAAGCGCGTGCCGCGACGCTTCCCCTGGGCGGGGACAAATGGGGCCGTGACGTGCTGCAAAAGACCATCAAGGGCACGCAGACGTCGGTGCTGGTGGGGCTTGCAGCCGCGCTCCTCGCGGTCTTCATCGGCACCGTGCTTGGCGCGCAAGCCGGCTATTACGGCGGCAAGCTCGATGCCGCCCTGGAATGGGTCTACAACGTCTTCACGTCGATTCCCTACCTGCTCCTGATCCTCGCCATCGCGGCGGTGCTCAACCAGAAGGGCACGGTCACGGTGGTCCTCATCCTGGGCCTCACCGGATGGACCGGCATCTTCAGGCTCGTGCGGGCCGAGTACCTGAAGCACAAGGTCCGCGAGTACGTGCAGGCGGCCAATGCCATCGGCGCCAGCAATTTCTCGCGGATGTACGTGCACATCCTGCCGAACATCGGTCATGTGGTGCTGGTCCAGCTGTCGCTGCATGTGGTGCTCTTCATCAAGTCGGAAGTCATCCTGAGCTTCCTTGGCTTCGGGGTCGGCATCGACACGGTCTCGTGGGGCAGCATGATCAACGAGTCGCAGAACGAGCTGCTCAACAGCCGCTGGTGGCAGCTGTCGGCCGCAACGCTCGCGATGGCCATCCTCGTGACCGCATTCAGCCTGCTGACCGATGCGCTTCGCGATGCGCTCGACCCGAGGCTGAATTGAGCGCGGCTGCAGACGAGGGGATGCTCCTTAGGGTTCGCGATCTCGCGGTGGATTTTCGCGTCGATCGCGACAACATCGTGCCGGCGGTGCGCGGCATCAGCTTCGACATCCCGGCCGAAAGCACCGTGGCGCTGGTCGGCGAATCGGGCAGCGGCAAGTCGGTCACTGCGCTTGCGATCCTGCAGCTGCTACCTCCGAACGGCGTGATCCGCACTGGGAGCGCAATCGAGTACGACGGTCGCGACCTGCTCAGGATTCCGCCGCACGAGATGCGGGCCCTGCGCGGTGCGGGCATCTCGATGATCTTCCAGGAGCCCATGAGCTCGCTCAACCCGGTCTTCACGGTCGGGTTCCAGCTATGCGAAGTGCTGGCCGTCCACCTCGGTCTGGACCGCCATGCTGCAAGGAAGCGCGCGATCGAGCTGCTGGACGAAGTTGGCATCCCCGAGCCGGCATCGCGGATCGATGCCTACCCGCACCAGCTTTCGGGCGGCCAGCAGCAACGGGTCATGATCGCCATGGCGATCGCCTGCGAGCCGCGCCTGCTGATCGCCGATGAGC
>JANMDK010000074.1:0-27201 GCA_031376265.1 Pseudomonadota bacterium
GCGCCGCAGCACGCACCTGTTCGGCCAATTTATTCAGTGACGCATTGGCCGGATTGGTAAGCAGCGCGATACGTTTGGCGCGCGGCAGGACTTCACGCACAAATTCGACATACTTTGCCGTCAAGTCTTCGTTCTGGCTGGACTGCCCGGTGATGTTGCCGCCTGGCCGCGCCAGGCTTGCCACCAGGCCGGTGCCGACCGGGTCGTTGACGCCGGTCATCACGATCGGCACCGTGCGCGTCGCCTGTTGCGCGGCGCGCACCGCCGCAATAGTGCTCACCACGAGCACCGCCGGCGCACGTTGCAACAGCTCCTGGGCAAGCGCGGGAAAACGCTCGAACTGGCCGTCCGCATAGACCGCATCGAGTACGTAATGGGTGCCTTCGATCAGGCCGTTGTCGCGCATGCCTTGCCTGAAACCGGCAAGCCGGGTCGCAATCGCCGGAGCCTTGGTCGACACGATGAAACCGATGCGTGCCGGTGTTCCGCTGCCTTGGGCATATGCTGCGCTGCCGCCGGCGAGTTCGGCTGCAAGCACTGCGCAGAGCGTACCTGCGCCGAGGCCGACGAGCGATCTGCGGCGCCGGTTTACGGAATGGCTCATTCGATCACCCTTTTGGCAGTAATGAACAGCGATCGCGGAATCTTGATGCCGAGTGCCTTGGCGGTCTGAAGGTTGAGCACCTGGTCGAAACGGATAGGACAGTCTATTCGCACCTGGCCGCGCGGTGCGGCACGATTTACCCTCACTCCGGCTCCCCGGTCCCGGTTTGAAGGTCGGCTTCGGGTCGAAAGCAGCAATTCAGCCGGCCCAAGACCGGCAGTTGATTTGCCGGCCGACGGAAAGAGCGAGCCTAGCGAAAACGTAGTCCCACGCGATGGCCCCGGACGGCTGGAATTCCTCCCATCTATGCCATCATGCCGCATGATTTAACAACCTCACGGAAGAGGGCTCCAGATGCTGAAAATGGTAGACAACAGCGGACAGCTTTCCCTCGGCAAGAAATACGCGGGCCGCTACTTCCAGGTCGAACAGCAGCCCGACGGCTCGGTGCTGTTGCGTCCAATGACTCTGATTCCCTCGACGGAGGCCTGGGCGCATAGGCCGACGATGCTTGAGCAGCTTCGCCGTGCCGACGAATGGGCGATACGCACCCCGCCGGCCGCTACAGATCTCGACAGTCTTGCCGGTTACGCATCGAAGCGGACGAACATGCGCGGGTGAGACGCCAGGCGTCAAGACTCTGCGCAAGGCGTCAGGCCTGAGTTGCGAGCAGGTCTATGTTTAGCAGGCGCCGCCGGAACGACAGGAAAATCGCCATGACAAGCCGCCTTCCCGAACACAACCGTCGCATCTTCCTCGGAGCAACCCTCGCCCTCGCGGCAAGCGCGGGAACGTCGACGCGGCTGCTCGCGCAGAGCGCGCGCCTCGCGCCGACGCCCGAATGCCAGTCCGGGCGTTCGACACCCGCGCAGACCGAAGGCCCTTTCTATTCGCCGCGCACGCCACTGAAGGCCGATTTCCGCAAGGACGCACCCGGCCAGCCGATCATGCTCGAAGGCTATGTGCTCAATACGCAGTGCAAGCCAATGGCCGGCGCGTGGCTCGATTTCTGGCACACGGATGCCGGCGGCGAATACGACAACTCGGGATTCAAGTTTCGCGGGCACCAGGTCACCGACGCCGAAGGGCGCTTCAGGCTGCTCACGATCCTGCCGGCGATCTACCCGGGCCGCACCCGGCACATCCACGTCAAGGTCAGCGCGAGGGAAGGCGGCCGCATCCTCACCACGCAGACTTATTTTCCGGGCGAGGCGGGCAACCAGCGCGACGGGCTCTACCGGCCGGAACTGGCTGCCAAACGCGCAGGCGACACGCTGCGCATGGACTACGTCATTCCCGCCTGATCAACGTCCGAGCGCCAGCACCGCCTGCAGCACCGCAGTGCGCGACTGCCCGAGCACCATTCCCTTCCAGTCGTCGGCGTCGATATAGAACGCGTCGCGGATCATTTTGCGGATGACCTCCCGCTTGCCCGATTCCGTCTGCGGATGGATCGCAAGCCAGTGATCGCCGCGCAGCGCCGTGAGCACCGCCTCGAAAGGCACCGTTCCAAACTCGAGTCCCATGCCGGTGACTTCGGCCTTGGGGCATTCCGCGTAGATCGACATCACCATCGAGCCCTGCACTTCGGCCGAAGACGACTTGCCCTCGTAGTAGGACATGATGTCCGCACCCCACCACGCTTTGGCGCGCGCAAGCTCCGCGGCGTCGTTTGCCCCGGCGAAGATTTTCTCGCCATGGCCGTAGGGGCCGAGCCCGGTGTGGATGTCGATCCAGCCGATGCGCTTGCGGCCTGCGCCGTGCTTTTGCAGCAGCGCGCGGATCGTGTGGTTGCTCCACGTCGGCGCATTGCCGCAATAGAAGAGGCCTTCCTTGTGCGAACGCTGCCCGGCCGACACCGCGGCCTGGAATGCGGGCATGCCCATCTTGCCGATGGCGGCGAATATCGCAGCGCGGTTCGCCTCCGTCGGCGGCCACTCCGGCGGCAGCATCAGGTCGTGCACCTGCGCGTAGGCCGGGTTTAATTCGGTTGCGTCGGCGAAGTCGCGGAAGTTGCGGTTCATGTCGACGTTGTCTTCGTTCACGCGCCGCAGGTGCGAAAATCCGTACGGGTTGACCGCATGCACCAGCAGCAGCGCGATCCCGCTCGCCTCGATGCGCTTTCCGAGGTCCTCGTCGTGCAGCAGCGCACGCTGGCAGCCGGAGCCGCAGAACCCTTCCACCCCGTGCGTGCCCGAAGTCACGACCAGCAGCGATGGCGCATCGGCTTTTCCGAGCAGCACCGCATCGGTCGCGAGCGCCTCGCCCTCCGCGCCCTTCAGTGGATTGACTGCGGTTTCGACCGGCAGCCCGCGCTGTTTCGCCGCCGCGAGAAAGCCCTCGCGCGCCTCGGCGTAGGTTCGCGCAAAGTATTTTGAGGTGGAATTCATCGGCGCATAATAACGTCGAAACCACGCCTTTAATCCCACTTCACGGACGACCTGGCCATGGCCCTCCAGTTCAAGCAGCTGCATCCTCTGTTCGCCGCCGAGGCGAGCGGCATCGACCTCACGCAACCGGTGTCGGCCGATACGGCACGCGAAATCGACGACGCGATGAACAAGCACGCGGTGCTGGTTTTTCGCGGCCAGCCGCTGACCGAAGACCAGCAGGTTGCGTTCGCTTCGAGCTTCGGCACGCTCGATGCCGGACTCAAGAAGCTCAACCCGGGCGCGCCGAGCCGGTTCAGGCACGAAGTGACGATCGACATTTCCAATGTCAGGCCGAGCGGTGGCCTGCACGCGGCGACGGATCGCAAGACGATTTCGAACCTCGCCAACCAGCTCTGGCACAGCGACAGCTCGTTCGAGCGCCCTGCCGCCAAGTACTCGATGCTGCATTCGGTGGTCGTGGCCGCGAGCGGCGGCGATACCGAGTACGCGGACCTGCGCGCCGCTTACGATGCGCTGCCCGAAGATCTCAAGGCGGAAATCGCTTCGCTGCACAGCGTGCATGCCGCGCTTCACTCGCGCATCTGGCTCGGCGACCACCCGACGGCGGAAGAAATCGCCAAGATGCCGCCGGTGCGCTGGCCGCTGGTGCGCACGCATTCGGGCTCGAAGCGCAAGGTCCTTTGGGTCGGCGTGCATGCAACGCACATCGTGGAGAAGCCGATCGCCGAGGGGCGCGTGCTGCTCGCCGAGTTGCTCGAGCATGCGACCCAGCGTGAATTCACCTACCGCCACAAGTGGCAGGCCGGCGATCTCGTGATCTGGGACAACCGCGCCACGATCCATCGCGGCAAGCGATTCGACATGACCCAGCCGCGCGAACTGCGCCGCACGACGACGCTCGATCCGGATTCGGTGCTCGATTCGGTCCTGCAGCAAGCCGCCTGACCTGCTCGCCGCTAAGGCAGCGCGATCGCGAAGCGCTTCACGCGCTCCCAGTCCACCAGCTTCGAGTAGTCGGCCATCGCCGGCAGTTCGATACGTCCATCCTTCACCGGCGGCATTTCGGTGACCACCTGCTCGACCATGCCAAGATAGAAAGTCTGCTCAGCGGCGACGAGCTGCTGCGCGGCCGGGATCGCCGCGCCGTACTGGAGCGAGATCAGCGTGCCGAGCGCGCTCTCGGCATAGAGCCCCAGCGCCACGCGCGCGCCGTCGGCGGCGGCTAACGCCGAAATCTCCCTCGCTTCCGAGAATCCAATCCGCCCCGCCTTGGTCGAAAGCGCCTGCGCGCCCCGCCCGAGATAGGCCGCCGCATCCAGCGCCGAAGTGCAGGTCCGGTCGACGAGGATCGGGATGCCGGCGGCCTTCTGGAGATCGCTGAAGGCGCCATCGGGCTTGAGCGGGCTCGGGTCTTCCGACACGGTGGCGCCGGCATCGCGGATCGCAAGCGTGTAGGCGAGCGCCTCGGTCCGCTTGTACGCGCTGTTGGCGTCCACATACAGCGCCACGCCGCCGCCCACGGCCGCGCGGATCTCCCGCATCGCCGCGAGGTCGATGTCGAGCCGTTGCCCGCCCTTGACCTTGAGCGTGCGGAAACCGTACTTCCCGCAGACCCGGCCGGCCTCCTCCGCCATGGCTTTCGGCGGCTGGCGCGTGACGGCCCAGGTCAATTCCACCGACCGCGTGCCGCCCCAGAGCTGCCAGAGCGGCTGGCCGGCGCGCACCGCCTCGATCTGCCAGGCCGCGTTGTCGATCATCGCCTTTGCTAAGCGGTTCTCCGGCACGCCCTCGAGGCGCTTCATGAGGCCGGCGACGCCTTCGCACTCGACGGCGAGGATTTTCGGGACCAGGAAATCTTCCAGCGACGCGGCGAGGGAGCGCGGCGACACGCCGCTCCAGGTCGCCTTGATCGTGCCTTCGGCGACGCCCTGCGCGCCGCTTTCGTCGGTGAGCGCGAGCAGCGCGTACAGGCCGGAGGACTCGACCGCGTTCGCCCAGACGACTTCGCGCTGGTAGGGCAGCTCGTAGAAATGCAGCGACCAGTCGACAATTTTCATTTCAGGCGATGCAGCAGCGGCTCGCCGCGTGCGAGGCGGTCGAGGTTTTCAGCGATTCCGGTCCAGCGGCGGTCGATCATTCCGGTGGTCCAGCCCGAGGTGTGCGGCGTCATGTAGAGATTGTCCAGTTCATGGAACGGGTACTTGCCGGGCGGCACGCGCGGATTGTCCTTGGAGGGATAGTGACCGTACCAGACATCGATCGTCGCGCCGCGGATGCGTTTCGACTTGAGCGCATCGAATAGCGCGCCCTCCTCGATGATCGCGCCGCGCCCGACGTTGAGGATCACCGCCGAGGATTTCATCTTTGCGAATTGCGCGCGGCCGATGAGGCCCTCGGTCTCCGGCCCGAGGGCGGCTGCGACGACGATGTAGTCGAGCTTCGGCAGCGTCGCATCGAGCTGGTCGAAGCCGACCCATTCGTCGACACAGGCGGGCTTCTCGCGCGGCGTGCGATTGATCGCGACCACTTTCATGCCGAAGGGCTTCGCGCGCTCGGCCACCGCGTGGCCGATCGAGCCGTAGCCGACGATGCCGAGCGTCTTTCCGTAGAGTTCGGCGTTGACCGGGCCGTTCATGCGCCCGCTGTACTCCCAGCTGCCTTCCCGGAAGGTGCGGTCGGCATCGTAAAAGCGATGGCACCACACGAGCATGCCGAGCAGCGCGTACTCGGCCATGCCTTCCGCGTGGCCGTAAGCATTGCAGACCGCGACACCCGCGGGCACCGCGCTGAAGTCGATGCCCTCGTAACCGGTGCCGGGCACCTGCAGGAGATTCAGCTTCGGCGCCGGCGGAAAAGAGGCGTTCCACGCCATCGAAATCAGCACGTCGGCCTCCTTGAGCGCACGCGCGAACTCCTCTCGCGGATCCTGCTCGAAAAAACGCTGCACGACCCAGGGTGTCTTCGCCTTGGCGAGGAAGAGGTCCTTGAGGTGGTGGATCAGCGTTCCGTAGAAGACGACATTCATGGCGTGCTATCGTGCCCGCCCGGAGGTAAACCGGCAATGGCGTTTCAAGTGGACTGTGTAGTGAAGGGCACCGACCGCCTCGGCGAAAGCCCGATCTGGTGCGATCGCGAGAACGTGTTGTGGTGGGTCGACAGCCGCGGGCCTTCGCTCAAGCGGTGGAATCCCGGCGACGGCGAAGTGCGCAACACGAGGCTGCCTTCGGCGGTCGGCAGCGTCGCCTTCCGCGAGCGCAGCGCCGAGATGATCGCCGCCCTGCAGACGGGCATCCATTTCCTCGAGCCGTCCAGCGGCGTGCTGCATGCGATCGCGCAACCCGAGAGCCACCTCCCGGAGAACCGCTTCAACGACGGGCGCTGCGACCGCGCCGGGCGCTTCTGGGCCGGCACCATGAGCGACGCGAAGCGCGAGCCCACGGGGTCGCTCTATCGGCTGTCGGCGGACCATTCGTGCACGCACATCCGCGGCGACGTGATCGTGCCGAACAGCATTGCCTGGAGCCCGGACAACAAAACGATGTATTTCGCCGACACCTACCGGCAGGTGATCCGCGCGTTCGATTTCGATCTCGCATCGGGAGACGTCTCCAACGAGCGCGTCTTTTGCGACACCACGGGACATCCGGGACGGCCGGACGGCTCGTGCGTCGATGCGGACGGCGGGCTCTGGAATGCCGAGTACGGCGGCTGGCGGCTGGTGCGCTACACCCCGGCGGGCAAGATCGACCGGGTCATCGACATGCCGGTCGCCAACCCGACCTGCTGCTGCTTCGGCGGGCCGGACCTCGACACGTTGTATGTGACGACGGCAACCCAGCGGCTCACGCCCGAAGAGCTTTCGAAGCAGCCGCTCGCGGGCAGCGTGCTGGCAGTGCGCCCGGGCGTGAAAGGGTTGCCCGAAGCGCGCTACGCCGGCTGAAAATAATCAGGGACAGACCACGTTTAATTGCCGGCGAGATGAAGGCAGATTGTCGGACTTTAACTTTTAAAGACTGGCTTATCTATTGACTTACAAGTCAGTTAATTTTCCGATTCAGGAAAATACGGTAACGGCTCTCCGACGCCCCCTTGTGAATTATCCGGCCGGCGGCCGGGAAGACCGCGTGTCGCCGGACGGCCAACCGCCTGCCCGACTTGTGCCTGGAAAGATTGGTCACCCAATGCATAGCCACCATTGGTCGCGGCCCGGATCTCGCCCGTCTTTTCATCTCCGGACTGTTCGGCGACCAGTTCACGGTACGCCACATGCCGCGCATCCCGGCTCTCGCCGAGACGGAGATACTCGAAGTGCGGAGTCACTAAGCCGTTACGCGCACCTTCGGCATTTACGCGATAGCTCGACCATGGGTAGTCGCGAGGATGCGCAACCATTCCAGCGCGCACCGGATTGAGCTCGATGTAGCGGTAGCACGTCAGCAGGTAGCTTTCGCTCTGGACCAGGCTCGACCGGAAGCGACCCTCCCACAGCGTTCCGCTCCTCTTGCGCACCCGATTGACCTGCTGCACATAACGCTGCCCCAGGTTCTTCATGAGAAGCGCGCACGAATCGGCCGCCGATGGAGTGACAAGGAGGTGCACATGATTCGTCATCAGGCACCACGCGTGCACGGCACAACCGAATCTCGACGCAAGCCGCCCCAGGTGAAAGAGGTAGCCTGCGTAATCCTCCTCGGAGAAGAAGCAGGTCGTCCGGTTGTTGCCGCGCTGGATGATGTGCACGGCCACGTCGGGCAGCATCAATCGCGCGCGTCGGGGCATTACCCGTCAACGCGGGCCTCGACCGGCCCGTTGACGGCGCCGAAAAGAAACGTGGTCTGTCCCTGATTAGCCCAGGGTGGGCATGTTGAATCCGCCGCCGCGCGGGGTGTCCTGGTGCGGCCAGCGGGTGGTGACGACCTTGGTGCGCGTGTAGAACTTGACGCCCTCCAGGCCGTGCACGTGCAGGTCGCCGAAGAGCGAGTTCTTCCAGCCGCCGAAAGAGTAGAACGCGACCGGAACCGGAATCGGCACGTTGACGCCGACCATGCCGACCTGGATCTCGTTCTCGAAGCGCCGCGCGGCGCCGCCGGACTCGGTGAAGATCGCGGTGCCGTTGGCGTAGGGGTTGTTGTTGACCAGCGCGATCGCCTCCTCGAGCGTCTTTACGCGCAGCACGATCAGCACCGGGCCGAAGATCTCGTCCTTGTAGATGCTCATCTCGGGCTTGACGTTGTCGAAGAGCGAGGTGCCGAGGAAGAAGCCATTCTCGTGGCCCTTGACTACATGGCCGCGACCGTCGGACACGAGCTTCGCGCCCTCCTTCACGCCAGCGTCCACGTAGCCCTTGACCTTGTCGCGGTGCACGCCGCTGACCAGCGGGCCCATGTCGGCGCCCTCCATCGTGCCGGGACCGATCTTGATCGCCTCGGACTTTTTCTTCAGCAGCGCCACGATCGGATCCGCCGCCTCGCCCACCGCAACCACCGCCGAGACCGCCATGCAGCGCTCGCCGGCCGACCCGTAGGCCGCGCCGATCAGCGCGTCCGCCGTGAATTCCATATCCGCATCGGGCAGCACGATCGCGTGGTTCTTGGCGCCACCCAGTGCCTGCACGCGCTTGCCATGCCTCGCGCAGGTTTCGTAGATGTACTTCGCAATCGGCGTCGAGCCGACGAACGACACCGCGCTGATCCCGGGGTGCGCGAGGATCGCGTCGACCGCGACTTTGTCGCCATGCACGACGTTGAGCACGCCGTCCGGAAGACCGGCCTCCTTGAACAACTCGGCCATGCGGATCGAGGCCGACGGCACTTTTTCCGAGGGCTTGAGGATGAACGTATTGCCGCAGGCGATCGCCACCGGGAACATCCACAGCGGCACCATCACGGGGAAATTGAACGGCGTGATGCCTGCGCACACGCCGACCGGCTGGCGCAGCGTATGGCAATCGACGCCGGTGCCGACGTTCTCCGAGAACTCGCCCTTGAGCAGGTGCGGGATGCCGCAGGCGAATTCGACGACCTCGGTGCCGCGCTGGACCGAGCCCATCGCATCCGGCAGCGTCTTGCCATGCTCGGCGGTGACGAGCTCGGCGAGCTCCTTCTGGTGTTCCTGCATGAGCTGGAGGAATTTCTGCATCACGCGCGCGCGGCGCAGCGGCGGCGCATCGCGCCACGCCGGCAGCGCGGCCTGCGCGGCCTTGACGGCCAAATCGATCGTCGCGGCATCGGCATACGGCACCTGCTTCGCGGCCGAGCCGATCGCGGGGTTAAAGACCTCGCCCATGCGCAGCGCGGGAACGACGCACCTGCCGTTGATCCACATCGGGACGGTCGCTAGCTTGAGATCGGCGGGCTTGTTCATGACGGTTTCCTTAGAAGCGGAGGGGGTTCGGGGGAACCGTAGGGTCCCCTGATCCTTCGTTGGGGTTCGGGGGAACCGTAGGGTCCCCTGATCCTTCGGCAGAATTTTACTCCGCGCTGGCTATACTCCGCCGTCATGCCCGAGCCGCTCATTCCAGCCGCGCTTTCGTTCACCGAAGCCGGCACGCCTTACTCGGCCGCCTACGACGACGTGTACCACTCGACCGAAGGCGGACCGGCGCAGGCGCTGCATGTTTTCCTCGGCGGGAACGGGCTGCCTGTGCGCTGGCAAAACCGCCGTCGTTTCACAGTGCTGGAGACCGGCTTCGGCTTCGGCCTGAATTTCCTCGCCACCTGGGCCGCGTGGAAAGACGACCCGCAGCGGCCTGCGAAACTGCATTACGTCTCGATCGAAAAGCATCCGTTCTCCAAGGCGGACCTTGCGCGGCTGCACGCGAAGCTTCGCGAGTTCGAAGCCAGCGCGCGGGAGCTGCGCGAAACCTGGCCGATGCTGGTGCCGGGCATGCACCGGCTGGAATTCGAGGGCGGCCGCGTAGTGCTGACGATTTATTTCGCGGATATCGGTGTGGCGCTTCCGCAGCTGCGGCTCGCGGCGGACGCGATTTATCTCGACGGCTTTTCGCCAGCGAAGAATCCCCAGATGTGGGAACCGCGGATATTGAGAAGGCTCGCCGGCCTTGCGGCCGAGGGCGCTACGTTCGCGACCTACACCGCGGCGTCGGCCGTGCGGGACGCCCTCGCCCAAGCCGGATTCGCGGTCGAGAAACGCGCGGGGTTCGCGAAGAAACGGGACATGCTGACCGGGCGTTACACACGCTCGATGGGATCGAGTCCGATCCCTGTGCGAACCGCGCTGGTCATCGGCGCGGGCCTGGCCGGCAGCGCCGTTTGCGAGCGGCTCGCTTCGCGCGGGTGGGACGTCACCGTGCTGGAGCGCAACTCGGGACCCGCAATGGAAGCCTCGGGAAACCACGCCGGCGTGTTCCACCCGCTGGTCACGCGCGACGACAGCGTGATCGCACAACTCAGCCGCGCGGCGTTCCTCTACGGCCTGCGGCATTGGAAGGGGTTGGCGGATCTCAAGTGGGACCAGTGCGGCGCGCTGCAGATGCCGCGGGATGACGATGAGGACTCAGCGCAGCGGGCCGCCCTCGCACTTCTTGGCTATCCGCGCGAGTATGCCGCGCACCTGGACGCGGCCGTGGCCGGCTCGAAGGCTGGTGCCGCGCTCACTTGCGGCGGCGTGTGGTTCGAAGCGGCCGGGTGGCTGCAGCCGGCGAGCCTGGTGCGAGCGCTGCTGGCCAGGGCGGGCGCCCGCGTGCTCTACAACGCAGAAGTCGCTGCCTTGGTGCGCACCGATACCGGCTGGGCCGCGCAGGACGACCGCGGCGAGACCCTGGCTGAAGCGCCGGTCGTCGTCCTTGCCAACGCAGGCGATGCGACGCGCCTTGCACCGGTGCCCGACGTCGCATTGCGCAGCGTGCGCGGGCAGGTCACGTATCTCCCCGCCTCCCGGCTTCCGCAAATCCACACCGTGCTGCTGCGCGGGGGCCTGGTGGTGCCGCCGGTCGAGGGCGTGGCCATGACCGGAGCGAGCTACGACATCGACGACACGGATCCTGCGCCGCGTCCCGACAGCCACGCCGGAAACCTCGAGCGGCTTGCGCGCATCCTCCCCGGCGCCGAAGCGGGATTCGATCCCGGATCGCTCGAGGGCCGCGTGGGGTTCCGCTCGGTCGCGCCGGATCGCCTGCCGCTCGTCGGGCCCTTGCCGGGCGCCGAGGGGTTGCACGGCGCGTTCGCCTACGGCTCGCGGGGCATCCTGTGGTGCTCGCTGATGGCGGAACTGCTCGCGAGCCGGCTCGAGGGCGAGCCGTTGCCGATCGAAGTCCGCCTCGCCGATGCAGTCGATCCGGGTCGCTTTACGCTGCGCGCGGCGAGGAGGAGCTCCCGATCCCCTCGAGATGTTCGATAAGCAGCGGCCGGGCCCTCGCGAACTCCTCGTGCATTGCGTCCGCCAAGGCGCGCGCATTCTCAATGCGGCCTGCGCGCACGGCGGCTTCCGCCCTGCCGGCCATCCCGGCGAGCGCGAACAGCCCGAAGCGCGCGCTGGTCGACTTGAGGGTGTGCGCTGCACGCTCGGCCGCGCCGGCCGTTTCCTCGGTCACGCCGGCCACCTCGCCGATCTGCTCCGGCGCAGTGAGGATGAACAGCGCGACCAGCCTGCCGAGGAAGCCAGGCTCGTTGCGATCCAGCCTGAGCAGGCTCGCAAGCGCGCCCGGATCGAACGAGGCCGCGCTGGCGGAAGACACCGGCCTGAGCTCGAGACGGGCGCCGTGGCCCTGCACCACAGCCAGCAACGCGGCCGAGTCGAACGGCTTGGAAAGGAAATCGTCCATGCCGGCGGCGAAGCACCGCTCGCGGTCGCCGGCCATGTTGCTGGCCGTAAGCGCGACGATCCGCACCCGCGTCGTGCCCCGCGCCGCTTCCCTCGAGCGGATCAGCCGCGTGGCCTCGTAACCGTCCATGACCGGCATCTGGCAATCCATGAGCACGCAGTCGAACCGGCCCCGCGTCCACTTGCGCACGCCCTCGGCGCCGTCCGCAGCGACTTCCACGCGATGGCCGGCCTGCGCAAGCACCGTGCGCGCAACCTCCTGGTTGATGTCGTTATCCTCGACCAGCAGCACCGACAAGGGTCCCATCGAAGCCGGCAGGCCGAGCGCCGTGCCCGCGGAGACGCGAAGGTCGTCGAACGCCGCCGGCGTTTCCTCGAACGGCAGGCGAACGCTGAACTTCGAGCCGGCGCCCGGGGTCGTCTCCACCTCCAGCTTGCCACCCATCAGCTCGACCAGGTTCCGCGCGATCGCGAGGCCGAGGCCGGTGCCGCCATAGCGGCGGGTGGTCGAGGAATCGGCCTGGGAAAACGGCTGGAAAAGCTTGGCAAGCGTTTCGTCGCTCATGCCGATGCCGGTGTCCTCCACCGTGAAGAGTACCCACGTGCGCACGTCGCCCGGAAGGCGATCGAGCAATCGCGCGCCGAACTGGATGCGTCCGCGATCGGTGAACTTCGCCGCGTTGCCGAGCAGGTTCCCGAGCACCTGCCGGATGCGCAGCGAATCGCCGCGGAGGCGATCGCGCCCTTCGAGCTCGAGCTTCGCTTCGAACGCGTTTCCGCGCGAGACCGAAAGCTCCCTGTAAATGGAGACGAGATCGCCGAGCAGGTGCGAAAGATCGAAGTCCTCTTCCTCCAGCGCCATCTTGCCGGCTTCGATCTTCGCCAGGTCGAGCACGCCGCCCAGCAGGTCGCGCAGCGAACGGCCCGAAGCCGCGATCGCCTCGCAGTAGCGGCGTTGCTCCGCGCTCAATGGCGTGCCGCCCAGCAGGTCGGCCATTCCCAGCACGCCGTTCAGGGGCGTGCGGATCTCGTGGCTCATGTTGGCGAGGAACTGCGATTTTGCGCGGCTCGAGGATTCGGCCTGCTCCTTGGCCGCGGCCAGCGCGGCGCTCGCTTCGCGCGCCTTGGTCACGTCGCGCAGCATCGTGAACAGGGCCGGGCCGTCGGCGAGGACAACTGGGACCGTGCTCGTCTCGAGCAGGCGCTGCCTGCCCTCCGGCAGGCCGATCCGGAACTCCGCCGACACGATTGCGCCGGGGCCGTTTGCCCATGCGCTGACGAGGTGTTTGCGCGCGGCCTCCCGCTGCGCTTCGGGCACGAACGCGAAGACATCCATCCCGTTCATCTTGTCGGGTTCGGTCACGCCGCTGGCCGCGGCCGCGGCCCGGTTGATCATCAGGATGCGGCCGTCCCGATGGATCACATAACCCAGCGGCGCGAGGTCGAACAGTTGGCGAAAGCGCTGCTCCTGGTCCTCCGTCGAATGCAGGATCTCGCGGAACGCGCGCGAGAAGGCATACAGCACCGCGCCAAGGGCGCTGAACAGTATGCAGTCCACGATGAGGATGTTTGCAATCGGGATCGCCGCAACCTGTTGCGGATCGATCAGGCCGCCGAACTTCTCGAGGACGTACAGGACGATTGCCGTGACCACCGCGACCAAGGCCGCTACCAGGCCTGCACGATGCCCGATCAACAGCGCGGTGACGACGATCAATATCGCCAGCAGAGAATTGGCGTAGCTGTGCAGTCCCAATCCGCTGACGACGACATAGTTGACGATGGTCAGGTACGCAACGACGATCACCAGCCCGGCCCCGAGCCGGGCGTGGCCCCAGCGCGCAAGGGCGACGGCTGCAAGGCACGCGACGAATATGGACACCGGCGCGGCTATGCGCGCCGCGTTGGCAGCCCCGGATCCATGCGGGAGCAGCACAAGGATCGCCGCCGAGGCGATGAAGCTGAAGAAGACGAGCAGCCACAGCGTCACTCGCGCGATCAGCTGTTCGATCCGGTGCGTCGGGCGGGACATCGGCACTTTGGCGCTTCCCTCTTAAGGCCGGCTGCGAGGGGGCCGGGGGTTGGATCGCGTCGCCGGCCTGGTGCAACCCCTGCGCTCGTCGATTGCGCCAGCCCCCGAGCAACCCGTAGAGGCACTCCTCGCTTCTGCCGTACTTGCTATATGGCAGCAAAAGCGTCGCGCTTGCAACTACGTTTTCGTGCCACCGGCGGCCAAAACACCGGCCGGCAGTTCAGGCGGCGCGAAGGATCGAAGCGTTCGCGTCCTTGATGTCCTTGAGCCCGCAGAGCGCCATCGTCACGTCGAGTTCCTTCCTCAGGATCTCGAGCACCTTGGTGACGCCCTCCTCGCCCATCGCGCCGAGGCCATAGAGGAAGGACTTGCCGATCAGCGTGCCGCGCGCGCCAAGCGAAACCGCGCGCAAGACATCCTGCCCGGAGCGGATGCCCCCGTCGAACCAGACTTCGCAGCGGTCGCCCACCGCCTCCACGACCTCGGGCAACGCGCGGATCGAGGACACCGCGCCGTCGAGCTGCCGGCCGCCATGGTTCGAGACCACCATGGCATCCACGCCGCATCCGGCGGCGATTTTTGCGTCTTCGGCATCGAGGATGCCCTTGAGGATCAGCTTGCCGCCCCACTGCGACTTGACCCATTCGACGTCCGCCCAGGAAAGCGTCGGGTCGAACTGGCCGGCGATCCACTGCGAGAGGGTGGTGATGCTGTCGGCGTTCTTGATGCGGCCCTCGAGGTTGCCGAAGGATTTGCGCCGCCCGGTCATCACGTTGAGCGCCCAGCCCGGCTTGGTCATCACATCGAGCATCGTCGCGAGAGTGAGCTGGGGCGGCACGGCGAGGCCGTTCTTGAGGTCCTGGTGGCGCTGGCCCTGGATCTGCAGGTCGAGCGTGAGCATCAGGGCCGAGCAATTCGCCGCCTTGGCCCGCTCGATCAGGGAGGCGGCAAAGCCGCGGTCCCGCATGACGTAAAGCTGGAACCAGAAAGGCTTGGTCACGGCGCTGGCGACATCCTCGATCGAGCAGATGGACATCGTCGAGAGCGTGAACGGAATACCGAATCGCTCTGCTGCCCGGGCGCCCAGCATCTCGCCGTCCGCCCAATTGAGGCCCGTGAGTCCGGTAGGCGCAATCGCGACCGGCATCGTTACGTCGTTTCCGAGCATCTTAACCGACGTTGATCGATTATCGACGTTTATGGCTACACGTTGCCGGAACTTGAGGTCATCAAGATCGGAGGCGTTTGCGCGCAAGGTGTGCTCGTCATAGGAGCCCCGATCCACGTAGTCGAAGATGGCCTTGGCCACCCTTTTCTTCGCCATGAGGCGCAGATCGGCAATGTTAGTGACCACTGGCATACAGATTCTCCCCCGCGAAATCAGCAACTTGAGCGATGCGTATCCTAGCACGCGCCTCCCCAGCCGTCGTTTCACATGGTGGGATTCCCTGGTCTACAATGGCGCCCTCCAATGATTGATGCTTTGCAGCAAATAATGCCTACGACAAAGGACGAGCAGAAGAATCCCATCCAGGTCATCGAGCGGATGATGAAGCTGCTCGACGTGCTCGCCGAGCACCCCGAGCCGATCGGGCTGAAGCAGATCGCCCAGATCACCGGCCTGCATCCATCGACTGCCCACCGCATCCTCGCCGCGATGACCGCCGACCGCATGGTCGACCGCATCGAGCCCGGCAGCTACCGGCTGGGCATGCGCCTGCTGGAGCTCGGCACGCTGGTCCGCTCGCGCATCAGCGTTCGTGAGCTCGCCCTGCCGATCATGCGCGAGCTGCACGCGCAGACCGGGGAAACGGTCAACCTCTCTGTGCGCCAGGACGACGAGATCGTCTACGTCGAGCGCACCAGCAGCGGCCGCTCGGCGATGCGCATCGTCCATGTGATCGGCGCCCGCGCGCCGCTGCATGTGACGGCCGCGGGAAAGCTTTTCCTGCTCGAGGACGGCGTGGCGCGCCTGCGCGAGTACGCCAAGCGCACCGGCCTCACGCCGCACAGCAAGAATTCGATCACCACTCTCGCGATGCTTGAGCGCGACCTCGAGCGTACGCAGAAGCAGGGCTACGCGACCGACAACGAGGAAGTCGAACTTGGCGTGCGCTGCGTGGCCGCGCCGGTGCGCGACGACAATGGCGGCCTGATCGCAGCTCTTTCTCTCTCCACCCCGGCCGACCGCATGAAGCCGCAGTGGGGCGCGCTGGTGAAGGACACTGCCGAGAAGATCTGCAAGGCGCTGGGGCATTCCCCGTCGCGCTAGCGGCGAAGCCGTCTGGCTCTAGGCCGCGACCAGGCCGTGCAGGCTGAAGAGCCGGTCGCGGTCCATCCAGACTTTCTCGCCGCGAAAACCCGCCAGCGCCGCCAGCGCCTGGAATTCCTCGATCGCATACTTGCATGAATTCTCGGTGTGGATCGTCTCGCCGCGCGAGAACCCGAAGCGGTAGCTGCCTACGTTGACCTCCTGGCGCTCGAGGCTCGACAGGTGCATCTCGATGCGGCCCATCGGCGCGTTGTAGAACGCATAGTGTGCGAAGCGCTCGAGTGGGAAATCGCCGCCGAGCTCCGCGTTGATCCGGGTGAGCAGGTTGAGGTTGAACTGCGCAGTCACGCCCTGGGCATCGTTATAGGCGGCATGCAGGACGTTGGGGTCCTTCTTCACGTCCACGCCGACCAGCATCGCGCCGCCCGGGCCCACCTGCCCGCGCGTCATGTGCAGGAAGGCGAGCGACTCCTCGCGCGTGAGGTTGCCTATGGTCGAGCCAGGGAAGTAGACGACCTTGCGCCCGCCGCCGGAAAAAGCCGGGATCGCCAGCGGCCGGCCGAAGTCGCCGACCACCGCGCGAATGTTGAGCCAGGGGAATTGCGCGACGAGCTGTGACGCCGCGCCGCGCAGCGCTGACTCCGAGATGTCGATCGGAACGTACGCCGCGGGGCGCAGCTTTTCGAGCAGGAGGCGGATCTTCACGCTGGCCCCGCTGCCGTACTCGATCAGCTCGCAGCCTTCCCCGGCGAAGCGCGCGATCTCGTCGATGTGCGCCTGCGTGAGGGCGATCTCGGCGCGCGTCGGGTAGTACTCGGGCAGCCCGCAGATCGCCTCGAAGAGGTCGCTGCCGCGCGCGTCGTAGAAGTACTTGGGCGGGATCGCCTTGCCCGGCAGCGAAAGGCCCGCGACCACGTCCTCGAGGAAATTGCTTGAGGAGACGGCGCTGCCGTGGAAGGTGACCTCGCCCCGCGCGCTCATGGTCGAACCTTTACCGGGCTTGCAGCCGGGCTATCCCCGGTGGCGGTGCAGGCTCGTCTCGAGCCACTTCTTGATGCGCTGGGCATCGCCGATGCGCGAATTCTTGCCCCACGAATCGAGCAGGATCACGACGACATCCTTGCTGGCGAGGCGTACCCGCATGACGAGGCAGCGCCCGGCTTCGTTGATGAAGCCGGTCTTCGACAGGCCGATGTCCCAGGTATGCCCGCGCACGAGGCCGTTGGTGTTGTAGTACTCCATCGGATGGCCGAACACATTCACTTCCGCCCTGTCCCGCGTCGAGTACTGGCGGATGACAGGATATTCATGCGCAGCCTGCACCAGCCGCACGAGATCCGCGCCAGTCGACACGTTTGCCGAGGTGAGACCGGTGGAATCCTCGAAGCGCGAGTTCGCCATTCCCAGCGAGCGCGCTTTCTCGTTCATCGCATTGACGAAAATCTGTGTGCCTCCGGGATAGGTCCGCGCAAGGGCCGCCGCGGCGCGGTTCTCCGAGGACATGAGCGCGAGCAGCAGCAATTCGTTACGCGTGAGCACGGTGCCGGGCCGCAGCCTCGACTGGGTGTGCTTGAGCGTGTCCATGTCGTCGGTGCTGATCACCACGCGTTCGTCAAGCCCGAGGTCGCGGTCGAGGACGACCATCGCGGTCATGAGCTTGGTGATCGAAGCGATCGGCAGCACCGCGTCCGAATTCTTCGCGAGGATGGTCTCGCCGTTGGAGGCGTCCTGCACGAGGACGCTGCTCGAACGCAGGAAAACTTTTTCCGGTTGCGCGGCCTGCGCGCGATCGTATTCGTCGCCGGCGGCGGCTACAGCCTTGGCTTTCTTTTTCGGGCCCGCGCCTTCGGCAAAGCCGACCATGAGCGCAAGGACTGCGAACAGGGCGATGAATGCGACGATTTTCTCGAGCCTGTGCAGGTGTCGAGGGGCCGCGTTTAGCGTTGTTTGCGCTTGCATCGTTTTGTGCCCTTTGGGCAGGTTTTACTGCCTTTTGGGCAGGTTTTCGCGGAGTCTAGGCTCGCGTTATCGAAAAATCAAGCAAAAATAAGGCTCTGGGGCCGTTTATTCAAATAAGGGATTAACTTACCCCTGTCCAAAGGTACTACGAGTGCCTGCTTCGGCAACAGGAACTACGACTCAGCCGGGCGCACTCTCCGCGGCGCCGGTTTCCTCTTCCTGCTGCTGCAGGGCCCACATCTGCGCGTACTGGCCGGCCGCCTCCAGCAATTCCCGATGCGTGCCGCGCTCGATGATGCGGCCTGCGTCCATGACGAGGATCTGGTCCGCATCCATGATCGTGGAGAGCCGGTGCGCGATGACGAGCGTGGTGTGCCCCTCCGCAATCCTCGTGAGCTCCGCCTGAATGTAGCGCTCGGTTTCCGAATCGAGTGCCGAGGTGGCCTCGTCGAAAATCAGGATGCGCGGATTCTTCAATATCGCGCGCGCGATCGCGACGCGCTGCTTCTCGCCGCCCGAGAGCTTGAGGCCGCGCTCGCCGACCGGCGATTCGTATTTTGCCGGCAGCGTCTCGATGAATTCGTGGATGTGCGCTGCGCGCGCGGCTTCGATGACCTCGTCCTCCGTCGCCCCGGTGCGCCCGTAGTGGATGTTGTAGCGGATCGTGTCGTTGAAGAGCACGGTGTCCTGCGGGACGATGCCGATCGCGGCGCGCAGGCTCTTCTGCGTGATGTCGCGCAGGTCGGCGCCGTTGATCGCGATCGACCCGTCGCTCACGTCGTAGAAGCGGTACAGCAGGCGCGCGAGGGTCGACTTGCCCGAGCCCGAGTGGCCGACGACCGCGACGCGCGCGCCGGCCGGGATCTCGAAGGAGACGTCGAAAAGGATCTGCCGCTTGGGGTCGTAGCTGAAATCCACGTGGCGGAACTCGACCCGTGCCGGCGTTGACGGCAAGTCGGGTGCTCCGGGCTTGTCCTTCACCTCGAGGTTCTGTGAGAGCAGGTTGAACATGCGGTCCATGTCGGCGAGCGACTGCTTGATCTCGCGGTAGACCATGCCGAGGAAGTTGAGCGGCACGTAGAGCTGGATCAGGAGCCCGTTGATCAGCACCAGGTCGCCGAGCGTGAGATTCTTCTCGTCCACGCCGCCGGCGGCCAGACACATCAGCGCGGTGACCGCCGCGGCGATGATCAGGCTCTGGCCGATGTTGAGCAGGCCGAGCGACATCTCGTTCTTCACCGCCGCGGCCTCGTAGCGCTGCAGGCTCTCGTCGTAGCGGCCGGCCTCGAACGCCTCGTTGCCGAAGTACTTGACCGTCTCGTAGTTGAGCAGGCTGTCGATTGCGCGCGTATTGGCCTTCGAATCCAGCTCGTTGGCGTGCTTGCGGATCTCGATGCGCCATTCGGAGATGAAGAAGGTGTAGGCGATGTACGCCGCCACCGCGCCGAAGGTGATCGCCGCGAAGCGCCAGTCGAACTTGGCCAGCAGCACCGCAGCCACCAATGCGAATTCGAGGATCACCGGGATGATCGAGAAGATCAGGTACGAGAGCAGCGTCGACATTCCCCGCGTGCCGCGCTCGATGTCCCGCGTCATGCCGCCGGTCTGCCGGTCGAGATGGAAGCGCAGCGAAAGGTCGTGCAGGTGGCGGAACACGCCGAGCGCGACGCGCCGGATCGCGCGCTGCGTGACGCGCACGAAGACGACGTCGCGCAGCTCGGCGAAAAGCGTGGTCGAGAAGCGCAGCAGGCCGTACATCACCAAAAGCGCCATGGGGATCAGGAGCACCGCCTGCCTCGGGTCGAGGTCGTCGACGATCCCCTTCATGACCAGCGGCACGCTGACGTTCGCGAGCTTGGAGACGACCAGCAGGACCAGTGCGAGCCCGACGCGCCAGCGGTATTCCCACAGGTAAGGCGCCAAGCCGGCGATGACCCGCCATTCGCTGCGGCGCTTCTCTGGGCTGGCCTTGCTGGAGGGGGCGACTTCGGGTGTAACCGGGTGCACTGCGGACATGGCGCGATTATCGCCGATCTGCGCGCCGGCACCGCCGCGGAATGGCCTTAGTCGTTGAGGTGACAAGCCGCCATGCGGCCATCCGCGACTTCCTTAAGGACCGGCGCTTCGCGCGAGCACCGCTCGAACGCGCGCGGGCAACGCGGATGGAAGTGGCAGCCCGCAGGCGGCCGGATCGGATTGGGCACGTCGCCTGCGAGCACGATGCGCTTTCTCTTCACGGTAGGGTCCGGGATCGGCACGGCCGACAGCAGGGCCTCGGTATAGGGGTGCTTCGGCGAGGTGTAGAGCTCGTGCGCGCTCGCGATCTCGACGATCCGGCCGAGGTACATGACCGCGACGCGCGTGCTGATGTGCTCGACCACAGACAAATCGTGGGCGACGAAGAGATACGTCAGGTTGAATTTCTTTTGCAGGTCTTCGAGCAGGTTGATCACTTGCGCCTGGACCGAGACATCGAGCGCCGAGACCGGTTCGTCGCAGATGATCAGCTTGGGCGAGACGGCGAGGGCGCGCGCAATGCCGATGCGCTGGCGCTGGCCGCCGGAAAACTCGTGCGGGTAGCGGCGCATGTGGTCCGCATGCAGCCCGACGGTCTCGAGCAGCTCGACCACCCGGTCGTCATACTCGCGCGCATTCTTCGCAAGCGCGTGGATCGTGAGCGCCTCGCCGACGATCGCGCCGGCGGTCATGCGCGGATTCAGCGAAGCGTAGGGGTCCTGGAAGATGATCTGCATGTCGCGCCGCAGGAGCCGCAACTCGTTGTCTCCCATGGCCGTGACGTTCCTGCCTTCGAACCATACTTCACCCGAAGTCGGCTCGATCAGCCGCAGGATGCAGCGGCCGGTGGTGGACTTTCCGCAGCCGGACTCACCCACCAGCCCGAGCGTCTCGCCGGCTTCGATGGTGAAGCTCACGCCATCGACGGCGCGCACGTGATCGACCTCGCGCGAAAACAGCCCGCCTTTCACTGGGAAGTGCTTGGCCAGGTTCTCGACGCGCAATAGGGGTTCGGCCATGGGGGTCAGTTGTGCAGCACGCAGGCGACTTTGTGGCCCGGCCGAACCTCCCGCAAGGGGGGCGTGCTCGCGGTGCATTCGGCCCGCGCAAACTTGCATCTCGGCGCAAACCGGCAGCCGGGCGCCGGGTCGAGCAGGTTCGGCACGGTACCGCCGATCACTTCCAGGCGCGTCTTCTCGGTCGCCGCCGTGTCGATCCGGGGAATCGAGCGGATCAGGCCCTGCGTGTAGGGGTGCAGCGGTTCGGCGAACAAGTCCGCGACTCTGGCTTCTTCGACCACCTTGCCGGCGTACATGACCACCACTCGCTGAGCGGTCTCGGCGATCACGCCCATGGCGTGCGTGATCAGCATCACCGCCATGCCCAGCCTCGATTGCATTTCCTCGAGGAGCTCGAGGATCTGCGCCTGGATGGTCACATCGAGTGCCGTGGTCGGCTCGTCCGCGATCAGCAGTTTCGGCCCGCACGACAGCGCCATTGCGATCATGACCCGCTGGCGCATGCCGCCGGAAAACTGGTGCGGGTAGTCGCGGATCCTGCGCCCGGGCTGTGCGATATGAACCAGCTTCAGCATCTCGACCGCCTTGTCGAGCGCATCCTTCCGGCCCAATCCCTGGTGCAGCCGGATCACCTCGGCGATCTGGTCGCCGATGGTGTAGACCGGGTTGAGCGAGGTCATCGGCTCCTGGAACACGATGGCGATTTCCTTGCTGCGCAGCTTGCACATCTCCTCCGGCGGCAGCGGCACCAGGTCGCGGCCCTCCCAGAGGATCTCGCCGGCCGCAATGCGCCCCGGCGGGCTCGCGATCAGCTTCATGACCGACATGGCGGTGACGCTCTTGCCGCAGCCGGATTCGCCGACCACCCCGAGCGTCTCGCCGCGGTCGATGGCGAGGTCGACGCCGTCGACCGCATGGATGGTGCCGTGGTCGGTGTCGAACTGGGTCTTCAGGCCCCGAATCTCGAGGAGGTGGGCCAACTACATCACCTTGCGCGGGTCGAGCGCATCGCGCAGTCCGTCGCCGAAAAAGCTGATCGAGAGCACGGTGAGGAAAATCGCGCCGCCCGGAAACAGCGCCCAGTGCGGGGCGATGTCCAGGTGATCCTTGGCGTCATACAGCAGGCGCCCCCAACTGGGGATGTCCGGCGGGAAACCGAGGCCGAGGAACGAAAGTGTCGACTCGGCGATGATCGCGGCGGCCACGTCGATGGTGCCGGCCACGATGACCGGCCCCAGGGAGTTGGGCAGGATATGGCGCGCCACCTGGCGGCTGGTCGTCGCACCGAGCGCGCGCGCCGCTTCGACGAATTCCTTCTCGCGCAGGGACAGGAACTGGGCCCGCACGAGGCGCGCCACCGGCATCCATCGAAAACCGCCGACCACCGCCACGACCAGGACGAATACTCCCGCCTCCGGGCCGACCAGCGCCTTGAGGGAGTCGCGAAACAGGTAAATGATGAGCAGCAGGAGCGGCAGCTGGGGCAGCGACAGGAAAAGATCGGTGAGCCACATCAACACGATGTCGACCCTCCCGCGTGACATGCCCGCGATCGCCCCCACGAGCGTGCCGACGATGACCGCGATCAGCATCGCGGCAAGTCCCACGGCCAGCGAGATCCGCCCGCCATAAAGCATGCGCGAGAGTACGTCCTGGCCCAGGTCGTCGGTGCCGAAGGGGTGGCGCCACGAGGGCGTCTTCAATTTCGCGCCGAAGTCGATCTCGTTGATCGGCACCTGCCACACCCAGGGGCCTAGCAGGACGGCGAGCACCAGGATGCCGAGGATCACTGCCCCGGCAAGCGCCAGGCGGTGGCGGCGAAACCGCCGCCAGGCCTCCGCACCGGGCGTAACGGAGAGCGTGCGAACCGCTGCGCCCGACCCGCCGCTATCGGTAGGAGATACGGGGATCGAGCCAGCCATAGATGACGTCGGCGGTGAAATTGCACAGTACGACGAGACAGGACAGGACGAACGTGACCGCGATGATCACCGGCGTGTCGTTGGCGAGGATCGCGCTGATGAACAGCGACCCTATCCCCGGCACACGAAAGATTTGTTCGGTCACGATTGCGCCGCCGAAAATCGCCGGCATCTGCAGGAAGACCAGCGTTGCGACCGGGATCAGCGCGTTGCGCACCACGTGCTTCACGACGACCACGCGCTCGGCAAGCCCCTTTGCGCGGGCCGTGGTGACGTAGTCCATGCGGATCACATCGAGCACCGCAGCGCGCACGTAACGGGTCCAGGAGCCCCCCTGCGCGAGGCCCAGGACGGCGATCGGCATGATCGCCTGCTTGAAATGCTCCCAGTACCAGCGCCACCCGGTCTCGGCTATGTCGGCCCGATAGACGAACGGCAACCAGTCGAGCGTGATGCTGAACACCAGGATGAGCAGGATGCCGGTGAAGAAAGTCGGCAGCGAAAAGCCGATGAAGGCGAGCGTGTTCGCTACCTGGTCGAACAGCGAATAGGGTCGCGTCGCCGCGTAGACACCCACAGGAAGCGCTATGAGCAGCGCCAGCAGTTGCGAGGAACCGATCACGAACAGCGTGACCGGGATGCGTTGCATGATCAGCGTGTCCACGTCCACGCGGCTCGCGAAAGAGTACCCCCAGTCGCCTTGCAACATTGAAGCGGCCCAGCGCACGTAACGCACCGCAATCGGGTCGTCGAGGCCGAACTTGGCGCGCAGGTTGGCGCGCACTTCGGCCGGCACGTTGGGATTGGTCGCCAGCTCCTCGAACGGGTCGCCCGGCGCCAGCGCGATCACCGTGAACAGGACGATGCTGATCCCGATCAGGCTCGGGATCGCGATGAGCAGGCGACGCAGGACGTACCTGCCCATCGGGCTACGCTCTCAGGCCTCGCGGGTCCAGTCTTGCAACAGCCAGAGATCGTTGTCCCAGCCCGACAATTGCGTGCGCAGCTTGTTCGAAACCGCCGCGGTCCGCGGTCGATACGCAACCGGCACCACCGCCCGGGCCTCGATCACCAGGTCGTTCATGCGCATGAACATCGCGGCGCGCTTGACCGGGTCGAGCTCGCTCTCTGCTGCGCGGAAGACCTTGTCGTACTCCTCGCTCCGCCAGCGCGTGATGTTGCGGCCCTGCCACTTGTTCTCCCTGGTCGATGCCTCCCACGAGGTGAACTGGTTCATGAACCGCTCCGGGTCGGGCTGCGGCATGGTCGTGGTGTACATCTGAAGGTCGCAGAAGAACTTGGTGTAGGTGTCCGGGTTGGCCACATCCGACGAAAAGAACACCGAAGCCGTGACCGCCTTCACTTCGATGTCGATGCCCGCCTTCTGGCAGGCCTGCTTGAAGATCGCCTGGCACTTCTGGCGCGGCGCATTGATCGAGGACTGGAACACGAACTTGAGCTTCTTGCCGTCCTTGGCGCGCACGCCGTCGCCGCCGCGCTTCCAGCCGGCCGCCTCGAGCGCCTGGTTCGCCTTGTCGACGCTGAATTCCCACTTCGTGTTCTGCGAGGCGAATCGCTTCGGGTTGTTGAGGAAGTTGCGCGTGGCAAGGCCGGTGCGGCCGTAGATGTGCTCCTGGATCGCGGCGCGGTCGAGCAGCAGGTTGATCGCTTCGCGCACCGCCGGGTCCGAAAGCGTCGGGTGCTTTGTCTTCAGGCTGGCGCGCTCGCCGTCGACTTCGGTCCACGGATCGGTGAAGTTGAGTCCCATGTGCTCGATGTTCCCGCCGGGCACGATCGCGGCGCGGCCCTTGCCGCCCTTTTCCAGGCGCAGCAGGATTTCGTCTTCCACCTGCATGTTCCACGCATAGTCGAACTCGCCGGTCTGCATCACCGCGCGCGCGGCCGAGACCGCGTCGCCGCCGCCTTTCATTTCGACCGAGTCGAAGAAAGGCCGGTTCGGCTCGTGATAGCTGGTGTTGATCTGTCCGCGGACCATGTCGCCGGGCTTGAAGTCGGTGAACTTGTACGCGCCGGTCCCGACCGGCTTGAGATTCGTGGGCGCCTCGCGCGACTTTGCTCCCCTGTAGGCTTCGAACAGGTGCTTGGGGATGAGCATGCCGACAGTGCCGACGAATGGGTCGGCCCAATAAGGCGTGGGCTTCTTGAACTCGACGCGGACCGTGTAGGCGTCGATCTTGGTGGCCTTGATATCCTGGTAGCTCCCGGCGGTGGTCGCAGCGGTGGCCGGGTCGGCGGCAAACTCCCAGTTGAAGATCACGTCGTCGGCCGTGAACGGCTTGCCGTCGTGCCACTGAACGTTCTTCTTGAGTTTCCAGGTCACAGACTTGCCGTCGGCCGACAACCCGCCGTTCTGCACGCTCGGCAGCTCGGCTGCGAGGATCGGCACCAGGTTGCCCTCGCCATCCCACGCGCCGAGCGGCTCGTAGAAGATGCGCGAGGCTTCCTGGTCCTTGGTGCCCACCGCAAAGTGCGGATTGAGCAGCGTCGCGCCCTGCCACCACAGCAGCTTGAGCGCTCCGCCGCCACCGCGCTTGGTGGCCTTGTATTCGGACCGCACCTGGGCGTGCGCTACACCGGACCAGGTGAGCAGTTGGGTGGCCATCGGAGCAGTGAGGCCCGCGCCCGCGAGGATCTGGATGAATCGGCGGCGCGAAAGCCGGTGGGTCTTGACGCCCTCGATCAGGCTGCGAAGTTCTTTTTCGTTCACGCGTCCCCCCCCAATGAGCAAACCGGTGTTGCCGCTGAGCGTGCCGTGCGTCCGCTGAATCCGCTTCGGAGCGAGGCCATGGTATACCCGCCGTCAGGGCAGTGAAAGCCGCCGGCCTCAAGGACTTGGGCTCGGCGATCGTTACCGGGACGGGCAATTGACCACCGGCGGTCGCGTGGGTATGATTCAAACGTTCGTTTGAATTACTTTGCCGCAACCCGGCCATCCAGGACCATGACGCTACGCTCAGTAAAGCCCCAGCACGAAACCCGCCGACGGATCCTCGACGCGGCCGAAGAATTGTTCATGCAGCACGGGTTCGAAGGCGCCTCGATGCGCCTCCTGACCACCAAGGCCGGGGTCAACCTCGCCGCGGTCAACTACCACTTCGGCTCGAAGGATGCGCTCATCGAAGCCGTGTTCCAGCGCCGGCTCGACCCGATGAACGCGGCGCGCATCGCCACGCTCGACAAGCTCGAAAAGGAAGCCAACGGGGAGCCGCTGGCGCCTGAAGCGATTATCCGCGCCTTCGTCGGCGAATCGCTGTCGATGATCGAAGACGCGAAAAACGGCGGGCGCAACTTCGTTCGCCTGCTCGGCCGGACCTACACCGAGCCCGCCAAGCCGATCCGCACCCTCATCGGCCGCATGTATGCCGGGACGATGGAGCGTTTCAAGGCCGCCTTCGCGCGTGCGCTGCCCGACGTGCAGAGCAACGAACTCTTCTGGCGCATGCATTTCATGTTCGGCACGCTTTCGTACACGCTTGCGGCCACCGACACCGTGCAGCTGATCGCCGGCTTCAAGCCGGAAGACCGCCATGACTCGCAGGCGCTGCAGGAGCGCCTCGTGCAATTCCTCACTGCCGGGCTCGTCTCCTCGACGCCCGGTTCTTCGACCAGCACCGTCCGCAAGGCCGCCTAAGAGCCGCAAGACCAGTTCCAGCCCAGGAGACATCCATGACAGCCGTCCTCATCGTCGTTGCGATCCTTGCAGTCATCGCGCTAGTGCCGCCGATCCGGCGCGCGGTGTTCAGCAACCCGCTCCTCAAGGTGTACCGGAAGATCCTGCCGGAAATGTCGCAGACCGAGAAGGAAGCCATCGACGCCGGCACCGTGTGGTGGGACGGCGACCTCTTCTCCGGCAAGCCCGACTGGGACAAGCTGCTGCGCACGCCGGAGGCCAGGCTGACCGCGGAGGAGCAGGCTTTCCTCGACGGCCCGTGCGAAGAGCTCTGCGCGATGACCGACGACTGGGAGATTACGCACGAGCGCTACGACCTGCCGCCCAGGGTCTGGCAGTACATCAAGGACAAGGGCTTCCTCGGCATGATCATCCCGAAGAAGTACGGCGGCCTGCAGTTCTCCGCGCTCGCGCACTCCGCGGTGGTGATGAAACTCGCGACAAGATCAAACGCCGCATCGGTCAGCGTGATGGTACCGAACTCGCTCGGACCGGCCGAACTGCTGCTGCAT
>JANMDK010000077.1:0-3172 GCA_031376265.1 Pseudomonadota bacterium
ATCACGGCCTTTTTTTGCTGGTGTGCAGGCAGCGAACGCGCGGCGAGCGCGATCACGACGGCGTTGTCCCCGGACAGGACGATGTTGACGCCGATGATCTTCATCAGGCCGATCCAGAATTCGGAAGTCCCGAGCATTTCCATGCTTCTTGTCCCCTCTTATTGTGGTCCGCGGATTTTACTCGGACTCAGAACAGGCCGACGACCTTCCCGTTCACTATGTCGATCTTGTTCGCCGACGGGATCTTTGGCAGGCCGGGCATCGTCATGATGTCGCCGCAGACCATCACAACGAACTCCGCGCCGGCGGCCAGGCGCACCTCGCGCACGTTGACAACGTGATCGGTCGGCGCCCCGCGAAGCGACGCGTCGGTCGAGAACGAAGACTGGGTTTTTGCAACGCACACCGGGTAGTGCCCGTAGCCGTCTTCCTGCAGTTTCTTGATCTGGTTGCGCACCTTGGTGTCGGCCGTGACCTCGGAGGCCCGGTAGATCGTCTTGGCGATCTTGTTGACCTTCTCCCAGAGCGTGTCCTTGTCTTCGTAGACGAACTTGAACTCGGATTTCTGCTCGCACAGGCCGACCACGATTTTGGCCAGCTCCGCGGCACCCTTGCCGCCCTCGCCCCAGTGCGAGGCAAGCACGACCGGAACGCCCAGCTTCTTCATGCGCTCGTAGAGCAGGTCGAGTTCCGCCTTGGTATCGCTGGTGAACTTGTTGATCGACACCACGCACGGGATGCCGTAGTGCTTGGTCACGTTCTCGACGTGGCGCTCGAGGTTGACGATGCCCTTGGCGAGCGCCTCGACGTTCTCCGTGGTGATCGTCTTGAGGTCGGCCCCGCCGTGGTATTTCATCGCGCGCACGGTGGCGACGATCACGGCCGCCGATGGGCGAAGCCCGGATTTCCTGCACTTGATGTCGACGAACTTCTCGGCGCCCAGGTCCGCGCCGAAGCCCGCCTCGGTGACCACGTAGTCGGCCAGCTTCAGCGCGGCCTGCGTGGCAATGACCGAATTGCACCCGTGGGCGATGTTGGCGAACGGGCCGCCGTGGATGAAGGCCGGGTTGTTCTCGAGCGTCTGCACCAGGTTGGGCTTCAGCGCGTCCTTGAGCAGCACCGTCATTGCGCCGTGCGCGTTGAGGTCGCGCGCGCAGACCGCCTTCTGGTCGCGCGTGTAGCCGATGACGATGTTGCCGAGGCGCTTCTTGAGGTCCTCGATGGAGGTCGCCAGGCAGAAGATGGCCATCACTTCGGAGGCGACCACGATGTCGAACCCGTCCTGGCGCGGATAGCCGTTTGCGGGGCCGCCGAGCGCCACCGTGACATCGCGCAGCGCGCGGTCGTTCATGTCGAGCACGCGCTTCCACTGGATGCGGCGCACGTCGATGCCGAGCTCGTTGCCGTGATTGATGTGGTTGTCGATGAGCGCGGCGAGCAGGTTGTTGGCCAGCTGGATCGCGCCGAAGTCGCCGGTGAAATGCAGGTTGATGTCTTCCATCGGCACGACCTGCGCATAGCCGCCGCCGGCCGCGCCGCCCTTGACGCCGAACACCGGCCCGAGCGAGGGCTCGCGCAGGCAGATCACCGCCTTCTTGCCGAGGTAGTTGAGCGCGTCGCCCAGGCCCACGGTGGTGGTGGTCTTGCCCTCCCCGGCCGGCGTTGGGCTGATCGCGGTGACCAGGATCAGCTTGCCGTTCTTGCGGTCCTTGAGCGAATCGAGATACTCGAACGAGACTTTCGCCTTGGTGTGCCCGTACGGCTCGAGGTGCTCTTCGGCGATGCCGAGCTTTTCCAGCGCGACCTTGTTGATGCGCTGCATTTTCGCCGCTTGTGCGATTTCGATGTCCGACGGCATGAAAGTGTCTCCTGGCTTTTGTGGGGTTCGATGCGCGCAACTATAGGGGCGCCGAGGCCAGCGCGCCCTTGACAGAAATCAAGCGGGAACCTGACGGCTTTTTCAGCCGTACATTTCCTGCATGGTCTTGCCCTTGCCATAGCCGGGGTCGCCGGGAGCTTCACCGCCGCGCGTCACCCTGACCGCGCAGTACTTGAACTCCGGGATCTTGCCGAACGGGTCCAGCTTGGGATTGGTCAGCATGTTGGCCGCCGCCTCGTAAAACGCGAACGGGATGAAAACGGCGCCGCGCGGGGTGCCTTCGTCGGCGCGGGCGTAGAGCGAGATCCTGCCGCGCCGCGATTCCACGGTGATGACCTCGCCGGGCTTGGCTTTGAGCCCCGCCAGGTCCAGCGGGTGGATCGAGCACACGGGTTCCGGCTCGATCGCATCCAGCACGGCCGCCCGCCGGGTCATCGCCCCGGTGTGCCAGTGCTCCAGCTGCCGGCCGGTAATGAGGACCATCGGGTATTCGTCGTTCGGGCGCTCGTCGGCCGAGATGAGGTCGGCCGGCACGAACTTCGCGCGGCCGGTGGCCGTCGGGAACACATCGGTGAACACGACCGACTGCCCGGGATCGCCTTCGTTCTCGCAGGGGTAGATCACGCAGGAGTCGCGCTCGAGACGCTCCCAGGTGATGCCGGCGATCGAATTCATGCCCTTGCGCATCTCGGCAAACACTTGTTTCGGGTGGTCGTACTTCCAATCCAGTCCAATGCGTTTGGCCAGTTCGCAGAGGATCCAAAGGTCCTCGCGCGCCTCGCCGGGCGGCTCGATTGCCTTGCGGCCGAGCTGCACCATGCGGTCCGTGTTGGTGAACGTGCCGTCTTTTTCCGGGAATGCTGTGGCCGGCAGGATCACGTCGGCGAGATAGCAGGTCTCGGTCAGGAAAATGTCCTGCACCACGAGATGCTCGAGCTTGGCCATCGCCTGCCGGGCATGGTCGACGTCCGGGTCCGACATTGCGGGATTCTCGCCCATGATGTACATGCCCTTGACCTTGCCAGCGTAGGCCGCGTCCATGATCTCGACGACGGTCAGGCCGGGCTTCTTGTCGAGGCTGGTGCCCCACAGTTTCTCGAAGCGCTTGTTGGCTTCCGGGTTGTCCACCCGCTGGTAGTCCGGGAACATCATCGGAATCAGCCCGGAGTCGGAGGCGCCCTGCACGTTGTTCTGGCCGCGCAGCGGATGCAGCCCGGTGCCCGGACGACCGACCTGCCCGGTCATGAGGGTTAGCGCGATCAGGCAGCGCGCATTATCGGTGCCATGCACGTG